>JAYTUG010000001.1:0-3240 GCA_043744695.1 Gemmataceae bacterium
ACCGGCGTTGTCCGGGCTCGGCTCCCCAGACTCCGCGTCGCGGCTAAACGAGAACCTCCTCCGCCGCACGCACGCCGTGGTAGAGCGCTTCCTCGAAGATCGGGACGCCGCTCAGGTCGGCTCCCGCGAAGTGGATGCCGCGGAACGGCAATGCCGCCTGGCGGCGATCCGCGCCCCAGATAAAGCCCGGCGTCGGGCGGATCATCGCGTGGCCCCAGCGCATCACGTCGAGCCGTTCCACGAGCGTGCGAATCTCGCTGTGCGCCCGACCGAGGTCGGTCAGTGCGATCTCGGCCCAGCCGTCGCGGTCGGTGCCGAGCAACTTTGCACGGGCTTCGCGCGGGTCAGTGTCTGTCAGTGGGTAGTAGTACGTGAAGACGCACGGGCCGTGGTCGAGGCCGCGCTGATGCGTGTTCACGACGTACCCGAGCGACGGGCTTTCGTAGAGAACGTTGTCCCAAGCGAGGGGGAAGCCGCGATCCGCGGGGCGGTCCTTCAGGTGCAGGTTGGCCACCATCCAGGCACCGTAGTTGAACGCGGCGAGGTGCGGCGGCGGGCTCGTGCGGAACGGGCGAATCAGATGTTTGGCCAGAAACTGCGGCGCGGCGAAGATCACGCGGTCGGCCCGCAAGCCGCGAATCTGCGAGCCGTCGTGCGACACCGCAACCACCTCGACACCGGTCGCCGTCGGGTTCACATCGGCGGCCGCCCAGCCGAGCCGAACGCGATCCTTCACCATGGAATGCAGATGCTGGACGAGTCGGGCGTTGCCGGCCGGCCAGGTCAAGAGCGGCTGCGCCTGCGAACCCGGACCCTTCAAGCGCGAGGCGAAGTAGAACAGCCCGGCCCACGCGCTCGTCTGCTCCATCGGCATGCCGTAGTCGTCGCGGCAGGCATAATTCACGAGCCACTTCAAGCGATCCGAGGTGAATTGGTTCTTCGCCAGCCACTCGCTCATCGGGATGCGGTCGAGTTCGGTCGCGACCGGATCGTCGGAACCGGACGCCACGGGAATTGCGAACGCCTTGCGACCTTTGCCGTCGCGCCAGCCGGCCCACTTGCCCATCTCGGCGTTGAATCGCGCGAGCTGTGCCTCGTCCTCGGGCGATTGCCCGACGTGGAGGTAAAGCCCTTCGTGCCAACTGCCGCGGAAGAACGTGCGCTCCTGCGGATCGCGGCACAGCACTTCCTCCGCGATGATCGGCGAACCGTCCGGATGCTGGCCTTCGACGACGCCGAGTTCTTGGAGCAGCGAGATGAGCAGCTTGTTCTCGGCGAGCGGGGCGGGGATGTAGTGGGCACCCCACGGGTGCGGCCCGACAGCGGATTCGCCGCCGCGCGAGGTGCCGCCGGCCACGGGTTCGAGTTCGAGTAGAACGAAGTCGGTAATGCCAGCGTTGTGGAGTCGCCACGCCGCTGCAAGCCCGGCGACGCCCCCGCCGACGATCACGAATCGGTGCTTCTCCCAGGCATCGGCAGCGGGAATGGGTCGCCAGCCATCGCGGAGCCGATGGCCGAGTACGTCCGAAGGCCCGACGATGTCACCCGGCGGCAACGGCGGCACGCGGTCCGAGTGACAACCCGTTGTCACCAGGGCGGGCGCACCGAGGAACGCGGCCAGAAGTTCGCGACGCGACGGTTTCATGAGGTGGATTATCGTTCTATCGCGGCACGGGCGCGAACCCGCAAGCGGGTTGCGAGTTACTCGAACCGGATCACGAGGTCGCCGCCGTCGACCTGCGCGCCGGGGCGGACAAGCACCTCGGCCACGCGGCCGGTTCGCTCCGCATACAACGTCGTCTCCATCTTCATCGCTTCCATGCTGAGCAGCTTCTGGCCCGCCGCCACTTCTTCGCCCACGGCCACGTTCACCGCGACCACGGAGCCCGGCATCGGAGCGGACACGTGCTTCGCGTTGCCCGCCTCGGCCTTCGGCCGGCCCTTCACCGCGCCTTCGGTCAGCGACTTGTCGTCCACCAGCACTTCGCGCGGCTGGCCGTTCAGCTCGAAGTAGACCACGCGCTTCCCGTCCGGTAGCCCATCGCCGACGGTCAGGAACTTCACAATGAGCGTCTTGCCCGGCTCGATCTCGATGCTTACTTCTTCACCGGAAGCCATGCCGTAAAAGAAGACCGAAGTCGGCAGCACGCTCAGGTCCGAGTACTTGGCCTCGGCGGCCACAAAGTCGAGGAACACCTTCGGATAAAGCAGGTACGAGATCACGTCCTCATTGCTCGGAGCGCGGCTGAGTTTCGTTTCGAGTTCGGCGCGAGCTTTCGCGAAGTCGGCATCGGGGAGCAGGGCACCGGGACGATCGGTGAGGGGCTTGCGGCCGCGGAGGATCCGCGCCTGCAGTTGCGGTGGGAAGCCGCCCGGCGGTTGGCCGAGCTTGCCTTCGAAGAACTCGACTACGGATTCGGGGAATGCAACTTCCCGCTTCGGGTCCATCACCTCGGCGGGCGTGAGGTTGTTCGCCAGCATGAAGAGGGCCATGTCGCCGACGACCTTGGAGGTGGGCGTGACCTTCACGATGTCGCCGAAGAGGCGGTTGACCTCGGCGTACATTTTGCCGACCTCGGGCCAGCGGTCGCCGAGGCCGAGCGAGTGGGCTTGCTGGAACAGGTTCGCGTACTGTCCGCCGGGCATCTCGTGGAGGTAGACCTCGGCGGAACTCGCGATTTGACCGGTCTCGAAGGCCGAGTACTGGGCGCGAACGCCTTCCCAGTAGGCGGCGGTACCGGCGAGCGAATCGAAGTTCAGGCCGGGGTCGCGGTCCGTGAAGCGCATGGCTTCGGCGAAGGCGTTGAGGCTCGGCTGCGAGGTGTTCCCCGCCAGCGGCGCGAAGGCGCAATCGACGATGTCCACGCCTTCTTCCGCGGCGAGTACGTAAGCTGCGATCTGGCCGCCGGCCGAATCGTGCGTGTGGAAGTGGATGGGGATGCCGATCTCGGCGCGGAGCGCCTTCACGAGCTTCTTCGCGGCGTACGGCTTGAGCAGCCCGGCCATGTCCTTGATCGCGAGAATGTGCGTGCCGAGCTTCTCGAGCTTCTTCGCCATGTCCACGAAGTAGGTGAGCGTAAACTTGTCGCGCTTCGGGTCGAGAATGTCGCCGGTGTAGCAGATGGCGGCTTCGCAGATCGCGTCGGTTCGCAGGGCCGCGTCGATGGCCATCGTGAGGTTGGGCAGCCAGTTGTTGGCGTCGAAGATGCGGAACACGTCCATGCCCGCGGCGGCGGAGAG
>JAYTUG010000002.1:0-3236 GCA_043744695.1 Gemmataceae bacterium
GTGTCCGATGTGCAGCAGGTCGAACACGCCGTGGCAGTGGACGATCCGGTGGCCTTGAACGCGATGGCGTTCGAGGAGCGGCCCGAGGTCGTCGAGCGAATGAATTTTTGGGCTTGGCATGCCGGGCGCTTCCCTGCGCGGTGCGACGGTGGGTTCGGCGCGCGGACCTCCGGGAGAACTGGGGCCGCACCTTCCGTGGCGAGTGATAACCGAAAGCGGAACCGGAGGAAAGACGAATTTTGGCAAATGCGGCGTGCCTAAGGATTTTGGCATCCTGGGAGGGCGAGGCTCCTGCCGAGCCAGCTGGACAGCCCCAATTCGTGGATGAGAAGCCCAGTGGCTGGTGTTCTCCGTAGCCAGCGACCTCCCCGGCTCGGCAGGAGCCTCGCCCTCCCAATTCGCTCGACGCCGAAATCTATAGGCACACCCTAAACCTACAACGCGGCTCTATGACGTAAGTGTTTATCCTGATAATGGTTGCGACGAATGAAGCCTCGAAGTTAATTCGCCACAAATCATTTCCCACGAATAACTTGTGGCATGCGACCGCGTTGTAGGTTTAACTCACCAGCGCGAAGAAGAGTTCTTCCAAGTCCTGCTCGTTGTGCATTTGCCGCAAGTCGTCGAGCGTACCGCAGACCAAAATCTTCCCCTTCGACATGATCGCGACGCGGTCGCAGAGCTTCTCCACCTCGCGCATGACGTGCGTTGAGAAGATGATCGTCTTGCCGCGGCCGCGAAGTTGCCTGATGCTCTCGAGTACGGCGCGCTGCACGAGCACGTCCAGCCCCGAGGTCGGTTCGTCGAAGATGAGCACCGGCGGATCGTTGACGAGGGCGCGGGCGATGGAGACCTTTTGCTTCATACCGGTGCTCATCTTCGCGCCGGGCACATCGCGGAACGAATCCATCTGGAGCGTGTCGAAGAGTTCGTCCATGCGAACGCGGAGTTGGTCCGGCGGGATGAGGTTGAGCCGGCCGTAGTAGGAGACCATTTCCCAGGCGGTCATGCGGTCGTAGACGCCGGTGTTGGCGGAGAGGAAGCCGACGTGCCGGCGCACTTCGGACGGTTGTTCGATCACGTCGTAGCCGGCGACGGTGGCGGTGCCGCCGGTGGGCCGCAGCACGGTGCAGAGCATGCGGAGCGTGGTCGTCTTGCCGGCACCGTTGGGCCCGAGGAGTCCGAAGACTTCCCCAGGGTGGACGGAGAAGTGGATGCCGTCCACGGCCGAGACGGGGCCGTTCGGACCGGGGAACGTCTTCGAGAGGTCGCGAACTTCGATCATGAGGGGGCCCGATTGGAATGCGACGCCATCCACTTGCGGTAGTTGGCCCAGCTCGCGTCGTCGAGATCGAACGGTTTCGTGGCGCGGTCGTAGAGGTGCAGCCGCACGCGAACGTGGCTCTCGCCGTCGTGATGGTCTTCCGGCACGAGACCGAAATCGAACGGCCCGGCAATCACGACCTCGTTGCCCTTCTTCGCCACGAAGAAGGCGGTGGTGCCGAGCAGTTTTGCTTTCCAGGACGGTTTGCTGGGCAGGTCGAGCGCCTGATCGTCGGTGCTCGGATCGGCGTGGCGAATCTCGTAGATCAGGTCGTCGAACCAGCGAATCTGATCGGACGTGGGCCGATCCGCGAACGCCTTGCGGAGGTCGAGGTAGTTCTTGAAGCGGCGAAAGGCTCCCGTGAGCATGAGGGCGCCGAGGATGACGAAGATCGTGTTGGGGTTCTGGCCGGCGACAAAGAAGACGAGGGCCTGCCCGCCGAGGGTGAACAGTGCGAATAGTAGCTGCAGAATCGCGTCGAAGAGCACTCCTTCAGCGGAGGGGAACATCCACTTGAAGAGCCCGACGGCGAGTTCGGCGAACGCGAGCCCGGCGTACAGGACTGAGACGATCGAGGCGTTCGGTCGGAAGGTGTAATAGGCCAGTGCGAGCATGAGCCCTGCGAACAGAATGTTGCCGCGGCCGCTGGAACGGATATGCCGGCAAAGCTCGCGGTAAGCGAGCACCTGCTGCAAGCGGAACCGCATGATGAAGTCGTCGGTCATGCAGTCATTGTGCCGATTCGGTGAGAACCGGCAATGACGACCCGCGATGCGAGGGTCGCGAAGCCGCGAGCGGCGGATCGATCAGTTCATAGAAGACGTTGCGTTGACGCGGTTCCCAGCCGGCCTCCCGAATGCATCGCTTGATCTCTTCGAGCGAGAGGTAGTGTACCGTTCCCGCACTGGCGACGACGTTCTCCTCGATCATCAGGCTTCCCATATCGTTGGCACCGAAGAAGAGCGCGACCTGCCCGATCTTCGCGCCCTGCGTCACCCACGACGACTGAATGTTCGGCACGTTGTCGAGATAGAGCCGGGCGATGGCCTGCGTGCGAAGGTAGTCGAACGCGCCGGCCTCGGGGAAGTGGCTCATCTTGTGGCCGGGCTGCATCGTCCAGCAAATGAACGCGGTGAAGCCGCCGGTTTCGTCTTGAAGGTCCCGGAGTCGCGTGAGGTGCTCGATTCGTTCGGCGAGCGTCTCGACGTGGCCGAACATCATGGTGCAGGTCGATTTGCCGCCCAGTTGATGCCACACGCGCATGACTTCGAGCCACTCGTCGGTCATGGCTTTGTTCTTGGTCAGTTCGGCACGGACGCGATCGACGAGGATTTCGCCGCCGCCGCCGGGGATGCTGCCGAGCCCGGCGGCCTTGAGTCGCGTCAGCACTTCGAGCAACGGCAGCTTGTTGATCTTGTGGAAGTGCCAGAGTTCCGGCGGGCTGAACGCATGGAGGTTCACCGTGGGGAAGCGGCTTCGCAAATCGCGAAGCAGGTCTTCGTACCATTCGAGCTTGAGCGACGGATGCATGCCGCCCTGCATGAGGATCTGGTCGCCACCGAGGGCGATGGTCTCTTCGATTTTCTGGTACAGTTCCTCGCGCGAGAGCACGTAGGCATCCGCGTCGCCGGTCTTCCGGTAGAAGGCGCAGAAGTCGCAGACCGCGGCGCAAACGTTTGTATAGTTCACGTTGCGGTCGATGTTGAACGTGCGGTACGGCTCGGGATGCAGCCGCATCGTGACGGCGTGCGCGGCCCGTCCGAGCTTGTGGAGATCGCGACACTCGAAGAGCGCGAGCCCTTCCTCGGCGCTGAGCCGGATGCCCTCGGAAGCGTTCGCGAGAATGCGGTCGATGGTGTTCATGGCAACCTCAAACGTTTCAGTTTAGCCGCGACGCGGAGTCCTCGGAGCG
>JAYTUG010000003.1:0-12715 GCA_043744695.1 Gemmataceae bacterium
TGCGGGGTGCCCGTCACCAAGACCGGCTCGTTGAACTGAACCGTCACATCGATCGTCGTGCCGGCCTTGTACGAACCGTTGGCCTTCGTCGACGTGACGCCCAGCACGGTAGGCGAAGTGGTATCTGCCGCTGCGGGAACGCGAGCGATGCCGCGGAAGGCGACATTGGTCCCAGCCGCAGAGGCGGTGGCCAGGAGCGTAGGAGTACCGCTAAGGGTGCCGTTATAGCCACTGCTGTCTGTGAGCTTGAATAATCCCGATCTCCCCGTTCCTCCAGTGCCTGCTGGATCGATACCTGTCGTATACAGGGTCACAGTCGAGCCATTCACATAAGCCGTGATGCCACGAAATAGGTTCGTAGAGGTGCCGACGGTCCCGTTCGGGGTCCAGTTGCCACCGACAAGGGAGAACTTTGTCAATGCCCCGGTGCCATCGTCGGCGACGTAAAGCGTATCGACCCCGCTAACACCAGCATCAAGGTCAGCGAAGAAGAACCCGTAATCGCTGGGATTTGTTGTATCGGTCAGGCCGGCGAGGCGAACTTCGTTATTGGGGGGGGTGCCCGAGGTCGGTGTTCCCGTTCCGACGGCGTTCACACCTTTAAAGGTGTTCGTCCCTATGCCGCTTGAGGAATAGAGTTGCCCGCTGGCAATGCCGAGTACGCGATTGTTGGTGTTATTGCTGCTGATCACGATCCCCGCGCCACTCGATCCGAAGGTCGTGTAGACGACGCCCGTGTTGCCCCCGGCAGCCCAGATGTCCGTACCGTTGGTACTGGTCGCAGACCGGATGTTGCCTCCGCTGAAACTCGTGGTCGAGGTGGAGGTATCCAGCGTTCCATCGATTCCCGCCCGTCCGATCACACGTACGATCGGCGTGGGCCCCGTAGTCGAAGTACTGTTGACGCTGGTAACTGTGGGCGCGGCGTTGTATCCCGCGAAAAGCAGGTACTGCCCATCCGCCGACAGCGACAGTGCCCCTTCGGAGGGAGCTGAACCGCTATTTGTAAGCGCTAGCTGCGAACCGCTGGCCGACGTCGGCACGGCAATGGACTGAACGAAGCTACCACTCGTGGTGTATTCGTCGAGAAACGAAGCTGCTGCTGAAGCTGTCAACGTCCCCACTCCGTCGCCGATCCGATACACCACCAGGTTCCCCGCCGCGAAGGGGGCCGGAACGGTGCGGTCTTCCAACGATTCGAGCCGCAGGCGGGTCGAAGGATGAATCGGCTTGCGTCGCAGGTTGCGAGTCCACCAAAAGGCGCTGCGAATCATGGTGTCCAACTCCGTCGGCAACGATTTCTTCTGAGAAGATAGAAATACTACCCGCCCTCAGCCTCGCAAGACCGGACTATTCGTTAAATCTTCGCGCGCGAGCGCCGTAGAATCGGACTTTATCCCATGGCAGCTCAACCGCCCGATCGCCGCGTTCCTACTCCGCTTTCCGAGAAGCCGCTACTCGCGTGGCTGATCGAGGCGTTGCCCGAATCCAACCGCACGCGCCTCAAACAACTGCTTCGCCACGGGTTCGTTCGCGTGAATGGCTCGCCGGTCACGCGCCACGACCACCCGATTCGTCCTGCCGATGCCGTCACGATTAGCCACACTCCGCAGGCTCCGAAATCGAACGTCGATCTCAGCATCATTCACGAGGACGAGTCGCTCATCGTCATCGAGAAGCCGTGCGGCCTGCTTGCCGTTGCGACCGATTTGGAGAAGCTCGACACGGCCTTCGCACGGCTCGCGGGTCGCGACGCCCCGCGGCCGTTCGTCGTCCATCGCCTCGACCGCGACACGTCCGGGCTATTGCTCTTCGCCAAGAACCCGGACGCACGCGATCGCCTGCAACAGAATTGGCACGCCGTCGAGAAGACGTACTTGGCTATTGTGGAGGGTGTGCCGAGGCCGGCCGAGGGGACGATCGAGAATTTCCTGATCGAGGGGAGCAACCTACGGGTCCGCGTCGGCCGGGCTGGCACCGAGGCGAAGCAGGCCATCACGCAATATCGCGTCGGGGGTTCGCACGGAAGCTATTCGCGAGTCGAGGTGAAACTGGTGACGGGCCGCAAGCATCAGATCCGCGTTCACCTCGCGGGCCTCAGCTGCCCGGTGATCGGCGACACCGATTACGGGGCGAAGACCAACCCGGCGCGCCGGCTCGGTCTTCACGCTTGGAAACTCGCCTTCATGCATCCACTTACGGGTGAACGGTTGAACCTGGAATCGCCCGTGCCCGAGGCCTTGAGTCGTATCGTGCGGGCGTGACCGCAAGCAGTTCGATCGCGAACCGATCAATTCGAGTCGGGCTTCCGCCGATACAACTTGCTGCCTACAATCAATCCATCACATTTCATTCCGGGGAAGGTCCCGCCCATGAAGGCCTTGATTCTGGTTTCGGACGGTTTTGAAGATTTGACGCTGTTTCTCCCGTGGTATCGGCTTCGCGAGGAAGGCGTGGATGTGCGGCTCGCCAGTCCTCTCATGCACGCTCTCACTGGCCTCCACGGCTACCGCATCGAGCCCGACGTTCGCATTCACGAAGTGAACCCTGCCGAGTACGACATTCTCGTCATCCCCGATGGCACGGCGGTAGCCAAGCTCCGCCAGCGCGAGGAAGCCGTGGACGTGACGCGAACCTTCATGCAAGACGGCGGCACCCGCGTGGCGGCGATCGGGCACGGGCCGCAACTCTTGATTAGTGCTGGGATTCTCGATGGCCGAAATGTGACGTGCGATCCCGCGATTCGGGACGACGTTCGCGCCGCGGGCGCGAACTATCGGGATGAAGCCGTGGTTCGCGACGGCAATCTTATCACGGCTCGCTCCGCCGACGAACTTCCGGCCTTCTGCCAGATGCTCGTATCGTCGCTGGGAATCCGGGTGTAACTACTTTTCGGTGGCTTTGGGGCGGTCGAAGTCCTGGTTCTTGCCCTTGTCGCGGGTTCCGCCGCAACCGACGAGCAACGTACAGGTGAGGAGAATGGCGAGAGCGAGGGACGTGCGGATTGCGTTCACGAGAAGCTCCGGAAAAGACGCGAGGCCGACCGTTTGAACGGCCGGCCTCGTTACGGATCAGGACGAAACTCAGCCCTTGGTGGTGCTGGCCGAGACCTTCGTGGCGCTGCCGGTACCGCAGCCGACCAGGGATACGACGCTCAGGGCGAGAACGAGGGCAACGATGACGCGCTTCATGGGAAATTCCTTGGAAAGAAACCACACGGATTCATCCGGCGAAATACCGGTTGAAATGGTTTGAAACCGCAGTCGAAATTACATCTTGGTGGCGGACGAGACCTTCGTGGCGCTGCCGGTACCGCAGCCGACCAGTGACACGACGCTCAGGGCGAGAACGATGGCAACGATGACACGCTTCATGGGAAACTCCTGGGTTGAGTAAGCACACAGTTTATCCGGCGGAATACCGGTCGACGATTTCGAGGTCGCTTATCGAGCATCTTGAATCAACTTGTTTCGCAACTCGCCTCGGAGTCGAGAGTTACAAGCCTACAATGGTGCCGATTCGCGGCTCATCTCATCGCCACGTTCAAATAGATACAAATCTCCCCGAGTTATTCCCGGAAATAATTACAAATCGTGAAATTGATTGGGAAGCGACGCATTTCCCGGAGGAGAAAGTGGATTCTCGTATGAAATGAACTTGGCGAGCGAATCGTCCTTTGCAACGTTCTCGGGAATAAAACCCCGTTCGCGGGTTCAGAACTATTGAGGACGGCGCGATGGCTTCGGGCGGCGGGCTCCACGAACTGATCGACGCCCACTATCAGGGGCTCTATCGCTACGCATACCGGCTCTCCGGTTCCGCGGCCGATGCCGAGGATTTAACTCAAGAAGCGTTCGGCAAAGCCTTGGCCCGGCTCTCGCAACTTCGCGAACCCGATCGAGCCAAGGCTTGGCTGTTCCGGATTCTGCGGAATGGTTATCTTCGCCGCATCCGCGATCAGAAGCGTCATCGGGTCGTACCGTTGGATTCGGTCGGCGACCTACCCGAACGCCCGGTTGCCGAACTTCCCGATATTGACCCGGCCCGGCTCCAAGCGGCATTAAATGACCTGGATGAAGCGTTCCGCACGCCAATCATCCTCTACTATTTTGAAGAGTTCAGTTACCGGGACATCGCGGAGCAGATGGAACTGCCGATCGGAACGGTGATGTCGCGCTTGGCTCGGGCCAAGGTTTACTTGCGAACCGCGTTGACGGACTAGCCGCTTGCGGCTTTGCGATTACTTCACAAGGTGCTGAAATGAACTGCCGCGATGCTCAATTCTTCCTGCGCTTTTGCCGACCGGGCTCGCCCCGGGCCGGCGAGCTTGCGCCGGACGATGCGGCCTCGCTGGAACAGCACTTCGCGGGTTGCGCCGCCTGTGCCGCGGATGCCCGTTCCATTTCCGCCTTCGACGCGGCTCTCGGCACCGCGATGCGTGCCGTTGAATTTCCCCCGAACCTTCGTGCGAAGTTGATCGCGAGCACTTCGGCGCAGCGTGGCATGGTGCTCCGTCGGCGGACGTACCAATTCGCGTCGCTGGTCGCCTCGATCATGCTCACGATCGGCCTTGCCACGGGAATTTTTACGGCGAACCGTCCCCACCCGGACACTTACGAACTCGCCTCGAACGCCGACTCGCTGGCGAACGTCCTCCGCTTTGAACCCGGTGCGGTTGGCGTGAATCCGGACGCCGATGCCCACGAGGCCGCGGTCCGCAAATGGCTTAAGGCCGAACGGCTACCCGAACTTCCCGAGCCCTTCGATTACGGACTGCTCATTTCCCATCACTGGGAAGACGTTCAGGGCCGGCAGGTTCCGGTCGTGTTGTTCCGCGGGCGCGATCAGGGATTCGCGAAGGTCTACGCCTTCCGGGCCACGCAGTTCAACTTGAAGGACGTCAAGCCGGTGAACACGTCGAACTGCCAGGCCCTGGTCTACACGACCGACCGCACTCCGGGTGTCACGTTCGTCGTGGTGTTTACGGGCCGGGATCTGATGCCGTTCCTCAGAGGTAATGGCGGCGGAGCCGGACCTCTGGCTCTCGTTCGCTTTTAATCGGTTTCCCTTCTCCCGATATTCTCGCCGCGGCTCGTCTTGGGTAAGATGGAAGAGCGACTCTTTTCGCCGTCGCTTCCCACTACTTGGTTCCCAATGGCACGCGACCGCATCATCGAGGACGCCCAGGATTTGTTTAGCCGCGGCCACACGGCGTATTCCTCCGGCGAGTATCAGGAAGCCGTGGAGTGCTTCTCGCGGGCCATCAAGCTCCGGCCCGAAATCTCGGCCGGATACCGCTACCGAGCTTATGCGTATTTGGAACTCGGCGAACGTGTGCGAGCGCTGAACGATCTCGATCAGGCGATACGCTTGAAGCCGGACGAAGCGCAGCTTTATGCGGACCGCGCGGCGGAACTCTTCGCACAGAAATCGTTCGATTTGGCCATCGCGGACAGCGACCGAGTTCTGGAAATCGATCCGGGCCGGGCGGAACAGTACGCCCTTCGGGGCCGCTGCCACGCCGCTCGCGGGGACACCGACTCCGCGCTGCGCGATTACTCGCAAGCGATCGATGGCGACCCCGAGAACTGCGTTCGCTACCTGCTGTGGCGAGCGGAACTGAACACGGAGTGCGAGAACTTCGCGGCCGCCGAGGCCGATTGCTCCCGCGCTATCGACCACGACCCCTCGAGCGCCGAGGCCCACCACATCCGTGGGGCCATTCGCCAGCAGAACGGCGACTCCGAAGGTGCGATCGAGGACTTCAGCACCGCCATTCGCCTCGATCCGAAACACGGCCTCGCTTATCTGGGCCGCGCGGTCTGCAACTTCTTACGACGGGAATACCCGGCGGTGGTCGAAGACTGCGATACCGCCATCGAGCTGCAGCCCGGCGTCGTGCGGACTTACGAACTCCGCGGTTCCGCACTCAAACGCCTGGGGCAACTCGATGCCGCGATGGCCGACTTCGATGAGGCCGTGAAGCTCGCGCCAAATTCCGTGATGCCCTACAACTACCGGGCCGGGTTGCACTACGGTCGTCGGGATTATGCGGCATCGGTTCGCGATCACATGGAGGCGTTGAAGCGCGATCCGCGCCACGCGGGCACCTTCAACCAACTCGGCTGGGTCTGGGCGACTTGCACCGATCCGGACGTGCGCAATGGGGAGCGCGCGAAGGAATGCGCCACCCGCGCGTGCGAACTCAGCGAATGGTCCGAGCCTGGATATCTGGACACGCTCGCCGCGGCCTACGCGGAGTGCGGCGACTTCGACGACGCGGTGAAGTGGCAGGAGAAGGCGATTGATCTCGTGGAAGATCCCGACCGCGAAGCGGACTACCGAACGCGGTTGGATTTGTACCTGTCGCGAAAGCCGACCCGCGCCGAGGGCAGCCTGGAGGAGTAGCGCAAGTGAGTTTCCGCTGCGAGAATCGCGAAGCCGCAAGCGGCTCCTCTTCGGTATAATTCGCACATGAGCCAGTCGCCTTCTTCCGATGAGCACGCCCTCGTTCGTCGGGCCCACGCGTATTCCCGTCGAGGGGAATATTCGCGCGCCGCTGCCACTTTTAGCGGAGCCATCGACCTCGACCCCACCGAGCCCGAACTCTACTTCCATCGCGGCAACACCTACGCGGCCGATGGAAACTTCGCCGAGGCCATCGAAGACTTCTCGCGGGCCATCGAATTGATGCCGGACTATGCAGCCGCGTTCCACAACCGCGCGACCGCCTACGTCGATTCCGATCAACTCGATCTGGCCTTGGAAGACTACACGCACGCCATCGAACTCACGCCGGACGATCCGGACCCGCTCAACGGGCGGGCCGCGGTACGGAGCCGGCAGAAAAATTACGACGCGGCCTTCGCCGATTACGAAGCCGCCATCAAACTCGATCCCACGCTGTTCCGCGGCTACTTCAATCGCGGCAACGCCCTCTCGGCCCTGCATCGCCACGAAGAGGCCATCATCGATTACACGGAAGCCTTGAAGCTGAGCCCACGGCATCCGAGGGCGTACGTCTATCGGGCGCTGTCGCTCGAGAACGTCGGCCGCGAGGACGAAGCCATCGCCGACCTCACGACGGCCCTTCGCGTCCAGACCGGTTCCGCCGAGGCATTTTGGCATCGAGGCCGCATCTGGGCCGTACGCGGCGAGCACGACAACGCCATCACCGACTTCAACTGGCTCATCAAACTCGAACCCGACCACCTCGGAGCGTACAACCTCCGCGGCGTCTCGCACGCCGAAGTCGAGAAGCACGACCGGGCCATCGCGGACTTCGGCAAGGCCATCGCGATCGACCCGAACGACGCGGCACCGCGATTCAATCGCGGGCTCTCGCTCGTTCGCGTGAAGCGGTTCGAGGCCGCGGTCGAAGATTTTTCCGAAGCGATCCGCCTCGCGCCGGTCGACCCCGCGAGTTACGTGCAGCGGGGGTACGCCTACCACGAGTTGCTGGATTCGGACCGCGCCATCGCGGACTTCACGGAGTCGATCGCGTTGAACCCGGAAGGGTCGCGCGGTTACTTCGCCCGAGCAATCGCCTTGAGGCGACGCGGCGAGTACGCCGCGGCTCTGGACGATGCCCATGCCGCGGTTCGCTGCGATCCGGAGTCGGATGCGAGCCTGAATCTGCGAGCCGCACTGCACTATCAACTTGGGAATTATCGCGAGGCCGTGGACGATCACGGGCGGGCGCACGAACTCGACCCGGACAATCCGGGCACGTTGAACTTCCTGGGCTGGATTCGGGCGACGTGCCCCGACGACGAAGTTCGCGATGCGAAGCGGGCACTTTGCGATGCGACTCGGGCTTGCGAACTGACCGAGTATGGACTTCCCGGGTATCTCGACACCCTGGCGGCGGCGTATGCCGAGGACGGCCAGTTCGAGGATGCGATTCGTTGGCAGGAGAAGGCGATTGAAATGGTGCCGCCGGATCAGCGGCCGGAATATGAAGAGCGGAAGCAACTCTACTCGAGCGGGCAAGCTTACCGCGACACGGGCGATGCGACCTGAATGTTGGAACACCAGCTTCCAGCCGCCGGAAGCCGGTGCCACTCAGCATTTCAATCACTTGATCCGAAGCGTGACGAACTTCTTCTCTTCGATCGTGCTCTTCACCGGCGTCGCGGCGATGCCGGAATTCAATAGCTGGTACGAGAAGTCGCCAGCGGGCACGGTGATGTCCAACTTCGTGTTCGGAGCGACGCGGTACGAGGTGCTGTTCACGACGATCGTAATCTCGACCGCGTACTCGTTGACCACGCGAACGGTTCCCTTGCCGGCCATCGGGTCCACGATGCTCGGCTTTAAGGAAGTGGACTGCTTCAAGGCATTGAGTTGCAGTTCCAAAGCCGCGATCTTCTCGCCTTGAAGGAAGACCTTGTCCTTGAGCCGCTTGATCTCTTCGACGGTGCCGACATCGACGGGTGAAATCTTGCCGTCGGTGTCCTTGCGGCCATCGAGCAGTTCCGCGAGCCGCTTGATTTCCTTCTGCGCCTCGGCCAGCTTCTCATCGACAGTCTTAACGACGGGATCGGCTGCCACGGGGAACGCCGGGGTGACGATGGCCGGGATCGGCTTCAGCGGAAGGGCCGAAGCCGGCGTGCCCGAGACCATCGCCAACGCACCGCCCATCACGGCGGCTATCGTGGATTGTTTCGCGTTCATGGGTTCTGCTCCAGGTGTCGGAATCGTGGTGAGTGAATCGGGCTTCGGCGGTATCGGTCGTTCCAGTGCCGTGGGCGTAGCTGGGATCATCGGCACGCCGGGAACTTCGAAAGTCGGTCGCTCGGGCTTCGCACTGAGGCTCGGCACAGCAGCAATCGCGCTCGGCTTCATGGGTATGGGAAAGACGAACTTCTCCGTCGGCGGCATCGGACCCTCGACCGGCTTGGGACGCGATGCCGAGGTGAGCGGAGATGCCAGCGTCGACTCGGGCGAGGCCGGTAGAACCGGTGCCGGAAGCGCCGCCGCGCCAGCCCCACCTAACTTGACACTATTCCCCGTGCTGCCCGGAAGCAAGTTGAAATCTCCCGAGGTGGCGGGAAGCGGTTTAGCAGTATCTGCCGACTTTGCCGGTTGCGCGGGTGGCGAAATCTCGGGAAGCGTCGGGATGCTCGGAATCGCGGGATCGGGCGAAGGGAACGCTGCGGGTGGCTTCGCGGTTTCTTCGACGGCCGGCGGGACGGATGGGATCGCGGGCTTCGTGGGTGAGGCTTTGAAATCGGGCGAGATTACATTGCTCGAAGGCTTCGCCAACGGCGGAGGCGGTGTGGACGCAGGCATCGGCAGAACCGAGGGCAGAACGGGAGCCGGGAGCGAACTCGGAACGGTCGTCGTGGCCTTCGCCTGCGTGACGGGCGCGGAGGCCATCGCCGGTTCGAACGGAGTTACCGAACGCGTCCAGACCGCGTTTTCGACCTTGGGCATCGGCTGGGCGTTGAGGATGCCGTACCAGCTACCGAAGGCGGATCCGCACACCACGAATGCCGCCGTTGCTCGCCACCACGTCCGCTTGTTCATCGCACTCTCCCGAAAAAAAGCCGCTGGCGGCTCCGCGTGGGCGAAGCCGCAAGCGGCCGATCCGCCGAGGTTAATTTTCCTCGTACTGGGCGATCCGGTTCACCGGACCCTCCAACTCGTCGGCGAGTTCGTCGCCGACGCGATATTCCATCTGGAAGGCGTCTTCGCCGCTGTCTTCGTAGTAGCGCCGCAGCACGCGGGTGGCCCGGAAATCGTGCCGGCTAAAGAACATCTGCGCTTCGAGGTTCCGCTCGCGGACGGCGAGCGAAATCTTCTGCCGCCGATGCGTGGACAGCTTGTTCACCAGTTTGGCCAGCATCTGCTTGCCGATCCCCGTGCGGCGAGCATCCGGATGAACCGCGAAGTTCAGGATGTGCAGCCGGTTCCGGTGCAGTTCGTAAATCATGAATCCGATCACTTGCTCGTCGGTCTCCGCCACCATCCCGATGCAGTTTCGCTGTCGCAAGCAGCGGAGGAAGTCGTCCTCCGTCCAGGCGTATTCGAAACTGGCGAACTCGGTGGAGAGAACTTCGGGCATGTCCCGCCGGATCATCCAGCGGATGTGAATGCGGACTTTTTCTCTCTGTGCGCGTCCAGTGCTCATGAACGGGCTCCTTCCCTCAGCCGATAAGGCCGCGATGTTAACCTCGCCCCCAGACGAGGTAAATCCGAATCTGGCCCGACAACCGAATTGATCTTGCCGCTTGCGGCTTCGCGATAACTTCGGGAATCGAATCGCGAAGCCGCAAGCGGCAACTGGCATCAGTCTTTCACGAACGTGGTGCTTTCTTCCTTCACGATCGGCGTCTTCAACTGATCGCAGGAGAGTTGCACGCGGAAGCGGAGGTCGCCGGCCGCGTTCCCCTTCACGCGGACCCGGTACACCATTTCGCCCTTCACTCCCAGGGTCGGGAGCGAGTCGAAGGTGAGTTGCTGGCCGGTGGCCTTCACGGCTCCGGTCTGATTCGTGCCGGTCGTGGCTCCGACGAACTCGGTGCTGTCGGCGAGGGCGGCTCCGAGTTGCACGTTCGTGCAAGGGCCGGTGCCGCTGTTCAGCACGCGAATCTCGTAGGTCACTTCCTTGCCCACCGAGACGGGATTCTCGAGACCGACCACTTCGAAGCGAATCGCGGCCACGCCCTCGGCAACGATGGTGGTCTCGGCCTTGGCTTCGAGGCCGCGACCGGGGCGAACCGGAGCGCCGCCCGCGGGGGCGATGTTCGCAGGGCCGGCCTGGGCGACGGTTCGCAGCGCACTGCCTTGCGGGTCGGTCGCGGCGGAGGCTCGCAGCTTCATGGTCACGGTGCGATTGCTGCCGGCCGGGAGGGACGGGAGCCGCCAGGTCGCGGTGCGGCCGTTGCAGCTACCGCCGTCGCTGGCCTGATTGATCCACTCGAAGCCTTCCGGCAGCACGCTCTGGAGCAGAACCGGATCGGTGGTCGCGGTGCCGGGGTTGGACAGTTCGATCGTGTAGGTCGGCTCGGCGCGAACCAGGCACTTCGCCGGGCCAGTCTGCTTCACGACCAGCATCGGTTCGACGACGTTGGTCGAAGCCTTGGCGGTGGCGTCCTGGCTGCCGTCCGCGGTCACCGTGATCTGGCACCATTGCAGGCCGGCCTTGGCGGCCGCGACCTTCAGCATCACGACTTTGGTCTCGCCCGGAGGCAGGTTCTCGAGCGGCGCTTCGATCACGATGCCCTGCGAGTGCAAGAGGCCGTCCGAAAGCTGGGCTCTCACGATGGCTCGCGGCGCGGGGCCGGTGCCGCTGTTGGTCACCTTGATCTGGAAGCCCGTCTCTTCACCGGCCCGGCACACTTCCGCACTCGTCACGGCGACCGCGATACGCGGGCGGGTGACGCGCGTGCGTGCATCCACGGCCGAGGTGAACGACACCGTGGCGCGGCTGCGGGATTCACCCTCATCCGAGGGCTTCACGCGAATTGTGATCTGCTTCTCGGTGCCGGCATCGAGCGAACCAATCGTCCAGGCCAGTCGGTCGCCGTTCAGTTCGCCGACCGGATCGCTACCGACGTACTTGGAACCGGCGGGCAGTTCGGCATCGACGCGAACGTTCGAGACGACCGCGGTGCTCGTATTGCGAACGATCAACTTGTACGCGAATTCCTGCCCGAAGACGACGGACTCGGGGCAGACGGCTTCCACCGTCACGCTCGGAGTCGTGCGAGCGGGCAGTACGCCGGGTGCGAGAGTCGTGGGAGCAACCGTGGCCGGCGCGGGCGTCATCACCGCGGCGAGTGGGTTGCTCGGCGTCGCGGCCGGGAACGGGCTCGGCGTCGTACCAATTGGCGGGATGCTCGGGCTCGGAGGCACGGGAACGATCGGGAACGAGCCGACGCTCGGCGTGCCGCCCACGGGAACGGGCAGCGGCGTGACCGGTGGGAACTTCGATTCCGACACGTCCACGGTCGGCGGCGTCACCGGTCGCGATGGGATCGTCGGCACCGGCGTATTCGTGGTGGGCGGCATGGCACTGGGCCGGAAACTCGGCACTTCCATGTTCGGCGGCGGAATCTGCGTTCCACTCGCCGGTCGAACGCCTTCACCGTATATTGCCGGGTTGGAGATGCGGGGTCGGACGGCGCTGGCCGGCTGAACGCCGGTCGGTTGGGTCGGCGTGTATCCCGGAGGGGGGGGGAGGTAGCCGCCGGTCGGCTGTGCCCCCGTTGGTTGCTTGGGTTGGTAGCCGGGAGGTGCCGCGGTCGGCGTCCACTCCGAGTAAGGCCGCACGGTCGTGGCCGGTAAGGTGCCGGACGACGCGGGCGGAGCCGGCGGCGGGTAAGACCCGCCCGGCTGCTGGGCCACCACCGTTCCCAGGGCCAGAAGCCCCACCGCGGCCAACGCGGTTAACATGACATGTCGTTTTCGCACGGCCGATTCCCCCTAAGGACTATCGCGAAGCCGCAAGCGGCTCAGCTACGGGCTCCAGCGCCTTCCCCCGAAGGTGTTGCCGGAGCCGGATACTTGATCGCGTTCTTCACCAACTTCGCCCGGATCGCCTCGCTCAGGTCGATCCCGGTTTGCTCGCTCAGGAGCAGCACGATGTTCGCCACATCCGCCAGTTCGTCCGCGATGGCCGTGCGAAGGTTCGCATCGGCGGGCGCGGCTCGCGATTCTTCCGGAGTCAGCCAGCGGAAGATGTCGCACAGTTCCCCCACCTCGCTGG
>JAYTUG010000004.1:0-12701 GCA_043744695.1 Gemmataceae bacterium
CTCACCCGGAGTCGAAGTCGCTAGGCGCGACTTCGACTCCGACCTCTCCCCCGCAAAGCCGGGGGCGAGGTGAAGAGGTCGCCTGTCCACGCGAGACTAAATTGCGTTTGCCTAATTCCGGAGGCACACTCGGTCGGAAGCCGGGTTGTTGATTCCCGCTGTATCAGGCTGAGCCGTCGTGTCTCAGTCGGCCTCACATCCGGTTCCTATCGGGAGATCAAATTTCCGAATCGACGGCTATTTGAATTCGAGCTCAAGCTTTGGCGGCACATTTCGGAGCATTTCCCGAATAATTTCGCAAACGGCACCAACCTTGCTCTATTTGTGATTCCAGAGATTCTCACCGAATTGCCCTTGATTCGGAATCCGTTTACGCTCAGCCAACGTCAAAGGTAAGGATCGCACGGGCTGTACAGGATGAGATTTCATGAACTTGCGGACGGAATGCTGTAAGTGTCCGGTTCGTAGCCGATAGTATCCGTCAGCGAATCGAGATTGCGGGTTGTGCGGATCATTGATTCTCAACCAGATTTTCACCGCTCCCACGGTTCACCCATAACCGCAGGATGCTCACCCCGAGGAGGAGGCGAGCCATGGCACGAAACGAAGCCCTCATCAAGTTACATAAGACTTTGCTCGGTCGTCGGAGCGAACTCCGCAAGCGACTGGGTATCGAGCTGGCGGACCTGTCGAGCGGCAAATCGTCGCAAACCGGGGACGCCGCGGACGCCGCGTTCGATGCGAGCGGCGAGGAAATGGCCTCGCAGCTGGCCGAACTCGAGTCCAAGGAATTGGCCCAGGTCGAACGGGCCCTGCGACGCCTGAAACAGGGCACCTACGGCCACTGCGAGTCTTGCGAAAGCAAGATTCTCATGGCGCGGCTCAACGCCCTCCCGTACAGCACGCTCTGCATCAAGTGCCAGCGGGAGATGGAATCCGACAGCGGTTGGATGGCCGCCCGCGACGACGTGGACTGGACCCGAATCTCCGATCGCGACCATTCGGGCGACGACCGCGAGATGAAGTTCTCGGACCTCGAGAACATGGCGAAATAACCGTCCCGGTTCCAACCGTGCCGGTTCTGACGAGCCCGCGTCCTGCGAAGGATGCGGGCTTTGTTCGTTTTATGCCACATCAGAAAGCAGAAACGCTCGCCGGTTCTGCGAACTTCAACTGCGATCCGACTTGATCCGGTCTGTAGAGTGGAAGCGGATCTGCCGCCACGCCGCGTGCGGTTTCGCGCGATCCGCGATTTTCGACTCATCCTCGGGGCGAGGCCCATGATCAAGCAATTGGCGACGGTGGTTCTCTGCGGCGGTTGCGCCGTGCTCGGCGGCGCGGGAGCGCAGCTCTTCTTTCGCGCTCCCACCTCTGCTGCTGCGAATTCACCGCCACTCCCGCCGATTCAACAGGTCGTGGCGGAAATTGAGCGACCGTCCACGCACGCCTTGAGCGAGCGGTTTCAAGCCGTGGTGAAAAAAGTCGGGCCGTCTGTGGTTTCCGTCGATGCCGTCAAGCCGCCCACGGCCACCGGCAAGTCCAAGGAAGAATCCGGATCCGGCGTCATCGTTAAAATCCCCGGCGTCAGCGGGACTGTCGTCATCACCAACAATCACGTCGTCGGCGAGGCGAGCCGCGACAAGGTCTACATCACGCTTTCGGATGGCGTGATCCTTCAACCCACGCGGGTCCTCGCCGATCCGGAGTCCGACGTTTCGTTGCTCCATTTGGCGGAGGAACTTCCCGCGGCGGAACTCGGCGACAGCGACCGCGTCTCGCGCGGGCAGTACGTCCTGGCATTCGGGAGCCCATTCGGGCTGAACCAGACCGTCACCCATGGAATCATCTCGGCCCGCGATCGCGGGCAGATTAGTCTCGGTTCCACGATTCGCATCAAGGAATTCATTCAGACCGATGCCGCCATCAACCCCGGTTCGAGTGGCGGTCCGCTCGTCGATCTGGATGGCAAGGTGGTCGGCATCAACACGGCGATTGCGTCGCAGAGCGGCAACAACACCGGTGTGTCGTTCAGCATCCCCGCGAACCTCGTGAAGCGGGTTGCCGCCCAACTGTTCGAAAAGGGCCGCGTGACCCGAGGGTACCTCGGCATCCAACTCGCCACGACGATCGACCCCGGCGAAGCCTTGAAACTCGGGCTGACCAAAGTCTGCGGCGGATTGGTCGAGATCGTCCATGCCGGTACGCCAGCCGAGGCCGCGGGCCTGAAACCCGGCGACGTGATTTTGAAGCTCGAAGACGTCGACCTCCGCGACGAGAACCACCTCATCAACATGATCTCCTCGCTGCCGCCGAATCAACGCGTGCGGCTCACGATCTGGCGCGACCGCAAAGCGCAGACGCTCGAAGTGGCGATCGGCGACTGGACGGCCGTGAAGACTCGCAAACCGTAAGCGACGCGAAAACGAAAAAACCTCGGCTCGCGGAAGCGGGCCGAGGTTTTTTATTGCGTCTGCGAGACCTCACTCTTCGTCCCTCGGCTTCATCCGCAGGAAAATCATCACACCGACGAGGGCGAGAAGAGCAACGGCCATCCCGATCATGACGGGCCAGCTACTAAAAAAGTCCATCGAGTTCAGTCCTTTCCGGTTCGGGGTGGGGAAATCGGCGATGAACCCAGGAACGTGCGAGTCGAGATCCGGGCTCCACCGCGAATAATCGCATCCGTGTTCTACCGACGCCCGCGACGCGATGCAAGTAGCTACCCCAAAAACTTCACACGGAACGAGAAGCCGGGCCAAGGCCAGCTCCAGCGATCTCTCCGATTGCGAGTTCCACCCCTTGCCGGAATTTGGTAAACTACCATCGCGGGGATCGGGTTGGCATCCGCGGGAGCCGGTATGGGCATTCACGATCGCGACTACTACCGCGAGAACTCCGGAGGCTTGTTTCAAGCCTGGGGCCGGTGGGGCGTCACGAACTGGCTCATCGCCATCACAACGCTCGTCTTCCTCGCTCAAGCTCTGAGTCGCGACGCATCTCGGGCCGCTTCGTTCGCCGATTCGCCCGTGGGGCAGTTCGCCATTTACGACCCCGTGAAGATTCTCCAGGGCGAAGTTTGGCGGCTCGTCACGCCGATTTTTCTGCACGCCGATCTTTGGCATCTGGCGTTCAACATGCTCGTGCTTTGGTGGGCGGGTTCGCGCGTCGAGGAACTTTACGGCAAGTCCGAATTCACGATCTTCTACCTGGCCAGCGGCACCTTTGCGAACGTACTCACGCTCGCGCTCCAAGCCGCCGGAATCGTACCGGTCACACTCGCGCTCGGCGCCAGCGGAGCCGTGACCGCGGTGATCGTGCTCTACGCCTGCCACGCTCCCTTCCAACAGGTGAGCCTCTTCTTTGTGATCACGGTTCCGCTGTGGTTTCTCGTCGTCTTTTACATTGCGATGGATTTGCTCGGTGCCCTGGGCCTGGGCCAGCGCGGCATCGGCTACGTCGCCCACCTCGGCGGCGCGCTGTTCGGCTACGTCTACTACCGCACGGGTTTCCGATTCCACGCGTTGATTCCCTCACTGCCAATGCGGAACAAACATCGCGCGCGGCCGACGCTCCGCATCGTTCGCCCCGATCCCGACGACCTGGACGATGGCGACCCCGTTCCCGCTGCCGTGGAATCCGTACCGCGATCCGCCGACAATTCGGACGAGACGTTCGAGTCGAAAGTCGATCGCGTTCTGGAGAAGGTCTCGAAGCACGGCCAAGAAAGCCTCACGCCCGAGGAGCGGGAAATCCTGTTCCGGGCGAGCGAGGTCTACAAGAAACGGCGAAGGTGACCCATGCCGCTCTACGAGTACACGTGCCAGAAGTGCGAGCGCGATTTCGAGGCGCTCGTGAGCGTTCGGGGCAACGATGTAGTCGCCTGCCCGCAGTGCGGCGGGGAAGAGTTGAATCGTCACTTCGGATTGCCTGCTCCCGGACGGGTCGCAGAGTCTGCGACGAACTGCCGGGGCGATGGCCCGCCCTGTGGCGCGGCACGTTGTGGGCGAAAGTTGTAACGGCAATTTCTAATCGAGGAGTCGGGGGCGGTGGCCCGTCGATCACTATGATGTTCTTGCGAACCTCTCAGGAACGAACGCCATGCTGAATCTCAAAGAGGCCGAAGAGATTGCCGTACTCATCGCGGCCATCGCGGAACAAAACCGAATCCGCGTGATCGATTGCCTGCGGACCGGTTCCAAAAACGTCACCGAACTGTCCCGCCTCCTGGATGAAGAGATCGTCAACGTTTCGCACCACCTGGGCGTGATGCGAGCGGCGAAGGTCGTCGTGACGGAGAAGAAGGGCCGCTTCGTGATTTACAGCCTCAACCCGCGGTACTTCGGGAGCGAGAACTCCAAGTCCACGATGATGGACATCGGCTGGTGCCGCATCGAGATCCCTCACAGTTAATCCCTGACCCGGCCTCCGTACAGTCCCGCCAAGCAGACTTCAACCGTCAATCGTTTGGGAACGACCTCGACCACCAACCCGCGAACGCCATCTTCCGGCCGGCAGAAGAACTCCCCATCGGCATGAACGCACAACGGCACCTCAGACTTCACCTCGATCCGGCGAGCGCGACCCAGATGCAAGAGCGGATGCCCCATCGGCAGCGCTCCGCGTGCCAGTGCGGGCAGATAGCGGATCAAGTGCCAACGCCGCAACTTCGTGGCGTGCAGGTAGTCGAAGAAGCCATCGGTGAGGCTCGCCTGGGGCGTGATGGGGAAGCCACCTTCGCGCTGAGCCAGGTTGATCGTCAGAGCCAGTGTTGGTCCGGTGGTGCGAATCTCGTCGAACTGAACCTGCATCGTGGGCGCGTCGAAGTGCTTGACCATCGCCTTGAGAAAGGCCCAAGCGTAGAGCGGCATACCCGTGAGCCAGCGGATCTTTCGCGCTTCGAGTGTAACCATTCCATTGAAGCCGACGCCGAGCGCGTTCACGTAATAGACTTCGCGGCCGGGGCTCGCGACGAACCCGACGTCGACATCGAGTGTCTCGGTGGGCAAGTGTTCTCCCCGGCGGGATCGGTTCCACCAGTGCTGCATGCCGAGGGTGTAGGCGTAGTCGTTGGCGGAGCCGATGGGCCACGTGGAGAAGACGACGTCGCGTCGGCCGCTTTGCAGCACGCCGTTGGCGACCTCGTGAACCGTACCATCGCCGCCGGCCGCGACGACCTTCGCGAACCCCTGTTCGGAGGCGTCCCGAGCCAGTTCTCGTGCATGGCCCGTGCGGCTCGTCGGACGCAGTTCGATTCCCTCGCCCAGGGTGTGCCGTGCTTCTTGCAGCCAGCGTTCCGCCTTTCCGCGACCGGCGGCGGGGTTGTAAATCACGCACGTGGCGGCTGGCATCGCGGTTCTCACGGCCTCGGAATTCGCTTCGCACCCAGACATACCCGCGACACTCGCCCTCCGGCAAGGCATGAAACGATTCGCCCGACCGACATGACGGATATCGGATTGTTAGCCCGACGCGTAAGCGAGGGGTGAATGGTACTTCGCGCCCACGACAGGACTCCATGAACGGCATACTCGTAATCGACAAGCCCGGTGCCATGACCTCGCGCGACGTGGTGAACCGCGTGCAAGATTGGTTCCCGCGCAAGACGAAGATCGGCCACACCGGCACGCTCGATCCGCTCGCGACCGGGGTACTCGTGGTCTGCGTGGGTGCCGCGACGCGGCTCGCGGATTTCGTGCAAGCCATGGGGAAGAGCTACGCCGCGCGGATCCGCCTCGGAGCCACCAGCAGCACCGACGACGCCGATGGTTCGGTGATCGAACACCGAGAAGCTGTGGTGCCGAGTCGCGAACGGATCGACGAGTGCCTCGCCGCGTTCCTCGGCGAAATCGAGCAAATTCCGCCCGCGGTCTCGGCGCTGAAGGTGGACGGGCATCGCGCGCACGATCTCGTTCGAAGGGGGATCGACGTGCCGCTCGCGGCCCGGACCGTTCGAGTGAACGCAATCCGCGTGACGGGCTACCAATGGCCGCACCTCGATGTCGAGATCGACTGCGGGAAGGGAACGTACATTCGCTCGATTGCCCGCGACCTCGGGGCTCGGCTCGGCATCGGAGGACTGGTTCAAACGCTGCGCCGCACGCGCGTCGGGCCCTTCGAGGCGGATCGGGGCATTGGCCTCGACGCTTCGGCCGAGGTCGTGCGAACGCGACTGCTCCCCATGATGACCGTGGTGTCCGGGATGGCGGCGGTGCGAATTTCGGCGGACGACGAACGCCGCCTTCGCTGCGGCCAGAAGATTGCGGTCCCCGAGGGCTGTTCCCTTCCCGAAACCTCAACCGAGGATGTCGCCATTTTGGACGAGCGCGGCGAACTCTTTGGGATCGGCCGCGTCGATGGCGGCATCCAGCCGCGAATCGTCCTGGGCGGACCTCTGGAGGCCCGCGTGAGTACGACCCTTCCGACTATGCCTTCTCCAGAGTCTCCGAACCCGCCACACTCCCACGGACCGCGCTTGAACTGAACCGGACCCGCGGTTATGGTTCTCCTATTCGCTTCACCGATTCGAGCGGGCACACACATGGCCACACGACACTCGCGGCGGGCATTCGGCGCCATCCTCGCAACCGCTCTCGGCGGCGCGATCGGCACGCCCCTCGCCGCCCAAGACGACGGCGGTAAGCAGCCCGGCGAACGCAAAGTCGAGCCGCAAAAGCTGCCGCTGGATCGGAACGACGTCTGGACCCTCCACTTCCGCTACAAGCCGCCGCGGATCATCACCGTGGACGGATTCGATGCCAAGGGGAACCCCGAGAAGCAGATCGCCTGGTACATGTGGTACCAGGTTTACAACCGCTCCGGCGAACCGGTCACGTTCATCCCCGAGTTCGAACTCGTGACCAAGGATTTGAACACGAGCCACCTCGACGAGCCGCAGCCGTACATCTTCGAGCAGGTGAAAAAGTTTGAAGATCGAACGATTTCGAAAGAAAAGGTCGACGGCGAGTTGAAGCTGCTCACGACGATCGAGATGTCGCGCAAACCCATCCCGGCGAGCAAGCCGGATGCATTCCCTCGACTCGTTTCCGGTTTGGCCGTGTGGACGGACATGGCTGAGAAGGCACCGAAGACGAATAAGTTCAGCGTCTACGTCACGGGCCTTTCCAATGGCGTGGCCGTGGAGCAATCGAAGCCGCTGCCGCCGGACAACGCCATCGTGACGCTGGTGAAGAAGAAGACGTTGCGGCTGGACTTCATTCGCCCGACGGACGATGCGAAGCAGCAGATTTCGGACATTCAGCCGGACGAGGATCCGGGTCCGGCGGAGAACTGGGTTTACCGTACCGCGACGACGTTGAAGTCGAGAACCGCCGCGCCGATGAAGCCGTGATCCTGCCGGAGAAGCTCACCATGATTCGTTCACTGCTGTTTGCCGCCGCAGCCGCGACTCTCGCGGCCACGGCTGGTTTGGCACAACCGCCAGCTGGCTCGATTCGGCCCAAGCTGATGTCGGAACTGCCAGTTCCTCAAGCGGGCGAGAAGCTTCGACTCGGTCGTGCCGAAGTGAAAGCGAAGAAGGACGACGATGGGTTGTTGGAAGTGACGGAAGTCCTTGTGGCGAAGGACGAGCCGAGCGCGATCATCCCGGTCACCAAGTGGGAACTGGATGCGGACGGCTGGTTCGACTCCGAAGGCTTCAACCTGACGCGCGCCTACCCGCGCTCGGGCCTTTGGGCGATGCGGACCGCGAAGGGGAACCGCCCGGCGAACGCGACGGGTTCGGGCTTGGCGAGTTCTCCCGCTGCACTCGTGCCGCAGGCACCGGCCCGACTCCATCGGGCCGGCCCGAACGATGTGGTCACGCACATCGACGGCATCGCCGTCACGTCTTACGAGCGCTACCTGTACGCACTCAACAGCACGGCTACCCCGCGGGACATTCCCATCGTGGTGATGAATGCGGAGACGGGTCGCCGGCACATCTTCTACATCACGGCGTTCAAGGTCAACTGATTAGCGTCGGTCAGAATTGCCACCTCACCAGCGAACAGCTTGTTTTTGGCGAACCGGCGACTCACGTCGCCGGGTTGCCTGGAATGCCGGTGTCTTTGGTTAGCGTCGGGGTCCGCCGCGCTTGGAACGCGGCGGGCCTTCGCCCCGATGGGCCGGGCGGGCTGGGGCTCGCATCGGCGGACGCGGGCGGCTCTCGCCGGCAGCCCGCGGCGGAGCGACGCTGTTGTAGTCGAAATCCGGAAGCGTGATCCGCGGCAATCGCTGACCGACCTGCCGCTCGATTCGCGACAGCGAACCCTCTTCTTCCCGCGACACGAGAATGTACGCATCGCCCGTTGCCCCCGCCCGTCCGGTTCGCCCGATGCGGTGAACGTAATCTTCGGGTACGTCTGGAACGTCGGTGCTGATCACGTGGGTGATGTGCGTGACGTCGAGGCCGCGGGCCGCGATGTTGGTCGCTACCATCACCTGATAGTCGCCGCGTCGGAAGCCTTCCATCGCCTTCGTGCGCTGGGCCGGGGTCCGATTGCTGTGCAGTTCCGCGACCGAGAAGCCATCGGCCTCCACGACGCGAGCGAGCTTCTTGGCCGAGTGCTTGGTTCGCACGAAGACGAGGACCGAGGGCATGTCCGTTTCGCGCAGCAGGTGCCGCAAGAGTGCGGTCTTCAAGTGTTGCGGAACGGGGTACGCGGCTTGGGTGATCCCGACGGCGGCGCTACTGCGGCGGCTGATCTGGATCGTGGCCGGGTTTTTGAGAATGTCGCGGGCCAACGTGGCGATCACGGGCGGCATGGTCGCGGAGAAGAGCAGCGTGTGGTTGCGGGCCGGGAGGCGAGCGATGATCCGCTTCACGTCTGGGAGGAAGCCCATGTCGAGCATGCTGTCCGCTTCGTCGAGAACGAGCGTGGTGACGCGTTCGAGGCGGCAGTTGCCCTGATTGATGTGATCGAGCAAGCGACCGGGCGTGGCGATGATGAAGTCCGGACCGGCTCGAAGTGCCCGCTGCTGAGGGCCGATCGGCTGGCCGCCGACGACGAGCGTGGAGCGTATCGGCGTGTGTTTCGCGAGCCCGCGGCAGACCGTTTCAATTTGCTCGGCGAGTTCGCGCGTCGGGGAAACCACCACGGCCCGCGTGATGCCCCGAGGCAAACCGATCAGCCGGTGGAGGAGCGGCAACAGAAATGCTGCGGTCTTTCCCGTGCCGGTTTGGGCCGTGGCGATCACGTCCTTCCCGGCGAGCGCGTGGGGGATGGCACCAGCCTGAACCGGAGTGGGTTCCTTGTAGCCGAGGTCTTTGGTGGCGCGGACGAGAAGCGGGTGCAAACCTAAATTCGTGAACGGCATTAACGGCTCCCGGGGCCGCCGAGCCGACCCGAAAGGGATTACTATACGGACCGCTTTCGATTCTCCCACTCGCCATTTGCGTCGGCTTCGCTTAGAATTCATTCCATCACCGCCCGGCCGTCCGGCCTCGTCGATTGAAGCCAGTCCCGTTCGTTGAGTCTCGCTTGCAGACACCGGCCTTCTGGCCGGCGTCGAGTTTGTCCCTCGCAGGCGTCGCGCCCTCCGCCACGACTGCGATCTCAAACTGTCCCTCGATTGTCGATTTGCGGCCGTATCAGTCCTCGGCCGCACCACAAGGGTTCCGCATGTCCGATTTGCGCACCGTGCCGTCCGGCGTTCTCGAAATGAATCCCCGAGGCCACGGCTTCCTTCGCAATCCCGCGAAGCACTACATGCCCACGGCGAACGACCCGCACGTTCCCGGGCAACTCATCGACAAATACAACTTGGCCGATGGCGTGCTGCTCGCCGGTCCCATCGAGCCCGCGCGACGCGGCACCACCGGCCCGCGACTCCTCGCCGTCGAATCCATCGAAGGGGCCGACCCAAAGCTCTACAAGCGCCGAGTCTGGGACGAACTCACCGCCGTCGATCCTTCGAGGTGGATCAAGCTGGAAACGGGCGCGGAACCGCTGACGACGCGGGTGATGGACATGTTCACGCCGATCGGTGCGGGCCAGCGCGGGCTCATCGTCGCGCCGCCTCGCACGGGCAAGACCGTGCTGCTCGCGCACATTGCCGCCGCCGTGGCGCAGAACCACCCGGACATGAAGCTCATGGTGCTGCTCGTGGACGAGCGTCCCGAGGAAGTGACGGACTTGAAGCGCACGATTAAAGGGGACGTGATCGCCTCCAGTGCCGACAGCGACACGGCGAACCACATCCGCATCGCGCGGCTGGTACTGGAACGCGCGAAGCGACTCACCGAGCAGGGCCGCGATGTCTTCGTGCTACTCGATAGCCTCACGCGATTGGCCCGCGCTCACAACAAGGTTTCCGGCAGCGGGCGGACCATGAGTGGCGGCGTCGATTCCAAGGCACTCGAAGTGCCCAAGCGACTCTTCGGCAGCGCCCGCGCCTTCGAGGAAGGCGGCACGCTCACCATCCTCGGCACGGCACTCATCGAGACCGGCAGCCGCATGGACGACGTGATCTTCCAGGAGTTCAAGGGAACCGGGAACATGGAACTCGTGCTGAACCGGAGCCTCGCCGAACGACGCATCTACCCGGCCATCGACCTCGGCGCTTCGGGCACGCGAAAAGAAGAACGGCTCATCCCGCCCGAGGATCTGGAGCGGATCAATCTCTTGCGCCGGAGCCTCATGCAACTCAAACCCATCGAGGCGATGGAAGGGCTCGTGAAGCAACTCGCCAAAACCGAATGCAACCAGGACTTCCTCATGAACGTCGGTAAGTTCACGAGGTAATTCGAACAACTCCTTCCGAGAGAATCGCATGGCCGGTTTCGTTCGCCTCGCGTTGTGGAGTTTCGTTCCCAGCGTCCTCGTTGCGATGTTGCTGGCGTGCAAAGCCCGCCCATGGCCCCGGGAGGGCTTGTCGCGAAGCACGAAGCACAGATTCCCGCGCTCGAAGGCAAGGTGCCCGTTTACTTCGCGGCCCACCGGTCGGACGATATTTCGACCGCGCTGCGCCTCGCGTCTGTGTTCAAGCTCAAGCCCGTGATCGATCCGGCCAGATTGATCGGTATCGCGGAGAAGTACGGCAGCATCGAGAAGGGCAAGGTCGCCGACCTCGTGCTGTACGATGGCGACCCGTTTGAACACGCCACCCACGTGACCCAAACAATCATGAACGGCCAATCGGTATTCAGCCGAGCGGACTATTTGAAGCTTCCATTCGAGCGGCGAATCTTACCGCTGCTGAGCGGCGGTGGCGGCGCAGGCTGCTGCCTGGGCATGTGGTGAATGCTTGGCGGCACGTTACAACCTGCCGGTGCGCCTCGGCTAATCTCAGCGAATCACGAGGTGCTTCACGATCACCAATCCGAGAGAACCTCACCGCCTGCGGGAGTGACCGCACCCCAGAATGTGGCCGTGGAGATTCCGGGCCCAGTGATTCTCACGCTGCCATCCATCACTCCGGTAATCATGCCGCTGGCATGCGGCGTTTGTGGCACCAAGGCAAAACAGTCTCTTACCGGGGGCGCGGCTTGAAATGTTGGAATAACCGGGGTTGTTTTAAAGGAAGCACGAGAAATTGGTGGAGTACCTGATGTTACTGGGTAGGGATCACCCTGGTCGGGATCGGCAATTGTGGCAGGTCGAGTTCCACTCGGCTGGAGGCCTTTCCACTGAAACATGAAACGCCATTCCGTTTGCGTTCCCTCGCGTTCGCATCGAAAGTAATGTTCGCCGAAGGAAATCGTATTGGATGTACCATCGGAGAAGGAGGCAGTGAGCGAGTTACCGGGCCAGAATGCCCACGCATTCGCACCATAACTCGTCACGCCATATTTCTTATCGTCGGGGCGAATCGTCGGATCGGCTGGGCTCATATACTGCGGCACGAATTCGTTCGTTGGGCCGGCCGCTGCCACATCGAGAATTTTCTGATAAATCGCGCCCTGTTCGATGAGCGGTAGAACGGCAACGAATAGGGATTGGCGTGGGTTCGGAGAGCCGGGGCGATCATCGTAGGATGGTACCTTCCCGTCGTGATCCGAGGCGAAATTGTGGACGGCAAGGTTGATCTGTTTGAGATTGTTCATGCTGTGGGCTCGGATCGCGGCGGCGCGGACCCGCTGGACCGCCGGTAACAGCAGGCCCACCAGGATCGCGATGACGGTCACCACGACGAGGACTTCGAGAAGCGTCAACCCGTTACGGCGTAACATGAATACACCTTCTCGTATGGGGAGAATTACTGCACGGTCTTCGTGACGACTGGTGCACAGTACGATTTCATGTCATCGCCGTTTACCGCCGAAATAGGTAAGCGGCTATTCGGACTATGACGAGACTAACGCCTGGGCGGGGGGGGGGAGTCAAGGCATTTTCCACTTATTTCAGGAAATCGGGTGCAGTATATGGTTTGCAGAATCGAGCACAGCCTTGAGCGGAATCTTGCCGCAACTCGCGGTGGCGAAGGCTGATGAGGCGAGGGGAATCAGGGATGCGTTCTGATCACCGCCTTGAACTTTCCACCAGGATCTTGGCTCCGTTCCACGGGAAATCCTCGTGTGTCGCCTTCCCCTTACAAACCATGTACTGCACCCAGGTGGAAGGCCGAACCGCTCTCATGACCTCCCAACTTGAGACAAAAACTCCCCGGGCCGGCAATTCGGGGCACTTCCACGAACGTCGGTTGCGTTTTTCAGAAGCGTCACCTTCGCAATCACTCGTCAATCGGCGTCGGGATGGTTCGGT
>JAYTUG010000005.1:0-12696 GCA_043744695.1 Gemmataceae bacterium
CGACTCCCGGGCGAAGAGCGCGGTGGCTTTTTTTAGGATGTCGCGTTCGGTCTTGAGGCGGGCCACCTCGGCCTTGAGGCGGCGGACTTCGTCCTCGGCGGGCGGAAGCTTGCCGTGTCCGGGGAAGGCCTCGGTGCCGTCGGTTTCGAACGCGGCCTTCCACCGACGGAGCAACTCGCTGGCGATGCCGAGGCTTCGAGCCGCTTCGGAGTAGGAACGGCCCTTTTCGGTGACCAGTTTCACAGCCGAGAGCTTGTACTCGCGGGTGAACGTGCGACGGGATTCTGCCATTTCGGGGTCTCTCCTTGGGTCAAGAGTACCCCTTAACTCACTGTCCACCAAACATGGGGAGGTTCAAGAATTCCTTCCGTTCATTTCGTCGGTGCCAGTTTGGGGCCGCGAGCCGCAGGCGTCTTCGCGGTCTCCAACCGGTAGCTCGTCACGTTCAACTCCACGATCGCCCTGTGCTGGACTAGTCGGTCTATCGCCGCTGCGACGGTCTTCGGGTCTTTAAAGATCGCCGTCCAGTTCGAGAATGGCAGATTGCTGGTCAGCATCATGCTTCCGCGCTCGTAGTGCTCCGCCGGAGGGTAAAGAGCACCTCCATCTCCTCGCGGCTCTGCTGCACATAGCCGAGGTCGTCGATTGCTTACGCCGCGGAGCCAGCGAGCCGCTTCAGTATGCGTTCCAGTACGCCCGGTGGGAATCGAACCCACACGCTTCCGCTTAGAAGGCGGATGCTCTATCCAGTTGAGCTACGGGCGCAGGATAGACTTTTTTGCACTCTTTTCGCTATCCAGCTTGTCGGGCGTACCTTAACATTACACCCTGCGAGAAGCTTGTCGACGTATTCAGGAAGGATCGGCCCGTCGCCGGTCTTCATGCTAAAGACTTGCAACCTCCGATCCTCACGGGCGAAGCCGCGAACGGCTCTGCGCACCGAGGCGAAGCACAGAGAGCGCGAACGCTCGTCGAGTTCGCCAAAGATGCGGTACCGATCAAAAAACTGGTGCATTTTTGGCGTCGCGAGGACGTAGCCGTAGACCTCAACCGAGGGACTGGCAGCGGGTCGGAGGGGTAAGAGAATCGCCTTCTCGAAACAATTCGGTTCGGGCGAACTTTTTGCTTTTGGGGCGGACCGCTCGCACGGTGAAGTCAAAGTCGCCTAAGATAAGAGTCGCGAAGGCCGAGCCCCAAGCGAAAAGAAGGTGAAGCTGTGACGCGCCCAACGATCAAGATGCCCGACCTGGAACCTCGGCATACCTACACTCGCGAAGAGGTCGAAGAATACATCGCACTTCAGGGCGAGCAGCAGGAAGACGATTACACCGTTGCCGTGGACGGATTTCCTCACCGAGATCATAAGCGGGGACCGCGAGATCGGAAACTCTGGGAGTTGGGCGGCGGTCGGGCCATCGTGATGGAGTACCACCTGTACGAGCCGAAGAGGTTCGCGAGTTGGCTGCTCACCGGTCGCAAGTCGGTGCTTCAAGGCTTTGGCTTCCGGCGGGTCGACGCGGTCAGCGAGAAACTGACCAGTGGCGAACCGGCCTTCCCCGTCTGGATCGAGAAGCACCTCGCCGATCGCGACCCCATTCAAGTCTCCGAAGGGAATCATCGACTCGTCGCGTTTGCCGATCTCGGCATCCCGTACATTCCCGTGTTCTTGTTGAAATATGCTGAGTCGAAATAATTCGAGAGTCGCTACTTTTCGGATCGCGAACGCCGTACGATATCGCCGACCACTAACCTCAAGGAATCTGCAATGACGCTGAACGTGCCATTGGCCCGCAACGGTGAAGCCCTTTCGCTGCAGAATCGAAGTAATCTTTGCGATCCAGCGGAGTTGTCCCGCATGAAACAACTGCTCGCGATGTTCACGGGGGGAAATCTGCCGTCGCTTGCACCAGTGGAAGCGGATGAAGAAGAAGAGGACGAAGACGAGGACGATGACGATGATGACGAAGACGACGACGATGATGAAGACGAGGACGATGATGAAGACGATGAAGACGACGAGGAGGAAGAGCATACATCGGAGCCGGGCTGATGCCGAGGTGGATCGACGATGCAACGCAACATCAATCGACTCGGGCAACCGGTCGGTATGCCGGCCCCGAACTGGACACCGCCTGCCTTACCGCCTCGCGAAATGATGGTCGGTCGTTATTGTCGGCTCGAGCCTCTGGATGCCGATCGCCACGCGGTATCGCTGTTCGAGGCGAGTTGCTCCGGCCCAGCAGATGCGAACTGGACCTATCTCCCATATGGGCCGTTCGACAGCTTCGAAAGCTACCGTGCGTGGCTGAGCGAATCGGCCCAAAAATGCGACCCACAGTTTTTCGCGATCGTCGAGGCTTCCTCGGGTCGTGCCCTGGGGATCGCGAGTTACCTCCGCATCGACCCTCGGAACGGGTCCATTGAGGTGGGCCACCTCAACTTCTCTCCGCTCCTTCAGCGAACGGCCGCCGCGACCGAGGCCATGTACCTGATGATGGCGCGGGCGTTCCGCCTCGGCTACCGCCGGTACGAGTGGAAGTGCGACGCCTTGAATGCGTCTTCCCGTCGAGCCGCGCTGCGGTTGGGTCTGTCGTTCGAGGGCGTCTTTCGTCAAGCGACCGTCTACAAAGGGCGCAACCGCGACACGGCTTGGTTTGCCGCCATCGACGGGGATTGGCCCGTCCTCGAAACCGCATTCTTGCGTTGGCTGGATTCAAACAACTTCGACGAGCACGGCAAGCAGAGGCTGGCACTTTCGACCCTCACCGCTCCGATTCTCACTCATCGCGGTTAGTCCTGTCGGCCTTCCAACAGCCCCGCTATTCGTCCGGCTTGTCGTTCGGCGTGCTTTCGATGAACCCGAGCCAGTACGGCTTGTCCGCAGCGGACACTCGATTCCCGCGCGGCGCGTTGAACGCTTCCTTGCCGTCGTACTCCATGTGCAATTCCGCATGAGCCAACCGCCCGACTGCGTACTGCCAGACGGACTTCGTTTTGTCCGTCGGGTTCACCCTGGCTTCGACGAAGAACACGATCTCCGGATTGGTGCCGTTGGCCAAGGTGTACAATGCGCCTTCCAACAAGCCATCGTCTTCGTCCCGGTAGGTGTGCAGGGGACGCTCGAGCCGGCGCAGTTCGAAGCGCGAGTTGTCGGGATCCCAGAACTGGTGGCCGGTGAATTTCTGGGCCAGGAGTTTCAGTTGCCGCTGCCGCTGGGAGGCGTCGATCGACGGGAGCGGAGCGCCTGGGATGTCCTTCAATTCGGACGCCGATTCGTTCTCCCGCCACCAGGGAGCGCCTCCGCGGCTAGCCCGGAGCTTTCCTCCCGACGTATTGCAGACGGCGTAGGCCCATTTGGTCCGGTCGTCGACGCGCTGCCAGAGTTCGAGCAAGGCAACGGGTCGGCCCTTCTCGCCCCACCCCCACACGCTGCCCCGGTCGTTATCTCGGGTGGCGTCGCCGTAATAGAGCAGAGGCTTCTCAATCCGCTTGACCTTGGACCACTTCTCGGCGACGAGGACTTCCAGTTCGATCCCGCCGACGAGTTTCGCGGCCTCGCGGCGATATTCCTTGTCGGCTTCCTTTTCGGTGTCATCCTTTTTCGGTGGGTCCGCCGAAGCGACGGAGGCGAGCAGAATCGCCGCGACCATCGGAAGGAGGTTGAGCGAAATCGGAATCGATTGGCGTGCCATGGTCTCACCTCGCATTTGGAAAATGACTTCCATTGGTGTCACTTCTCGAGGACTCGCTGCATCGTGAAATGAGGAAGTTTGGGATCCCGATTGGCCGGATGCTTCTTGGCGGACCAGACCAGTTCGTCGCCCCGCTTCACTTCCAATCCACCCGACGTCGCCCGTACGAAGGCGCACTGCCACTCGGCTTTCTCGGCCGTCCCGATGGCTTCGAGAATCAGTACGACCTCGGGGTCGGTTCCCTGGACGTAAGCGAACAGAGCGCCGTCGAGCAGCTTCGGGTCGGGATCCTTCGCATTCGTAAAATCGTATCGGTACAACGGCCGCGGGAGTAGCCGCAAGGCTTCCTGGTCCGTGTTGTCTGCCGACCACCCCGTCATCGTCCCCTTGAATCCTTCGGCGATCGTCTTCATCTGGCGCAACCGCTCGGGGCCCGTCTTCGCGGGCTTGGGGCTCTTCGGCACGTCCTTGAACTCCACCCCAGCCGCCTCGGGCGACCAGATCGGTCGGTCCTTGTCGAGTGCCAGCATTTTCGTTCCCCGCGAGAGCGAGTCGAACTCGTGGCACATCTTCCCTTCCCACGGGTAAATACTGGCAATGACAATGGGGCGGCCATTGTGCGGCCAGACCACCATCATCGCCTCTCCCTCCTGACCGCGAACGACGTTGCGCCAGCGAATGACCGGGACCGGAGTGAGCGGCACCGCGCCCTCTTCGGGCAACACGTCGTACCAGTTCACCGATTTTTCGATCGCTTCGGTGAGCTTCTTCGGCTCCTCGGGAGGATCGTCCTTGCCCGGCTGATGCGTACCGCTGCTCGCTCGGTCCGCCAAAATGGCGACGAGACATCCCAGGAGTACACCGGCCAAAATTCGTTTGAACCGCAGCGTGCTCATAGCAACTCCTTTAAATGACCCGAGACTCAGCTACCAGCGCATCGTGATTTGTGGGGGTGGGCCGGACCGCGTCAATCCGCGAAGCGGTTGTCGCGGGAGGCCCACGTGCATCGGTTGAGACTCTTCGCGTGGGCCTCTTCCTGCGACTATTTGCTCAGCACGATCTTGTGCGCGCCGCTGTTGTACGGGCCATCTCTGCGTCCGCGGGCGTTGAACATTTCGTAAGCGGCGACTTGTTTACCGTCGAGAGTGACCGTCGCTTCCGCGGTGCTGAGCCGGAGAATGCCGTAGCGCCAATGCTCTCCGTCGGACTCGAGAACAATGCCGGTCTCGGGGTTGGTGCCGTTTGCCAGCGCGAAAATGGCACCGTCGACGATTTTCTCCGCATCCGACTGATAGCGGTCGATCGGTTGCGAGATCAGCCGACACTCGACCGTTTCCTTGTTGAACGTCTCCTTAGAGCCGAACCGCCGTGCATGTTGTCGCATTTGTACCAATCGCGCAGCGGCCGTCGATGCTGGCTTCGGGGAGTCGGGCAACTCCTTGAAGCTGAGCCCCGAAGCCGTCGCATCCCAGCGAACGTCCTCCGTCTTGTGCTTCAGCGCGAACTTCGCCTCGGTCAGCGAGAGGAATTCGTACGACAAAACGTGCGTTCCGTTGGGCGCTCGATAGATCTCGAGCGTCACGAGTGCCGTCGGCCGGCCTTCGGTGCCCACCCGCCAAACGCCGGCGGTGGCGAGTCGCTGCCCTCCCGGTGCGAACGTCACGGCGAGCGGCCGGCCGGGGCCGAGTACCCGACTCGTCCCATCCGAGCAGCGCAGCAAGACCTCGCGGTCGCGCGCCATCACGGTCAAAATTCCGCCCGGTGCCGCCGCGGTCGCCCAGGAGCGGGGCTCGGCGATAGCTTTGATCAGCGGTTGATTCCCAGGCAAATTTTGCCGCGGCACTTCGGCGACAACGCGATCGGGCGTGGCTTCGATCAACTCGGGCGTTGCGGCACTGAGCACGGGCCGCGCAAAGAGCGCGGCAACCAACACCGCTCGAATCGCATTCCCCCCGCGAAGGCGACCGGGCCGGCTGGCGTCGAGGAGCATGACCAAGCGGCGCTGCAGGAGTCGGGCACTGCGGTTGGCCGTACAGGCTCCGGGTGGGAGGCAAGGCCGACGGAGTTCCGCCTCGAAATCGACGGTCGCCAGCAGTGCTTCCGCGTAGCGCCGGGGCGACGCCGCGAGTCCGCCGACGACCCACGCGTCGCAGCATTCCTCTTCGGCGGCTTCGAGCCCCATCCGGGCGAGCCAGACCGCGGGATGCCACCAATACAGGCCGGTGGCGAGGAACTCGAGCACGCGCACCCAGTGATCGCGGCGCAAGAAGTGAGCCAGTTCGTGGCCCAGCAGCGTGTCCCGCGCTTCGGGCGAGAGGCGGACCAACAGATCGCGGGGGAACAGCACCACGGCGCTTCGCCCCCAGCCCCACAGCATCGGCGAGCCGATCCCGGTCGCGAGTTTCACCATCGGCGGGTTGGAAATTCCGAGCGACGCGGCGAGGCGACTCGCAGCTGCAGATACTTCCGGTGGAGCCCTCTCCGCGCGGCCGACGCGGCGGCGGAAACTCTCGATCCGACGGCCTTGCCAAACGAACCACGCGACCGCTCCCACGACCCACGCGGCTAACGCCCAGTCTGCAATTCCGGCCAGCCGGTATCGCGTGCCGCCCAGGGGTTCAGACATTGCCGATTCGATCGGTGGGCGGTTCGTGCCGCTCGAAGAAGCCGAGAGCAGACTCAGTTGGTTGGCGGGCGGTTCCGCTTCCCAGGACGCCGGCAAGACGGGCAAGGGAACGCTGAACAGCGGCGGCGTCACCAGCTTCAACAAAACGAGTACCCATGCCGCGTGGCGAATGGAGGCCGAACGGCACGCCAACCCAATGGCCAACGCGAGCAGCGCCAGCACGGCGGCGACAGCGGCGTTGCCAAGCATCGCGTAGACCACGAACACGGTCGATCCTCTCGCCAATCACTTGCGCTTGCCGGGGCGCTTCTTGTCCAGTTCGTCGAGCAGACTGCGGAGGTTGGCGCGGTCTTCCGGCGTCAGCTTCTGCAAGCGGACGAGATGGGTCAGGAGCGGTGCCAGATCGCCGTCGTAGAGTTCGTCCGCGGCAGACTGCAGGCGCTTGCCGGCGAGGTCGTCGCGCTTTAAGACGGCCCGGTACTGGTTCGGCCAAGTCGTGCGGTCGCGGGACACGCAGCCCTCCGCTTCCAGACGATCGAGCAGTTTCCGCACCGTCGCAAGCAGCGCCGGCGCGTTGTTTCCATACAGCACCTCCGTCAGTGCCTGGACCGTCATTGCGGGCTGCTCCCACAACTCATTGAGGAGTGAGAGTTCCGTGTCCGTGATTTCCCGCGCCGCCCTACCCATAGCATCTGCTCCTATTCCAGTTAGCCGACGGTCTTCGTCGTACGCGTTGCTTGCAGTGCAGTCTACCGCCGGCAAGCCGAGGGCCAACTGAGATCCACTCATCGCGGTCAGGCCAGTCCGAGCCACCGCCGTAAGAACCATTCCACTGTCAACAGTCCCAGGAGGCTGCCGAGCAGCCACTCCCGGCTCCAGAGCGGCGTGCGGCGGACCGACTGCACACCTTCCGCGATGGGGAGATTCCTCAAGGCATCCGCCAACGCGCCGGCGTCGGTGAACTCGCGCCCGCCGGTCGAACGAGCGAGGTCCGCCAGGAACTCGCGGTTCGGCAGCGGATTCTGCTGTTCGTGCGGGTCGCTCAGCACCTGCACGTCGAGCGAGCTACTGTCGATCTGGGTCTGGCCTTCGTAAGCCGTGAGTTCCAGTTTGAACGCCAGACCGGCCGACCCGTTTGCCAGTGCTTCGGCGAGCGGCAGCGCCAGCGAGTGATCCTTCGTCTGGGGGTCGAGGTGGAGTTCGATTTCCTCTCCCCAGCCAGCGAGCGTGCCGGTCTCGCCGGGTGCTCGCGGTCGGCCCGCCGGCCATTTTATCGGGCAAGGCGGCAGTTCCGGGCCGTCGATTTGTCGCGGTTCCAACAGTGCGACCACCCGGTATCGTCCCGTGCGATTCGCCGATTCGTCGAAAGTCTGGGCCGCGATCGAGACCGTCTCGCCGGGTCGGTAGAACCGCTTGTCCGAGTTGGCCACCAGCCGCCGGCGTCCGATCGCGGAGTCTTCCGTCAGCCAGTAGATCGCGTTGCGAACGAAGCGGGCGAAGTAGCGGTTGTCCCCGCCTTCACCCCATTGCCGCGTGAAGCCGGGCGATAGCGCGGCGGAGAGCGGCGTGGCCAGCGCCGCCGTTCGACCGCGGCCATACGCACCGACGGAGAGCAGGGGGGGGGTGCCGGTGCCGGTACCGGCTTTCTGGGTGCCGAGGAGCGTGCCCGATTGCGGCTTCACCCGCACCCAGTTGTTGCGACCCTGCGATTCCGGAAGAGTTTTGATTGCAGCGCGGGTGGCCCGCTCGTCCTCGAACAGCCGCCAGATCGCGTGGAGGTCGGCACCCGCCGGCTCGAGGGTCGCGGGGGCGGCGTCCCAGTCGGGCGAAGCGAGGAACTCGACCGGCAGCATGCGCTCGACTGCCGTGCCGGTCCATCCGCCGCCTCCGAAGCTCCGCGGGCCGCCCGCCATCAGCAGCCCACCGCCGCGCTTGCCAATCCACTCTTCCACCCAGACGAGGACTTCATCGCTCAATGCCGTGCGCGGCACATTCGACAGCACGATCGCATCGTAGGCAAGTAGTTCGGCTGCCGTCTGCGGGAAGGCGAACCCGAGGTGGGCCGTCTCGCGCGTCAAGACGCGCCGCGGCTCGCCGCGCGCGGACACACTGTAAACGGTGCATTGAACGTCCGGATCGGCGAGCAGCACGTCGCGGACGGGCGCGTAGGCCGCATCCGAATCTTCACCGGGTTCCCCCACGATCGTGCTCGGGCGGGGCGCGGCGAACCCGGACTCGCTCGAGCCTTCGAGCAAGAGTACGCGAATCTTGGTACGGTCGAGTTCGATCTCCAGCGGGAAGTCGTTGTTGGCGGGGGCGAGGTCGCCGGGCGGCGGGGGAACGTGAAGCCGCAATCGCTTCAGGTCCGGCTCCGAGCGGAAGGCCACGGTTACGGGCTGAACGCCGTCTTGCAGCGTGATTGGAAGGGACTTCACGGTCCGGCGGAAGTTGCCTTTTTCATCGAGGGCTTGAAGTTGGAGTTCGACGCGGCGGCCGGCGAAACCGAAGGAGCGCAGGAAGACGTCGACCGCGACCTGCGCCTGCTTCCGCGCCTTGGCCGGGGCGACGGCGGCGACGATGGCGACATCGCCACCTGCCGCGGCGCGGCCGACCGGCACGACGTGAACCGGGACGTGCCGCCGTCGCCAGCCGCTCACCATCTCGTCTAATTTCTCCGGGTCGCGGACGCGGCCGTCCGAAACCACGACGATTGCCGCGGGTGCATCGCGACCGAGCCGGCCGGTGAGGTGGCGAAACGCGTCACCTAACTGCGAGTCGGCATCGTCTGGCGGCGCGAGTGTCCCACCCGCCCGGAACGCCGAAGGATCCAACGAGACCAGCCGCTCGCCGAAGCGGTGGACGCGGACGTCGGCGTGCCCTCCCTGCTGTTCCAGTGCGGCACGCAGAAGCGCGGTACTTTCTTCCCAGCGAGATTCAGGACTGCCCAGCCGCATGCTCTGGGAAGCATCGAGCAGAACGTGTACCTCGGGCCGGTGAATGGGATCGGGCGTGACGGTAACGTGCACGGGGTTGGTGCCGATGGCGATCAGCGCGGCCAGCACGCCGAGCCGGCAGAGCCACAACGCCCAGTGTTGCGAGCGCGCCTGCGCCGGCGCGGCTTGCCGGCGCAACCACGCGAGTGCCACGAGTGCGGCCGTCAGCCACGGCAGCACCGCCCACACGGAGTCGAGTTCGAGGGCCAGGTCCGTCACTTGGAACCCCCTGCCGACAAGGTCCGGAGGTAGCGTTCCACCAGATCCTTGTACTGCGGCGGCACGGCCTCATTGCCGCTCGTCAACCGATCGCCGGCCAAGAACTCTTGGAGCTTCGCCACCAGCCGCATGTGCGTGGTCGCGATGCCTCTGGCGAAGGTTTCGCTGCCTGCCCCACCGCTCTTGAGCCCGGCTTTGAGGTCTTCTCCGGCAAGGCTACCCAGCCCGGCGGCTTCTAGTTTCTCGACGAAGTCCGCGCCCTGCTGCCGGAGCCGCCGCCATTCCGCGGCATCGTCGGCCGACCCGGCCCGCTGCTCCAGGTCGTTGGCTACGCGCTCCAGCTTGGCGATTTCTTCCAGCCGCGGAGCGACCGTCTCGCGGTAGGCCTGGTCGAGCTTCTGACCCAGCGCGGCGAACCGTTCGGCCAAATCCTGCCGCTCGCCTTTATCGCCTCCAGCCCCCGGCTTCTCGAGCCGAGCGATCGCTGCCGCGAGGTCTTCTTGCTTCAGAATCCCGGCGGCCTTGCGGGCGGCATCCGCGTCGCCTTCGGCCCCCGAGCCAGCCACCTTCTCGAGTACGTCCTTCAAAGTCTTGGCCTGCTCGGCCGCGTTGCCGAGACCGGGCATCGTTCCCTCACCACCTTCGCCGGCACCGGCAGTCTTCATCGGGTCGGCAGCCGCCTGCATGGCGATATCGTTGGCGATGTCGCGGGCCGCGGCGAGTTGCTGAGCGATCTCCTCGGCCGCCAAGGCCGCGACTTGCTTGGAGGCCGTCCGGAAGGTCGTCCGGGCCCGGTCCACATCCTTGCGGGCCGCGGGCCGATCTCCCTGAACCAAGTCGTCCGCCCCGGCATTCGCCGCCTTGGCCGCATCCGCGATCCGCGCCTTCGCCAGACCCGTCAGACCCTTGGCATTGGCCGCAGCCTTCTCGAGCGCGGCGGCACGCCCCGCGATATCGTCCTGCCGCTCCTGGGCGGGATCTTCGCCCTTGGGCTTAGTCTTCGGTTCCGTTCTTTCGGGCGCCGGCTTCTCGCCCGGCACGGCACCGGCGATCATCCGGGCGACATCGTCCTCCTCATCCGCGAGCTTACCCAACTCCTCGGCAATCTGCACCAAGCTCTCCGCCTGCTCGTTCGGACGGCGAAGCTTCTGTCGCTGAAGTCGATCGAAAGCTCGCGCCTGGGCACGCACTTTTGGAGATTGCTTGAACAGCGCCTGCTGCACCGTGTTCCGCGCCTCCATCAGGAATCGCAGCGCGTCGCGCTCCTGGTTGATGGCAGTGGGGAACTTCGCCGCGTTGAGCGAATCCACGGCGGAGAGCATCGCTTCTTCGGCCTGAGCTAGGATCGCCGCTCCATCCACTCCGAGGCCGATCAGGAAGTCGGCCAGGTCGTGCGTTTGCGAAGCCAGCTTGTTCTCGAACGCCGCCGTCTTCTCCACCTGGGCCAGGTCGATGCGAACCTTCGACCGCGTCTCCAGCCGGATCGACTGGTTCAAGTTGAACCGCTGCCGCGCGATCACTTCGTCGAGGAAGATCAGTTCCCGCCGCGGGGCTCCGGGCACCTCGTCGGGAGCATCGACTAGCTTGTAAGTCCGCAGGAACGGACGAATGTCGATGAACCGCAGTTCCGTCGTCGTCCGCTGCGGGCCGTCGGGGCGGGCATCTTCGGCGAACGCATAGAAGGCGACGCAGTCCTTCTGCGTTAGCAAGAACTGCTCGAGCATCAGCATTTGCTCGGCCTTCGCTTCCCGCAGATTGGGTTCGTTCACGTCCTGAAGAATCAGCGTTCGCTCTTCCTCGTTGTTCACTTGGTAGACGATGCCGACCTTGGTGAGCCCGAAGTCGTCGCGGGCACGGACCCGGATCATCACCTCGGCGAGCGTGTGGACCTCCAGGCCTTCGACGGGAGTCTCGATCCAGACGGACGGAGGTTGGTCGGCGGTGACCCGCACCCGATGCCGATTCGCGGCCAGCGGCATTCCGTCGCCGTCCCTGGCCTCGACGGAGTATTCCATGTCGAGGGCGAGCGGCAGTTCGACCGACAGGTGCCGGTCTTGCACGGCCATCTCGATGCGGCGCGGAGCCTCTTTCGGTTTGGCCGGATCCTTCACGATGAGCGCGGCACCGGTGGGCGCTCGATCCAGTTCAAACCGGAACTTCGCGGTACTCCCCTGAACCGCGGAGAAGCTGCCGCTTTCGTGAGTCGCGCGGGCAACGCCCGTGTAGGCGGGCGACGCGACCTCGACCCGGGCACCAACGAGTTTCAACGCATGTCGAACGACAACGCGTTGAACCGGCGTGCGTTCTGGGCCGGCGGCGACGAAGAACTCAGTGCTCGTGCGAAGCTTGGGAAGCCAGGAGGCGAACCCGTCTGCTGTCATATCCATGGTTTCCTGCCGCCAGTCCGTTTCGCCGACCTCCCGAGTGTGCAGTACCACCTCGGTGCGGGCGCGGCCGGACATTGCCGCGCGAACCTCGACATCGGTGCCTTCGTCCACCGCGTCCGCGGAGGTCGTCGCCGAGAGGTTCGTGAAAGGTGTTGGTGCAAGCGCGACCCGCTCCATGGCAGTTCGCCACTCGGGGGCCCACGCGGTCGCTGCGGCCAGCGCGGCGACACCAACCAGCGCCGCCACGCCGACGACGAATGCCGGCCGCATCGGCAGAGCGGCTTGGAACGGCAGCGGCTTCACCTTCTCCGCGGTTTCTTCTTCCAGTGCGGCGAAAAGGCCGGGAGTCACGCCTTCGCGGGCCAACTCCTCGGCGGATCGATCGCCGTGCTGCGTGGCGGTCCGCAGACGTTGACCGAGACGGGGGAAGAGCCCCTCCAGTTCGGCCGCGACTCGCGCTCGACTCCAGGCCCGCGCCGGGCGGACGACCCACCTCAAGGCGAGCATCGCCACGACTATTGTCGCAACGGCCATCAGGCCAGCCCGCGCCGGCCAGGACAGTTCGTAGAAGTAATCGGCGGTCGCGACCGCCGCCACGAGGGCCGCCGCGACCAGGACGCTCTGGGCGACACCCCGGCCAACTTGGAGCGACCAGATCTGCCGCGCGACCGCGCGGAACCGCCGCCGGAACGACTGTCGAAGCTCGATTGCGGACATGAATCGTCTCCCGTTTTGCGACTTCTCAAAACCCGGTTTCTGCCTTGGAAACCGGGTTTTTT
>JAYTUG010000006.1:0-12679 GCA_043744695.1 Gemmataceae bacterium
CGAAGCGGGAATCGAACTCGTGAAGACGTTGCGTTTCCTCATGGTTTACCCGACAACGATCCGGTTGGCGATCACGGTGAGATTGGCTCGTCGCACTTCATGCAGAGCCATTTGCTTTCCGTAATAGAAGTAAGCATAGCCGTTCAGCACGGCTCCGCCTTCCTCCTCGTAGATAGTGAACTCGCGCAAGATCGCTCGGTGCCGCTGCAGAATCTCCGCAGCCAGTTCCTCGAATTGGCCCTGAGACACCTGGTGGTTACTCGATGTTGTAGTTGCAGTCATGGGGCCTCCGCTTTCAATAGCCTCACTCACAGTCACGGGTTGATCGACGCGCGTTAGCCATCACTTTCCGGACGATTCCGGCGAACGATTGGCTTCCTGAGCCGCATACGCATTGCGCACGTATTGGTCGACCATGCGCTGAGCATTGTAAAACGACGCGTTCAGCGCGATCGTCGACCGCATCACTTCCGCGAACGCCAGCGGTCGTCTGAAAAAGAGCGGCCCAATTACGTGTTCGAGCTTGGCATAGAGCGACGCGGCTTCCTGGGTTGGATCGCTCGGCCGGCCGCCGTCCTCTCCAATGGCCCACCCGGTGACTCCTTCCAAGCAGCCTTCCACCCACCAGCCGTCGAGAATGCTGAGGCTCGGCACACCATTCAACGCCGCCTTCATGCCACTGGTTCCCGAGGCCTCCTGTGGTTTGAGGGGCGTGTTCAACCACACGTCCGACCCGGCACACAACAGCCGAGCCAGGGCCATGTCGTATTCTTCCAGGTAAACGACCTGAACTTCCGGCTTCAGGGCCGCGGCTGCTTCGAAGACCGACCGGATTTGCGCTTTGCCGCCGTCGTCGCGCGGATGAGCCTTGCCCGCGTAAATGACCTGAAGCGGTCCGACTGTACGGGCGATCTTCCGAAGTCGATCGAGATCGGTGAACAGGAGATGCGCCCGCTTATAAGCCGCTGCCCGGCGAGCGAACCCGAGGGTCAGAGCCGCAGGGTCCAGCCGGATACCAGTCCGATGCTCGACCTCGCTCAACAACTGCCGCTTGCACTCGACATGCGTGCTGAGAATCTCCGCGGGATCGAGTTCAACCGCGTAGCGAAGGTACTGATTATCGCGCCGCCACTCGGGGATGCGACGATCGTAGAGTGCGCGGAACGGATCGGCCGCCCATGTGACGGCATGGACTCCGTTGGTGATCGAGTTGATCGGGTAGCCGGGAAACATGGAACGAGAAATTTCTTCGTGCCGCAGGGCGACGCCGTTGACGTAGCGCGAGAAGACAAGAGCCAACCCGGTCATGTTCAACACGCCGTCCCGGCACCCATCGGAAGCCAGCAGGGTTGTGGCGGCCGGTTCGCCCAGGACGGCTCGGACGAGTTCGGCCGGGAACTGGTCCTGCCCGGCCGGGATGGGCGTGTGCGTCGTGAAGACGCACTGACGACGGACCGCCTCGCGAGCCTCGGGCGCTACGCGATCGGGGAGTCGACCGCCGGAAATCTCCTTGAGCAATCCCAGGATCAACAGCGCGGAATGCCCCTCGTTCATGTGGTAAGTCGCGATGCGAGCGTGACCGAGCGCCCGCAGCACTTCGAGCCCACCCACGCCGAGGATCACTTCCTGGCACAAGCGATAGTGCGAATCGCCACCGTAGAGGCAATCGGTCAGTCGCCGATCCCACTCGGCATTCCCATCGAGATCGGTGTCGAGAAGGTAGACGGGAACGACGCACCCCGAGGCGCCGCGCACCGAATACCGCCAGGCCCGAACCCCGACGGTGCGCCCTTCCACCGTCACGGTAACGCGGGCCTCGGTCGGTTCGAGCTTCGATTCCGGATTCCATTCCGCGGGGGTTTCGGACTGGTTTCCGGCGGCGTCGAGGTGCTGCCGGAAGTACCCCCGGCGATGCAAGAGCGTGACCCCGACCACAGGGATTCCCTCATCGGCCGCGGCGCGGAGCGTATCCCCTGCCAGGACGCCGAGCCCGCCACTGTATGTCGGCAGGTTGGATTCCAGGCCGATTTCCATCGAGAAGTAGGCAACGGTGGGCGAGGTCAACGGGAACCTCCGGTGGAAGCGATCTCGGGATGGGCCAGCACTTGGAGCAGATCGTCCACCGATACCACGCCGACCGGTTCGCCGGCGAGGTTCAGCACGAGCAGGCGGTGAACGCCGCGGTCCAGCATTATGCGGGCCATCTCGCCGATCGGAACATCGGGGCTGACACTCACCACGTTGCGGCTCATCGCATCCTTCACCAGAGTGTCGCGCAACGACTCGAGTTCGACAACTTGCCAGTCGGTCGCAACGCAGTTGGGCTCGGAACAGAGGATTTCCGATCGCCCATCCGGCAACTCCCGGGGCCGCTGAAGCGGGCAAACCCCCTGCTCAAGCAAGCAGTGGACCACTTCCTGCCCGTTCGACTCTGACTCTCGAGACTTCTCCTGGTAGGAACATGTTCGCGGCTGCAGTGTTTGCGGATTCTTCTTCTGTGCGACCGTTCGTGCAAGATCGGAAACCGACAGCACACCCACGCACTGACCCCGTTCATCCACGACCGGGGCTCCGCGGACGCCCCATGCGTCAAGTTGTCGGGCCGCTTCGGTAAGCGACAGGTAATCGCCGACCGTCTTCACGTCGCGACTCATTAAGTCACCGGCGAGCGGCGACGGCAGGCCGCATTTGGACTTGCACATGATAGCCCTACCATTTGGTTCCGAGAAGAATTGTGAAGTGGAAGGGCAATCCTCGTGCCGGGATCGACCGAAGCTCACAGTGAGAATTCCTCGTTCGGAACGACCTCAAGCGGTGTGGTGGCCATGTGCGGCACCGCACATCGCGAGCAAAACAGTGCCGGTATCGCACGGTACGAAACGAATCTCGCGGGCAGTTCACCAGGCCGGCAACCCGGCCCGTCATTCAGTCGCCGGCTCCGAGATTTCAGAGTTGACCGAGGAGAGTACGTCGTCGCGGAAGCAGGAACTCGACCGACTGGGGTTGTTCAAGGAGTACGAGGACCGGTTTCTCGATCTGTTCAAAAAACCCAGTTGACCCTATCGCGGGCTCAGGAATGAAACCGAGAGCCGGTCACTGATAAGGGTGAGTAGGTACGCTCCCCCCGACACGGCCAAAGCCACTCCCCACTGTGGTAGGGTCAGCGGTTCCAGTTCGAAGAACCGAGTTGATGGTGGCCAGTACATCGCCAGCAAGTACACCGGCACTGCGAGCATGGCCACCAGGCGGATCCGGAGGTCTCCGGCCAGCGGTTTGTCTTCCCCATCAGTTAGTGCCCGCAGCAGGGCAGTGATTCCCAGTAGGATTAGCACCGACAGCAACATCGTCCGCTGAGCCTTCTCCCCGTCCCTCGGTGTTGGATAGTCATCGGCGGCCAGCACCGAGACCGTCACCGCCGCGGCGGCGAAGATTACCCCGGTGCGGATCGCGAACCAGCCGACCTCCCGCAGGAACCGCGGTCGAGTGGCCCCGGCGGACCGCTCCCGACTCAATGCGATGATCAGCGCCGGAATGCCGATTACCAGCCAGTTGAGGAGCGTTACCTGCTGCGGAAGGTACGGGAACGGTAGCCCGAAGAAGCCGAGACTGTACGCCACGATAAGAAGGAGCGAGTACACGTTCTTGGTCAGGAATAGTTTGGCCGCACGGCGGAGGTTGCGGACGATCGTCCGGCCTTCCTCCAGTGCTTCCGGGAGCAGGGCGAAGTCGTTGTTCTCCAGCACCAGCCCGGCAACAGTCTTGCTCGCCTGGCTCCCCTCGCCCATTGCAATCCCCAGGTCGGCCGCTTTGATCGACAACACGTCGTTGACCCCGTCGCCGATCATAGCAACGTACCGGCCCTGCTTTTGGAGAGCCTGTACGATCATCACTTTCTGTTCCGGGGCGACCCGGCCAAAGACGCTCCTGGTTGCGATCAACTGGGCCGGGTCTCCGGCGGTCGCGAGTTGCTCCCCGGAGACGACCGGCTCGTTGACCAGCGGCAAGCCGAGGCCGCCGATGGTGGCTCGGACGGTCTCGGGGTTGTCGCCGGAGACCACTTTGAAGTCGATCCCCTGTCCGGCCAGCGCCGTCAGAACCGCAGCCGCGTTCGGACGCAACTCGTCGCTGAGAGCGACGAGGGCAAGCGGCCGTATCGAGACTCCATCCAGGGCTGGGCCGAACGGACCCAGGTGATCGGAGTCGGCGAACAGGAGTATCCGCAGCCCAGTCGGGAGCAACCTCTGCCAAGCTGCTTCCCATTCGTCCTCACTCCCTTCCGCGAAATGATCTCGCAGTGACTCCCAAGCCCCGAGTATCAGGGTGTGCTCGGCTCCGTCGGCTCGGAGGCGGACGGCGCTATACCGATTTCGCGACTGGAAGGGGATTTGGTCGAGAAGTTCCACTGACCCCGAGCCGAGCTCCGCCCGGATCGCCTCCAGGTTCTTGTTCCGATGATCCACGGATGCGGAGGCGAACAAACGCAGCCGCTCCCGAACCTCGGGCTCCGAGACCGCAGCGGTCAGAGGCACGACCCGAGCCAGCCGCAGCCGATTGGTGGTCAGGGTGCCGGTCTTGTCGGTGCAGACTACGTCCACCGCGGCCATCGTCTCGATCGCGCTCAGTCGCTGAACCACCGCCCCGCGGGCGCCCATCCGGACGGCCCCCAGGGTGAACGAGATAGTCGCCGTGAGTACCAGCCCCTGGGGCACCATCGAGGTGATCGTGGCGGCGAACATCTCGACCAACTCGCCGAGCGCCAGGTTGCGGATGTGATAGAGGGCGAGGTAGAGCAGGCACAGGCCGACTGCGGTCGCAGATAGGACTCCTACGAGGGCGTTGATCGCTCGGGTCAGCGGGCTTGTGGCGTACTGGTATCGACGGGCCCGGGCTGTGGTAGCTTGGGCCAACGCAGTGGCTCCAACCCGGTCGGCCCGATACGTCCCCTCACCGGCGACGCAGAAACTACCCGAGAGCAGGCCTTCCCCTGCTTTCCGCCGGACTGGATCCGACTCGCCCGTCAGCAGCGCTTCGTCCACTTCCAGGAAAGTGTCTTCGAGTACCGGCCCGTCGACGATCACCATTTCCCCGGCCGCCAGACATACGAGATCGCCGCGGACCACCTCGCTCGCCAGGATCTCGCGGACCTCCCCGTCCCGAACGACCCGCACCCGGGCCTCGACCAGCAGGGCAAGCCGGTCCAGATGTCGTTTGGCCCGGATCTCCTGCACCAGACCGATGGCCGAGTTGACTACCGCCATGCCGCTGACGGCGATGGCCCCCCGATCCTCACCCAGGACGAACAGAGCAGCGGCCGCGGGGACGACCATGGCGTTGAACAGGGTCAGTAAGTTGCGCCGGGCGATCCGGACGTAATCGACCAAGTTGGAGCGGGGCGTGCGGTTGACCTCGCCGCGCCGCGTCCGCTCGGCGACTTCGCTGGCCGTCAAACCAGTGGGTCGATGTTCAGTCATGGGTAACCTCTCCAGGATCGCGGACACCGAAAGCGCGATCCCTGCAGTTGGTCTGGCTCTCATCCCACGGGACGGGATGAGACGAGGGAAGACCGGGAATACTTACTGGTTTCGCGTGTGAATTGCTCGAAGTGAGTGGAGGGAGAATTGGCGTCGAGGCATGCAGAGTAGGAACGTTGCCAGCACGATCGCCAACAGATGTGTGGTCCGAAACCAGAAGTTCCGCACCCACCGCCAGCCGACTCCACGAACACCAGATTGGGTCTTGGGTACGTTTTGAACAACGAGGAGCACCGCAAACCAACGAGGAGTAACGCAAACACGATGCCAACCTTTTTTTGGTGGATGGAGGTCAACGCGTGCGGAGAAAGCACGATTGAGGTTTACGGTGAGCGGAAATGGCACGGCGAAATGGTTGCCCAGTGGGCTTCGCCGCGCCGGCACAACGGTTGCTTACTTCGTCAGACGTGTCATTTGCGAGTAGTAGGGGCTGACGCATGCAAGAACTCGCCAAAATCATTTGGCACCAACTCCCCGCTGAAGAAGCCGCCAGGCACCTCGAGAGTGACCCTGGGGGCGGGCTGACGCAGGCCGAGGTGGAAGTGCGGCAGCGGCAGTTTGGATTCAACCAGATGACCGCGCAGAAGCAGCTCAGCGAATGGATGCGCTTCCTGTTACAGTTCCATCAGCCGCTCATTTACATCTTGCTCGCCTCGACTGCGATCGCCGCAGCCATGGGTGAATGGGTGGATGCGTCGGTCATTTTTAGCGTCGCCTTCATCAATGCCATTGTCGGTTATCTCCAAGAGGCGAAGGCGGAGAAAGCGATTGAAGCGTTGGCGAAAATGGTCGTCACCGAGGCCACGGTGCGGCGCGGTGGTGAGAAGGTGCGGATTCCCTCGGCGCAGCTCGTGCCGGGCGACGTGGTGCTGCTGCAATCCGGCGACCGCGTGCCCGCCGATCTGCGCCTGCTGCTCCGGCGCAACTTGCACATCGAGGAAGCGGCGCTGACCGGCGAATCGCTCCCCGCTGAAAAGCAACCCGATCCGCTGCCCGCGGACACGATCCTTGCCGACCGCACCAATCTCGCCTTCAGCGGCACCCTGGTGACCTCGGGACAGGGCGAGGGCGTGGTCTTCGCCACCGGCGATCGAACCGAGATGGGCCGCATCGCGGGGATGATGAACCTCGCGGACGATTTGCAGACGCCGCTCACGCGCAAGATCGCGCAGTTCAGCCGCCTGCTGCTGTATGTGATCCTCGGGCTGGCCGCATTGATTTTCATCGCCGGCATCCTGCGGGGCAAGCCGTGGCCGGAGATGTTTATGGCGGCGATTGCGCTGGCGGTCGGTGCCATCCCCGAAGGGTTGCCCGCGGTTGTGACCATCAGGCTGGCAATCGGCGTGGGACGCATGGTCCGGCGGAACGCGATCATCCGCAAGCTGCCCGCCGTCGAGACGCTCGGCAGCACCACCGTCATCTGCTCGGACAAGACCGGCACCCTCACGCAGAATCAAATGACGGTGCAGGAAATCCATGCCGGCGGGCGGCTCTACCACGTCACCGGCAGCGGCTACGAGGCAGTGGGGGAGATCCATTTCGAGCAGGTGCCCGTCGTCGTGGGGGAGAACGTGGCGTTGATCGAAACGCTCGTCGCCGGCTTGCTGTGCAACGATGCGCAGCTCGTGCGCAACGACGAAGGCCAGACCGTCGTGCAGGGTGACCCGACCGAGGCTGCGCTAATTGTCGCCGCGCAGAAGGCGGGGCTTTCCGAGGAGGAAATGAGCGGACGCCTGCCACGGATCGAGACCATCCCCTTCGAGTCCGAATACCGATACATGGCCACCCTCCACGGTGCCGGCGAGGCACCGAAGATCATCTACATCAAAGGCGCGGCGGAAGCCCTGCTCGGAAAATGCGCGCACGCGCTCGGCGCGGATGGCGAACTGGCGCTGCTGGACGGGGCACTCGTCCTGCGTCACGCCGAAGCCATGGCCGCGCGCGGCCTGCGGGTTCTCGCCTTCGCCCGTCGGGAGATGCCGCCGTCGCACGAGGGGCTGGAGCACGAGCACGTTGCCGGCGGGCTGACCTTCCTCGGCCTCCAGGGCAAACTCGATCCGCCGCGTCCCGAAGTGATCGAGGCAGTGGCCAAGTGCCGCGCCGCTGGCATCCGCGTCAAGATGATCACCGGCGACCATGTCCTCACCGCCAAAGCCATTGCCGCGCAGATCGGCCTGGAGAGCGGCTCGGGTGTCGTCGGGCTGACCGGCCGCGATTTGGAAGCCCTCAACGACGAGGAACTGGCCGACGCCGCCGAGCGTTCCTCCGTATTTGCCCGCGTCGCGCCCGAGCAGAAATTGCGGCTGGTCCGGGCGCTGCAATCGCGCGGCCACGTCGTCGCCATGACCGGCGACGGCGTCAACGACGCGCCCGCGCTCAAACAAGCTGACATCGGCATCGCGATGGGCATCACCGGCACCGACGTGTCCAAGGAAGCCGCCGACATCATCCTGACCGACGACAACTTCGCCTCGATTGAAGCGGCCGTGGAAGAAGGGCGCGGCGTCTTCGACAACCTCACCAAGTTCATCCTGTGGATCCTCCCGACCAATGGCGGCGTCGCGCTGATTCTGCTCGTCGCGATTATCGGCGGAATCACGCTTCCCATGCTGCCAACGCAACTGCTCTGGCTCAATCTGGTCACCGCGCTGCTCCTCGGGCTGACGCTGGTCTTCGAGCCGAAGGAAAACGATATCATGCAGCGCCCGCCGCGCGACCCCAAAAAGCCGCTGCTCACCCGCTCGCTGCTCATGCGCACCGGGTTGGTGACGCTCATCTCTTTTGGTGGCGCGTTCGGCCTATTCGCGTGGGAACACGACATCGAAGGCACGAGCCTCGACGAAGCCCGCGCGACGGTCGTCAACGTCATCGTGATGGTCCAGAGCTTCTACCTGCTCAATTGCCGCAGCCGGACGCGCTCGATGTTTTCCATCGGCCTTTTCTCCAATCCCTGGTTGATCGCCGGCATCCTGGCGGCCTGGCTGGCGCAGATCGCCTTCACTTATCTGCCTTTGATGAACCGGCTTTTCCACACCGCCCCTGTGCGGGCCGAAGCCTGGTTCTACATCGTGGCCATCGGAGTCTTTACCTTCGCCGTGGTCGAGTTGGAAAAATGGCTGCGTTTCCGCACCCCGCAAAAGGCAGAAAACCCATGATCGAAACCGCCGTCTTCGACACCAAAGCCTACGACCGCGAATACCTCGGTCGCGCCGACGGCGCGGAGCGCGTCGCGTGGCGATTTCACGAATTCCGCCTCAGCGCCGAAACGGCATCCGCCGCGAAAGGCGCGCAGGCCGTGTGCGTCTTCGTCAATGACCTCGCGGACCGTGCGTGCCTCGAAACGCTCGCGCCGCTCGGCGTGAAGCTGCTCGCCCTGCGCTGTGCTGGCTACAACAACGTGGACCTCGCCGCCGCTCGTGCGCTCGGCCTCGCCGTTGTGCGGGTGCCGGCCTACTCGCCGCACGCCGTGGCCGAACACAGCATCGGCCTACTGCTCACGCTCAACCGCAAAATCCACCGCGCCTACAACCGCGTGCGCGAAATGAATTTTTCCCTCAGCGGCCTCGTTGGTTTCGACCTCCACGGCAAGACCATCGGCATCGTCGGCACCGGCCGGATCGGCCGGATCGCCGCGCAGATTTTTCGCGGCTTCGAGGCCGAGGTGATCGCTTTCGACCCGTTCCCGTCGCCCGACTGGGCAGCCGCTCACGGCGTTCGTTACGTGGACTTCGATACCTTGCTGGCCGCAAGCGACATCGTCTCGCTCCACGTCCCGCTGCTCCCGGAGACGCGCCATCTGCTCAACGCGCAAACGCTGTCGCAAACGAAGCGTGGCGTGTTCATCATCAACACCAGCCGCGGCAAGCTGATCGAGACCGGTGCGCTCATCGCGTCTCTCAAATCGGGCCACATCGGCGGCGTAGCGCTGGATGTCTATGAAGAAGAGGAGGGCATCTTCTTCGAAGATCTCTCCGGCCAGGTACTGCACGACGACGAGTTGTCGCTGCTGCTCAATTACCCCAATGTGCTGATCACCGCGCACCAGGCATTCCTCACCCGCGAGGCGCTCAGCGAGATCGCCCGCGTGACGACTGAAAACATCCTCAAGCTGGAAACTGGCGAGCCCTTTTTACAGGGCACGGCTCTTTGACCGCCGACCCGTTGGAGATGGCCGAGAGCGAGAGTCACCGGAGAGAGAATAGTATTTGATGCCTCCCGGCGTCGGCTCGTTCCGAAGGGGCAAGAAGCCAGGGATTTCGGCTCGGCTGCTTGAGGCATTCTGACTGATGGTCGAGGAGAGCGGCAATGGGGCGACGGCAATTCACACCCGCGGTTTGGTGTGCCTTGGGTTTCACCGCCACCTACATGGTGGCCGCCGGGATTGGCGTGGCCGTCGCGGGCGACCGCGAGTTCCTGATTTATCTCGCCGTGGTGATGGTTTCGACCGCGGTCCTCGTCGCCCTACACCTTCGCATCGGCTTCTCGCCGGCGGTGATCGGTGGGCTGAGCCTCCTGGGTGGCCTCCACATGGCCGGGGGACTCGTCCGGCCACCTGAAGGCTGGCCGGTCGACGGCCGTCGGGTGCTCTACAACCTGTGGCTCGTCCCAGGCAGGTTGAAGTTCGATCAGGTCGTCCACTTCTACGGGGCGGCGATCGCCACCTGGGCGTGCTGGCAAGGGCTGCGGGCCGGGACCGGCTTGTCGCGGCCCACGGCCGGCCCGATCGCCTTGTGCGCCCTCGCAGGCACTGGGCTCGGGGCCGTTAACGAGGTGGCCGAGTTCCTGACCACTCGGGTCGTACTCGACACCAACGTCGGAGGGTTCGAGAATACCGGCTGGGATCTCGTATGTAACTTGGCCGGTGCGACCCTGGCGGGCATCGGCTTGCTCGCGGCCGGCCTGCTCCTCCGAAGGCCCGAAGAAACGCCCGCCCCCGTGGAGACGATTGCAAAATAGGAGCCTTCGCCATGTTTCGAGCCGCCGCCCTCGCGTTGCTGATGTTCGTCGTCGCCTCGGTGAGCGGTCAGGATTCGCCTCGCGACCTGTCCGCGAAAGCCTACAAAGCGCTCGATGCAAAAGATTTCAAGACTGCGGCCGCGCTGTTCGAACGCGTGTTGAAAGCGAACCCCCGCGACTCGTACGCTCACGGAAACTTCAGCTGCGTTTGCTCCGTACTCGGCCGGCATCAGGAAGCCCTCGATCACTCCGAGAAGGCCATCGCGCTCGATTCCAAGGTCGGCTTTTTCCACGTCAACGCAGCCGTCTACGCGGCTCACCTCTCGGAATACGCGAAGCTCAAGAAGTACGGCGAGAGCGCGCTCAAGTTCAAACTACCCGCGATCCGGGCTGAAGACGCGAAACTCGTCAAGGACCTGATGGATCAACTGAAGCCGCGGGTCTACACGCTGACCTGGACTCTCGACCCGAAGGGAGCCTGGGGCGAGGGCGGCAAGGGCAAAGGGCCCTTCTACGTCGCGATCCCGAGCACCGATCTGCCGTTCCAAACCAGCACTTTCAAGATGATCGGCGCGAAGTCGCACGAGGCGATCACCCGCGACGGCGTCCGACTCCTGAAGTTCGATGCAGACAGCCCGGTCGAACTGACCTCAACCGTGACGGTACGGTTTCACGACTATCGGCCGAAGATCAAGTCCGAGCCAGCGGGCCAATTCCCGGAAGATGTGCGGGCCTACCTCGGGGCCGGGCACCGCATCAATCCGGAGTCGGCGAAGATCAAGGCCGTCGCGGAGAAGGTGAAGGGCGGCTCGCCGGGCGACACCGTGAACAACCTGATCGGCTGGCTCAAAGACAACATGAAGTACAAGAATCCGACGACGTTCGACACGGTGGAAGAGGTGCTCGACCGCGGCAACGGCGACTGCGGCGCGTTCTCGGCGGTGTTCGTGGCCGTCTGCCGGGCGAACGGCATCCCGGCCCGCGAAGCTTGTGGCGTGGTGAAGGCCGACCTCCGCTTCGCGCCGAAGGGTCACCTTTCAAGTCACGTCTGGGCAGAGGTCTATCTCACGGGTCTGGGATGGGTGCCGGTCGAGCCGCAGAATCCCAACGGCCTGGGCCACATGCCGACGGGTTACGTCCGGTTGATGCACTTCGTGACCGACAGCCACGCCTGGCCGGACGCAGTGAAGCAGGCCCGCGGCGGCTCCTTTGGGGAAGCCGCGAATACTCCGAAGTTCGAAGAGAAGTTTCTGGCGGAGTGAGGTGGTACTCCAGGCAATGAATAGATAGCCTCGCAACTCGTTATTCTGACGTACATCAATCTTGAACCGAGACGGAGGAAGTGCCGGATTCCCGTTTGCGTTGTGTCGCCGGGGCCGCTACGCTTCGGGATGTGACCGCCGGAGAGATTGAAACTCCATAGACCGCTCCGCGGTTTCGTTCAACCGAAGCTATGCGACGGACTCCGCGACCGGACGCCCCCGGTTTCTCGTCGAACTCCCCGAGCGGAGTCCGTCGCATAGCTTCCTCTTCGTTCGGCGGCAGAGGGCGTGACCGCATGTGGCCGTTCGGGAATCGGAAGCTGGCCGACCCGCACGACCCCGAGGAGGCGCTCCGACACCGTATTGTCCGGCTCGATGGAGAGATCACCGACGCAACTGCCCAGATAGCTATCGCCCAATTGCTGTTCCTCCAGTATCAGGACGAGCGGCAGCCCATCACCCTCCGCGTCGAGTCGCCGGGCGGAAGCTTGGTGGCGGGCATGGCGGTCGTGGACACCGTGAGGGACCTTCGGCCACCTGTCCACACGCGAGCGCTGGCGATGGCCCACGGTGTCGCCCTTATCGTGCTTGCCAGTGGCTGCAAGGGCGAGCGGGTGGTGGGCCCCGCAGCCGAACTGTCGCTCACCCCGATCGATAGCGCGGCCGGGTCGCCAGCCGATGCGAACCGGATCCGGCATCAGGTTGCCGGCGTCATCGCGGAGCTTTGCGGTCAGCACCCGGAAGCGGTCGCCCCGCACCTCTTGGCTGGCCGATCCTTGACTCCAAGCGAGGCGGTCGCCTGTGGTCTGGCGGATCGGGTCGAGGCATAGCCCGCAGACGCCGCCCCAGGAACATCATCGGGGGTTACCGGTGAGTGACACACCACTGTCACTCACCGGTTGGCGATGGGCGCGTACTCGCCCAACGTCC
>JAYTUG010000007.1:0-3200 GCA_043744695.1 Gemmataceae bacterium
TCCTGTTCGAAGTCGCGGACGAAGGGCCCGGAGCCGAGGCTGGTGGCGTAGACCGCGATGCCGGACAAAAGGAGCGTCGCCAGTGCCACGCCGCCGGGAACGAAACGGAAGGCGATCCAAACTAGGAACGGCAGCGGTAAGAAAGCCAGCGGATACTCGCTACCCACCAGCGACGATGGGCCGAAGAAGACGATGACCGTCAGCACCGTGAACACAACGATCGATCCGATGCCTTCCGCCAAGCGCCAGGGCTGACGGTCGAGCTGGGGTAGTCGGTGCCAGGTGAGGAGTACGGGGGTCACGACGAGTACGCCAATCAGATCCCCGAGCCACCACGTCCGCCAGGAGTTGAAAAAGGCCGCCGAGTCCACGACGCCCGCAAGGTACAGGCTGGTAACGCCCCAGGAAGGGGCCAGCAAGCAGCTCAATGCCTCGATGGCCGCGAAGGAGAGAATCGCGGAGCCGCGCTCGAACAATCGACCCGAACCGACCCAGCGCTGCAGCAACACCGCTCCCAGGAGCGCTTGCAGCGTGGAGCCAACGGCAATGCTGGCCGCAAGCGCTACGCTCGTGAGGTTGATCTCCGCAATCGACGCGGTGAGCGAGATCCAAACATTGATTAAAAACGACCCCAGCCAAACGCCGGGCCAGACGCGCGGACCCCACCACAAAAGCCCGGCCAAGGCGATCCCCGAGGGGGGCCAAACGGCAGTGGCATATCCGGGGGGGATGGCGAGCAACAGCCCGAGCCAGCCCATCGCGAAATAGGCCAAGGCAAGGATCGCGACTTTGAGAATGGAATCGAACGTCAACAGACTTCCTCCCGGCCGTACGGTTACATCAAAGCCGGTTCGCGGGGATCGACTGCGATCACGCCGCGAAACGACTGCAGAACCTCGACCACGAAAAGGAATTCGTTGAAGTGCTCCATCATCGGGTCCGGCGTATCGCTCCACACTTCGACCCGCCGGGCACATGCCGCGATCTCCGAGCCATCGATCGTGCCGGCAATCTTCTCCGCGAGTTCCGCGGATTCCACGAGCACGATGGGTTCTTCGTTCAAACGCAACTGGATATCCCAATCGCCCTTGGCAACCGTGATCTGTCCAGCACTCTGACCCACGCTGTAGTCGGGAAACTTGGCGCGGAGCCGCACCGCGACTTCGTCGAGTGTGAGGTCGCTGGCCGCTTGCAGCAGTCCGAAGGCACGGTACATAGGTCGCATCTTGTAGGTCGGGCAATTTTCGACCATCATCGTCGGGCACAGCTCGATCTACGTAATAGTTTACCAAATTCCTAGGCCCGTACCCCGCAGTCCCAGCCGGCGCGGATGCGCTTCTCTCCGTTCCGCGGGTCGACCACGAGCTTCTTCTCTAGCCGATTTTCGCGTCGGTCGAGAACGCCCTCACGAAGTGCGAGCGGTACGCCCAGACCAGGAAGAAGCAGAGCCCGGTGAGTACCACGCCCAGGCCCGCTTGACCGACGAAGAATACGTCGAACAGAGCGATGTTCACCGACCCGACGAGAGCGCGCAGCGAGTACGGCCCACTTCATGACTGGCTCCCGAAACGTGTGAGGAATGCAAGGATACCGCACCCTCGCCTCATCCTTGCAGCGATTCCCGTTCGGCGGTAGGCTGACGGGATGAACGCCACTCCCACATCGCGCCGCGACTTTCTGCTTCGCGCCAGCAGCGGGCTCGGCGGCATCGCCCTCCAGGCCATGCTCGCCACGGAATCGCACGCGAATCCGCTGGCCCCGAAGAAGCCGCACTTCGAAGCGAAGGCCAAGCGCGTCATCTTTCTGTTCATGGTCGGCGGGCCGAGCCAACTCGATCTCTTCGACCGAAAACCGGAGTTGGAAAAGTGGGCGGGCAAGCCGCTGCCCGAGACGACCGGCCGGCCCAAAAGCCAGTTCACGAGCGGTGGTGAAGTGATCCTGCCGAGCACGCGGAAGTGGGCGAAGCACGGAAAGAGTGGCCTCGAAATTTCCGACCTGATGCCGCACCTCGCGAAGCAAGCCGACGACATCTGCTTCCTGCGGTCGTGCTGGTGTACCAACACGATTCACGCTCCGGCGATGTACGAACTTCACAGTGGCCGCACGCTGATGGGCTTCCCCAGCCTCGGCAGTTGGGTCACGTATGGACTCGGCAGCGCGTCCGAAAATCTGCCGGCCTACTGTGTGATGCCTCAGCCCGAGGGCGTACCGGAAGGCGGCGCGCCGTGTTGGTCGAGTGCGTTCCTCCCGGCCGTTTATCAGGGCACCTTGCTTCGACGCGGGCCGAGCCCGGTTTTGAATTTGAAGCCCCCGGCCGACGTGAGCCCCGAGCAAAATCGCCGTTCCTTCGAACTCAGCAAGAAGCTCAACGAACTGAATCTGAAGCCCGGCGATTCGGAACTCGAGGCCCGCATCGCGAGCTACGAACTCGCCTTCCGCATGCAGCAGCACGCCCCGGAAGCCGTTGACCTGAGCAAGGAAACCGAGACCACCAAGAAGGCCTACGGGCTCAGCGATCCGAAGACCGCCGACTTCGGCACGCGGCTTCTGCTCGCACGGCGACTCGTCGAGCGCGGCGTCCGCTTCGTGCAAGTCTACTCAGGCGGCGGGCCTCTCGTCACGCAGTGGGATGCCCACGACGACGTGAACGCCAACCACGAGAAGATGTGCGGCCACGTCGATCGGCCGATCGCGGCCTTGCTCGCGGACCTGAAACAGCGCGGGCTGTTGAAGGACACGCTGGTGGTGTGGTGTAGCGAGTTCGGCCGCACGCCGAATTCGCAAGGCGGGAAGGGCCGCGATCACAACCCGCTCGGCTACACGATGTGGCTGGCTGGCGGAGGCTCGAAGGGCGGCCAGGCCATCGGCACCACCGACGACTTCGGCCTCAAGGCCGTCGAGGCCCGCATCTCCGTCAACGATTTCCACGCCACCATCTTGCACTTGCTCGGGCTCGACCACGAGAAGCTGACGTACCTGCACAGTGGCCGCGACGAACGGCTCACCGATGTGGCGGGGCGGGTCGTGGAAGCGGCGATCGCGTGAGCAAACGCAATCAGTCTCGCGTGGACCGGCGACCTCTTCACCTCGCCCCCGGCTTTGCGGGGGAGAGGTCGGAGTCGAAGTTGCGAAGGCAACTTCGGCTCCGGGTGAGGGGGCGTTACCGTGACCTACCGCAGTGCCCCCCCCCCCCCGCAGCC
>JAYTUG010000008.1:0-12456 GCA_043744695.1 Gemmataceae bacterium
CTCTCGGCCGCGGTCTACACGCAGACCACCGACGTGGAAGTGGAAGTGAACGGCCTCATGACCTACGACCGCGAGGTCATCAAACTCGACGTGGCGGAAGCTTTAAAGTGGCATCGAGCGCTCTCCGGCCCGTCGCCGGAGTATCGCGAGATCTTGCCCACGTCCGAGAAGGCGGGTCAGAAGTGGCGGTACACGATTGCGAAGCCCGCGGATGGCTGGGAGAAGCCGGAGTTCGACGCTTCCAAGTGGACGGAGTCCAACGGCGGCTTCGGCACGAAGTTCACGCCCGGCGCGATCGTCGGTACCGAGTGGAAGACGGCGGACATCTGGTTGCGGCGATCCTTCGAGTTGAAGGAATTTCCGAAGGGCGAGGTCTTCCTCCGCATCCACCACGACGAGGACGCGGAAATCTACATCAACGGCGTCCTGGCGGCGAAACTGAGCGGGTTCGTGTCGGACTACGTCGAGGTGCCGCTCACCGCAGCGGCGCGGGCCGCGCTCACGGCCGATTCGAACGTGATCGCCTTGTATTGCCACCAGACCACGGGCGGCCAGTACATCGACGCGGGCCTGGTGGAGGTCGTGCCCAAATAGCCCCCGGCTTGCCGGGGGGTCTGGACGCGGCCCGGCGCAAACGCCGGGCTATCTGGCAAATCTTTCGAGCCCATACGGCCCAGGGTCGATATGCGGCTTCTCTTCGCCCAACATTTCGCTCACGAGTTTGCCGGTCGCAGTCGCCATACTCAGGCCCAACATGTTGTGCCCGGCCGCGATCAGCACATTGCACATCGCTGGGCTGCGGTCGATGATCGGCAAGCCGTCGAAGGTCATCGGCCGCCAACCCCACCACTCTTCCTGCACCGGCTCGGCCAGTGGATCGCGGAGGTACAACTTCGCGGCATCGGTGAGAATCGCGAGCCGCGAGCGATTTAGCGTTTCGTCGTAGCCGGCGAACTCCATTGTGGAACCGAGTCGATAGCCGCTTTGAAACGGCGTGACGGCGACGCGGTGTTCCTCGAAGATGAGCGGGTGCGTCGGGCAGATCGCGGGCCGCGGCATCGTGATCGAGTAACCTTTCCCCGGTTGAATCGGAACCTTGCAGCCGAGTTCGCGGTTCAACAGCGGCGTCCACGCTCCCGTAGCCACGACGAATGCATCGGCAGCGAGATCCGACCCTTGCTTGCGCGTCGGGCTGGTAACCGCTCTCGCCTTCCCATTCTCCTTCATGAAGCCCGTCACTTCGCAGTTCTCGCGGATATCGACGCCGAGCGAAACGAGCACGCGGCGCAGTTCGCTCATAAGCCGGTCGGGCCGCAAGTGTGCGTCGCCTTCGTAGTGGTAGCCGCCGGCGTTGCCGGGCTTCAGCGACGGTTCGAGTTGTAGGAGTGCGTCCGCGTCCAGCCGCTTCGCTCCCATGTCGAACTGTTCGCGGAGCAGGTCGTCCGTGTGCGAGTAGTGTTCGAACGCACCCTGCGAACGAAACACGAAGAGGAGCCCCTTCGCTTCCCACTCGCAGTCGAGGCGTTCCTTGGCGATGAGTTCGTCGAAGAGGCCGCGCGACGAATTCAGCAGTGCCTGGATGGCCTTCCCGGTGGCGAGCATGTCGCGGCGGTTGCACTTTTTGGCGAAGCCGAGGAACCAGCCGAGATTGGCGATCACGGTGCGCGGGCGGACCTTGAGCGGCGAGTTGCGATAGAAGAGCGTCTTGAGCGTGGACCAAACGGCTCCCGGCGCGGCGAGCGGCAGCACGTGACTCGGGCAGACGTAGCCGCAGTTGGCGTGAGAGGCACCGCGGCCGAATTGGCCGCGGTCGAGAATCGTGACGCGCCATCCGGCGCGGGCGAGGTAGTACGCGGAGCAGGCTCCGATCACGCCCCCGCCGATCATGATCGCATGAGACATGGAACCTCCGGGCCGCTTGCGGCTTCGCGATTGGGTCGCGAAGCCGCAAGCGGCGGATCACTTCTTCGGCATCGTCGTCAACGGGAAATCGTCGGTGCGGAACGGCGTCGCCGGCAAGCCGATCGTCTTTCCATCCGCGGACTTGTTGAACAGGTTCACCACCGGGTGATTCTTCCATCCGAAGCGAACCGCCACCGGCTTCTTCACCTTGGTGGAACTCACGACGACGGTCTCGCCCTTGATGGTGGCTTTGGCCGGGTAGAACTCTTGGTCTTCGCCGCAGATCTCAAAGCCGTTGAGCGTCTGGTATCGAGCCTGGAGGCCGCCGCCGAGTTCGTCGAAGGAGAGAATCGCGTTGCCTTCCTCGACTTTCATCTCTTTGTACACCGGGCCACTGTGAACGATCTTCTGCCCATACACGAGCCCGCGAGCGGAGAGGCCCAGCCGATTTCCCACCGTCATCTTGTCGCGCGGGTGGATGTCGTACAGGTCGCCGACATCGGTGATCACGGCCATACCGACGTTCTTCAGTTTCTTGGTGGCGAGCAGTTGCGCTTCGCGAAGTTCGGCCCAACTCACGCCATCGGCGTCGTTCGCGTGCCACGGGGCGAGTTGCACGCACAGGAATGGGAAGTCGTTGCCCCACTTCTTACGCCAGTCCTGGATCATCGTTTGAAACAGCGAGCGGTACTCGTAGGCGCGGCCGGCGTTGGATTCGCCTTGATACCAGATGGCACCCTTGAACGCGAACGGGTGCAGTGGATGGATCATGGCGTTGTAGAGGCTGGCGGGAACGTTGGGGCCGACGGGCGGTTTGCCCTTCGCCGCGTTGGCGGCGTTGGCGGCGTAGTACTTGAGTTCGGGAACTGCTTCGAGAGCGGGAATGCTCGTCCAGGCTTCGGCAGGCGTACCGCCCCACGAGGTGTGAATGACGCCGACGGGAACGTTTAAGCTGCGCTGGATATTGTTGCCGAAGGCGTACGCGACCGCGGAGAAACCGCCGACCGTTTCGGGACTGGACTCGTCCCACTTGGTGAAGTGTTTGAGGTCGCCCTGGTCGTCGATGGGTGCGGAGGCGGTTCGTTTTTGAACCGTGAAGAGTCGGAGGTTCGGGTTCTTCGCACCGGCTCGAATCTTCTCCGGGTCGTAGCAACTGTTGACGGCCATCTCCATGTTCGACTGCCCGGAGCAAATCCAGACCTCGCCGATGGCGACGTTCTTCAGAACGATCTTGTTCTTGCCCGCGATCTGCAGCGTGTATCCGGTCCCAGCTTTTGTGGCGGGCAGTTTCACGGACCACTTGCCGTCTTTGTCGGCCTTGGTCTGAATCGCTTCCCCGGCGGGACCTTGTGCGAGGCCGACGGTCACTTCTTCATCCGGGTCGGCCTTGCCCCACACGGGCACTTCCACATCCCGCTGCAGGACCATGTTGTCCGTGAAGAGCGGATGCGGCGCGACGTCGGCGCGGAGGAGGCCAGCCGGTACGAGCATCGCGGCAGCGAGCAGATAAACTCGTGCGAGTCGCATGTAAGAACTCCGAGGTGGGAAAGGTGGTAGGCGAGAGAAAGGCTAAGCGCAAGTGCGGTCGCGGGCAACGGTGCATTCCTCGATTCGCGGGGATTGCGAACAGGATTCGCACTCGCGATCGCTCGGGGTTCGATAAACTCCAAGGTATACCGATCCAGGCATCGCACGGGAGTCGAAGTCATGCTTAAGGGCCGCATCAAACAGTCGATCGTGTTCTGGTGCTTCAACGCGCGCGGCGCGCAGTGGGACGCCGAGAAGACTTGCACCGTGGCGAAGGAACTCGGCGTGCCCGCGCTCGAGATCATCGGTCCGGAACATTGGGGTACGCTCAAGAAGCACGGGCTCATCTGTGCCCTCGCTCCCAATGGCATGCCCGGCGCGCCCTTCATGCGCGGCTTCAACAACACCGCATTTCACGCCGAGAACCTCGAACGCACCGGCAAGATGATCGACGACTGTTCCGCCGCGGGGTTCCCGAGCGTGATCTCGTTCTTCGGTTACAAGTGGGTGAACCCCGAGGATCCGACGAGCGGGGAAATCAGCCGCGACGATGCCTTCGCCAACAGCGTGAAAGGGTTGAAGGAACTCGCTCGCCACGCCGAGAAAAAGAACGTGACCGTATGCGTGGAGCACCTCAACACGCGCGACGGGTCCGACCCCATGACCGGCCACCCTGGCTATCAGGGCGACGACCTCGATTGGTGTGCCTCCGTGATTCGTGAGGTCGGCTCGCCGCGGATCAAATTGCTCTTCGACATCTACCACGTCCAAATTATGCACGGCGACATCATTCGCCGCATGGAGAGCGTGAAGGAACTGATCGGCCACGTTCACACGGCGGGCGTGCCGGGTCGCGGCGAACTCGACGACACTCAGGAAATCAACTATCCGCCGACGATGAGGAAGCTGCTCGACATCGGCTATACGGGCTACGTGGGCCAGGAGTTCATCCCCACTCGCGACCCATTCGCGGGCTTGAAGCAGGCCGTGACACTGTGCGACGTGTGAGGTAGAATAGCTTTTGTAATATTCCCGCTCCAGGACATCCGATGGTCATCACGCTCGATGCCGAACTGGAAGCTGCCGTGAAGAACGCGGCTGAGAAACAAGGCGAGACTCCGGAGTCGCTCGTAGTAACGGCATTGCGCCGACGCTATCTTCCATTCCTGCCCAAAGACGAGTGGGAGCGGCAACTCTTGACTATCGGGATCGATGCGGGGGTTTCACTATCCGACAAGGCACTGAGCAGCGAGGGGATTTACGAGTAATGGCTTTCCTTTTGGACACCAGCGTGCTCGGCCGTCTCGCAAACTTGGCCGACCCAGATTACTTGATCGCGGTTCGCGCAATCGCCGATCTGCACCAACGTGGAGAAATTCTTTATTTCACCTCTCAGAATCTCGTCGAGTTCCGCAACGTTGCCACTCGGCCGAAAGCCGTGAACGGACTGGGGTACTCAACCGCAGAGACGGAATCGAGAGCAGCTCGGTTCGAGGCTCAGTTCCCACTCCTGCCCGAAACTCCCGACTTCTTCCCCGCGTGGAAGGCGATCGTCCAATCGCTCGGTATCATCGGCAAGCAAGTACACGATGCGCGACTCGTCGCGGCCTGCCACGTTCATGCGGTTACTCACCTGCTGACTTTTAATACAGTACATTTCGCGAGAATGGCTGGATTCGGGACGGGATTGATCGTGCTTCATCCGTCGAACGTGTAGATTGGTCGGAGTTCCCGGAGATAGCTGGCGGATCGGTGCGAACCCGGATATATCTGGCGGGAGCATTCCACCGCTCGCTCCCGCCGAGATCCTCTCCATGTCCCAAGTTGCCTTCCCTCCCAAACGCACCGGTTGGGCCAGCCTCAAAGACCTCACCGGCTATCAGTGGTTCGTGTTCATCGTCTGCTGCCTGGCCTGGGACATGGACTGCATGGATCAACAACTTTTCGTGCTCGCACGCCGCCCGGCCATGACCGACCTCGTGCAGAAGGTGTCGAAGGACGATGCCCGCATATCCGAGTTCACGGAGAAGCTCGCGGTTCAGGCCAAGAAGGCGAACAAGCCGGAACCGAAACCCGAACAGGTGGTCGCGTCGATTCAGGCGGCCGACATCAACGATGCCGCGACTTACGCCACGTCGTTCTTCATGCTCGGCTGGGCCGTCGGCGGCATCGGCTTCGGCATCGCCGGCGATCGCATCGGCCGCGTCAAAACGCTCATGGCCACCATCTTGCTCTACTCGCTTTTCACCGGGCTGAACTCGCTTTCGTCCAGCACCACGGACTTCTACGCTTTCCGCTTCCTCACAGGAATGGGCGTGGGCGGCGCGTTCGCCGCTGCGGTCACGCTCCTCGCGGACACCATGCCCAACAACGCCCGGCCGTTCGTGCTCGGGCTCTTTCAAGCCTCGTCCGTTCTGGGAAACGTCACGGCCGCCCTGCTCTCGATGTGGTTCGGTTCGCTTCAAGAACACGGTGCCTTCGCGGACCAGACTCTGTTCGGCAACCCCCTCGTACCCTGGCGGCTGATGTTCATCATCGGCGTAGTTCCCGGATTGCTCGTTGTCCTCATTCAGGCCCGGCTGAAGGAGCCGGAGCGCTGGCTCCAGGCCCGCGCCTCCGGCGAAAAGAAAGCCGGCTCCTACAGCGAACTCCTCGGCGATCCCGTTTGGCGGAAGCACGCAATCCTCGGCCTGATACTGGCACTCGCCGGTGTCATCGGCCTTTGGGGAATCGGGTTTTTCTCACCGGACTTGCAACAGCACGTGGCCGAGCCGCAGTACAAGAAGGAAGCCGTGGAGAAGGGCTTGGCCACGGAGGAACAGTTAAAGCAAAACGCGCTCCCGCCCGATGCCGTGAAGTACGTAAACGGGCAAAAGGCGTATTGGGCCGGGATCACGTCGCTGTTTCAAAACACCGGAGCGTTCTTCGGCATCTTCGCGTTCAGCATTGTCACGGGCTGGATCGGCCGTCGGCTCGCCTTCGGCTTCTTCTTCATCACCGCGGGGCTCTCGACCGCCGGCGTCTTCCTCTTCCTCAACCAGTGGTCCGACATCTTCTGGATGATCCCCATCATGGGCTTCTTCCAACTTGCGATCTTCGGTGGGTACGCGATCTACTTCCCCGAACTCTTCCCGACCCGGCTGCGGAGCACGGGCACTTCGTTCTGCTACAATGTCGGGCGCTTGATCGCCGCCGGCGGCCCGTTCGCACTCGGGTTGCTCACCAGCCAAGTCTTCGCGGGTTACGAGCAGCCGTATCCGCTGCGCTACGCGGGCGTGGCCATGTGCAGCGTGTTCCTCCTCGGCTTGCTCGTGCTGCCGTTCCTTCCTGAAACTAAAGACCAACCGCTCCCGGAGTAACGATGTCTGCCCCTGAATGGCTCACGAAGCGCGATGGCAGTTTAAGGCCCGGCGCGCAGTCGCTCCTGGTGTTGATTGGCGATTCGCCGCAGTACAAGGTGGAAGCGCGACCCGCGGCCGGGACGTTCGTCGCCACCGTTCAACAGAGCAACAACGGGAAGCGAATGGGAGAAGCGGCCCTCGGCTACCCGACGGCCGATGCCGCGCTCGCCGGCGGGTTGGAACAGCTTCGTGCCGCACTCGGGTGGTAGCCGCACGCCGAGTTACACTGTCAGAACGCGGTCGCGGGAAGCGACCGACCACTTGCCCACGATCTTGCCACCTTCGGCGATCAACACCTCTTTGTGCAGTGCCACCGTTGGGCAGACGTGCCCCGGCAAGGCGTAGACCACGTCGCCGGGCCGATAATTGGCCGCTCCCGCGGTCTCGACGATGAGGTGTTCCTCGTTGTGGCCCACGGTCTTGTATTCGGGGAAGTCGAGCAGCTTCACGCGCTTCTCCAGCAGTGGATCGGCGGCGACCGATTTGTTTCCCAAGTCGAACGTCACGCGGTCCGAGGTCGGGCGACTGATGACCCGCGCGATCAGCACCGCGGCCGGCGTGATGCCCGCAAGATCGGCGAAGCGCGAACCGTACCCGGCATCGTGCAGCACGAACGTGCCCGGCGAACACTCGACTCCGGGAACGTCCTTCAGGTTCGCGAAGATCGGGAAGGTCGGCGTGCCGCCGCATACGAGCCGCGGGACGGGAACGCCGGCGCGTTCCGTTGCCTTCCGCATTTCGAGCACCGACGCAAGCAGCGCTTGCACCGCGGCTTCCCGCTCCTCGCGCGAATCCTGGTGGTTGTGCCCGTCGTAAAGTTGAAATCCCTCGGGCCGCAGACCGGGCATCTTCGCGGCACTCAGATAGAGTGACACCGCACTGTCACCGACCGCGATACCCGTGCGGTGCTGCCCCACGTCCAGGTCGAGGACGATCCCGACGCTCAGACCCGCGCTCGCCATGACATCGGAAAGGGCCCTGGTCGAATCGGGGTGATCGATCAGTACCGAGAACGTCGTGCCGGGATACTTGCGAATGAGTGCGACGAGCCGGCCCAGGTTCGGCCCAACGATCGGATAGGCGATCAGCACGTCGGGGGCGTTCGCCGAGGCGAGCATCTCGGCCTCGGCAATCGTCGCGCACTTGTGCTTGGTAACCCCGGCGTCGAGGAGCATGCGAGCGATCTCGCGCGTCTTGTGCGTCTTCACGTGCGGCCGAAGCCGTTCCGGCCCACCGGCCATCTCGATCGCGCGGGCGATGTTCTTGCGAATGAGTTCCGGGTAAAGGACCAGCGACGGGCTGAACACAGTCGCGACATCGGAAAGCGCATAGTCGGGGTGCATGGCGAAGGGCTCCGCGCGGGATGGGATGGTGCGGAGAATTGTAGAGAAGATAGCCGCTTGCGGTTTCGCGAAACCGCAAGCGGCACCTCACAAGTCAACTACCGATAAGCGCGTCGAACTCGGCTTCGGTCAACACGGGGACGCCGAGCTCCTTGGCCTTGTCGAGCTTGCTGCCGGCGTTCTCGCCGACCACGAGGTAATCCGTCTTCTTACTCACGCTGCCGGTCGCCTTGCCGCCCATCGATTTGATCGCGGCTTCGATGCCGGGGCGGTCGTACTTGATCAGCGTGCCCGTGACCACGAGCGTCTTGCCGGCCAGTATTAATCCGCCAACCGGAGCCGCTTTTTTCTCCTCGGTCAGCTTCAAGCCGATGGCACGGAATTCGGCAACGAGCTTCTCGCCCGCCGGACTGTGGAAGAATTCGTACACGAACTTGGCACGCTTAGGACCGAACCCCTTCACCTCGGAAAGCTGTTCCTCGGTGGCCGCGAGCAGATCATCGAGGCTGGAGTACGTACCGGTCAGAATCTCGGACATGCTTCCGCCGACCATGTAAATGGAGAGTGCCGCGACGAGCCGCGCCAGGCCGCGGCCCTTGCTCTTCTCGATTCCCTTGAGCAGATTCTCGGCCTTCGTCTCGGCGAAGCCTTCGAGCGCGAGCAACTGCTTCCGCGTGAGCTTGTAGATGTCGGTCAGCGACTTCACGAGTGCGGAATCGACGAGTTGCTTCGCGACTTCTTCGCCGAGACCATCGATGTCCATGCGTTCGCGGCGGGCGAAGCCGATGACGCGTTTCGTGAGTTGGGCCGGGCAGAGGGCCGTGTTCTGGCAGTAGTAGGCGTAGCTGAGTGCGGTCTCTTCCTTCTCGACTGGGCCGCCGCACACGGGGCACTTCTTGGGCCACACAATCGGCTTCTCGCTGCCCGTGCGAGCATCGACGACCACGCTCACGACCTGCGGAATGATCTCGCCGGCTTTCTCGACCACCACCGTATCGCCGATGCGGGCATCGAGTTTTTCGACGACCGCGGCATTGTGCATGCTGGCCCGGCTCACCGTGGTGCCGCCCAACCGCACAGGTGGATCGAAGATCGCGATCGGTGTGAGTTCGCCGAACTTGCCGAGCGAGAGTTCCACCTGGCCGATCTTGGTGACGGCCTGTTCCGCCTCGAACTTGTAAGCCTTCACCCAGCGTGGAACCTTGGAAGTTGCCCCGAGCCGCTCGCGGATGGCGAACTCGTTCACCTTGATGACCATGCCGTCCGTGTCGTAGGGCAAGTCGTGGCGTTTCGTATCCCACGCCAGGCAATGGGCGATCACCTCTTCGATGTTGTGGCACAGCTTGAGGTGTGGATTGACCGGGAACCCGAAGCGTTTCAGGGTATCGAAGAGTTCCACCTGCGACTTCAGAACGATGCCCTCGAATGCACCGACGCCGTAGGCGAAGAGCGTGAGTTTGCGCTTCGTGCATTCCTTCGGATCGAGCAACTTCAAGCTTCCGGCCGTGAGGTTGCGGCAGTTCTCGTAGGGTTTGTCGCCCTCTTCGACGCGGCGGCGGTTGATGCGAACGAGTTCGGCACGGGTCATGAAGATTTCGCCGCGAGCCTCGAAGAGCGTGGGCGGCTTCTTCGCGTCGAGTCGGAGGGGCACGGCACCGATGGTGCGGAGGTTGTGAGTCACGTCGTCGCCGACGTCGCCGCGCCCTCGGGTCACGCCGGTGGCGAGAACGCCGTTCTCGAACACCATGGACATCGAGACGCCATCGATCTTGAGTTCGACCGTGTAGGTGATCGCTTCGCCCGGCGCGAGCGCCTTGCGAACGTCGGCGTCGAACTTGCGGAGGTCGTTCTCGTTGTAGCTATTGTCGATCGAGAGCATCGGCACGCGGTGAGCGACCTGCACGAAGCCTTCAATGGGAGCGCCGCCGACTCGCTGCGTGGGGCTGTCCGGCGTGGCGAGTTCGGGATGTTCCTTCTCGATCCTCTGAAGCTCTTCGAGCAGTCGATCGAACTCGCGATCCGAGGCTTCGGGTGCGGCCTCGACGTAATAGAGGTGGTTGTGGCGATCGATGATTTTGCGCAATTCGGCGGCGCGGGCAGCGGGAGACGGCATCGGGCGTTCCTCGGGTGATGCCGAGATTGTGTACGAAATGGCTGAAAAAGGAAGGTCGGGAGGCCCGGTTCTGGCCAACGGGTTTCACCTCCGATTCCCCCTTCCCCATTCCTTTCAAATCTGGCACACTTCGCGGCACATGGATGCCACCATTCCCAATCCACCCGAGCCGCGGCGTCGCTTCACCCGGCGCGTGGTGCTGCGATTTGCCGGCGCGGCCGCCATCCTCGGCCTCACCGCCGAGGGGTTGCGCGTCTTCGCGTTCACCAATCAGCACACGGTGATTCCGGGCCAAGTGTACCGCTCGGCCCAGCTTTCACCTTCGCAATTGCAGAAGGTCATCGACGAGCGCGGCATCCGCACCGTACTCAACCTCCGCGGTTCGTGCCCCGATACCGCTTGGTATGCCGATGAGACGCGGGTCACCCACGATGCCAATGTTTCGCAGGAAGACATCTCGTTCTCGGCGAAGCGACTGCCGGCACCGAACGAAGTTCGCCGCATGATCGATGTACTCGACCACTCGGAGAAGCCGATCCTGGTCCACTGCCAGCGCGGCGCGGATCGCACCGGGCTCGTTGCCACGTCGGCCGTACTCCTTTACACGAAGGCCACACTGCCTGGGGCTCGCCGTCAACTCTGGCCCCGTTTCGGCCACGTCAGCGGCGGACGCACCATCATCATCGACGAGTTCTTCGACTTGTACGAAGCCTGGCTTGCTGGACAGCCTCATTCAGTTGAACGATTCCGCGAATGGGTGCAGAACCACTATTGCCCCGGCCCGTTCCGAGCGGAGTTCTCGGTGGTCGGTTCGCCGAAGCCGTCGATCAACGAGGGATTTACAATCGCGATCCGCGCGAAGAACACCTCCATTGCGAACTGGAACTTCCACACTGGCCCGGCAGGCGGAATCCAACTTCGAGCCCACCTGTTCACAATCGCGGGTCAGAAGTTGTACACCGCACGGGCAGGGCTCTTTACGAAAACTGTGAAGCCGGGTGAATCCATCGAGTTGGTCGCGGGCTTCCCGCCCGTGAAGGAGCCGGGCCGCTACCTCGTTCACGCGGACTTGCTCGACACGCAGCCCATCGACCTGCACGACTCGGATTTCGTGCAGTACGGCTCCGAGCCGCTGATCTTCGAACTGAACGTGAAGTGAGCATGCGATGAAGTTGCTATCCGTCGTGATCCCGGTGAAGGACGAGCGCGAGAACGTGCGGCCGATGGTCGAGCGCGTTCGCGAAGCCCTCCGCAACGGCCCCGAGTGGGAACTCGTGTTCGTGGACGACGGTTCGAGCGACGGCACGTTCCAGGAACTGGAAGCGGCGGCGTTCGACGACTCGCGCGTGAAGGTGGTGCGACTGCGCCGCAATTTCGGCCAGAGTGCCGCGACGCAGGCCGGGCTCGACGCCGCACGAGGCGACGTCATCGCCACGCTCGATGGCGACCTGCAAAACGACCCTGCCGACATTCCGATCATGCTCGCGAAGTTGGACGAAGGCTACGACGCGATCCTCGGCCTCCGCGCCAAACGGCAAGACAAATTCCTGCTGCGCAAGGCACCGAGTTTCGTCGCGAACTGGCTCATCCGCAAGGTGCTCGGCATCCCCTTCAAAGACTTCGGCTGCACCCTCCGCGTGATGCGCCGCGAGGTCGTGGAGGGCCTCGAACTCTACGGCGAGATGCACCGCTTCATCACCGCCCTCGTGTTGCAACAAGGTGCCCGCGTCACGCAGATTCCCGTGCGGCACCACCCGCGAACCGCAGGCGTCTCCAAGTACAACCTCACCCGTTCCGTCCGCGTGATGCTCGACCTGCTCACCGTCAAATTCCTCGGTAGCTACCAGACGCGGCCAATGCACGTCTTCGGTTCATTGGCACTCGGCTGCATGGGCCTCGGGTTCCTCAGCGTCCTCATCTCCGTCGTGATGAAATACACGGGCGGTCCCGGCATGACGGCGAACCCGCTCTTCCTGTTCGGGGCCGTCGCGTGCCTCACCGGCGTGCAGTTCCTTTCGCTCGGCTTGATGGGCGAAGTGCTGACCCGCGTCTACTTCGAGAGTCAGGGCAAGCGACCCTATGAGGTGCGCGAGAAGCGGAACATGGAAAGCACACCGCCACCACTTCGCAAAGCGGCTTAAGCCTGGGAGCGCGGCCGTCCCGGCCGCTT
>JAYTUG010000009.1:0-12443 GCA_043744695.1 Gemmataceae bacterium
CCGTCGGCTCGCCATTCCAGATTTACCTTCGCGGTGAAGTCTGATGCAGTTCGCGAATCCCACATTCCTTTGGCTCTCGCCGCTCGCCATCGTCCTGGCTTGGTGGTGGCTGCGGCGGCCTCGCAACTCGCTCCGCTACTCCGATTCGAGACTCTTCACCGGACTGCCATCGGGCCGTGCAACGCGCGCGAAGTGGGGCGGCGCGCTACTCCGCAGCCTTGCCTGCCTTTCCCTCATCGTGGCTTGTGCTGGTCCGCGCAGGCCCGATTTGCAAACGCGCCTCCCGGCCGAAGGCATCGCCATCGTGCTGGCACTGGATGTCAGCGGGAGCATGGCCGAAAAAGACGCGATCTGGGCATCGGGCAGCCCGGCGGTGTCGCGGCTCGAAGCCGCCAAGCGATCGTTCACGCTGTTCGTGAACGGCGGCGACGCCCCGGACGGCACGTCCTTCGAGCCGCGCGATTCGGACCAGATTGGCCTCGTCACGTTCGCGGCGCTTCCCGAGACGGCGTGCCCACTCACGTTCAACCACTCGGTGTTGCTTCGGGTCTCGGATGGCCTGGAACCGAAGGCCGGGCTCGACGCGGGGACGAACGTGGGCGATGCGATTGCCGAAGGTTTGATCCGTCTGGAAAAGGGCGCTCTGGATCGTCGTAAGGTGCTGATCGTTCTGAGCGATGGCGAGCACAACATCAGCAAGGAAGGGGCGAGCGACCCGCTCAAGCCGAAGCAGGCGGCGCAACTCGCCGCGAATCTGGGCATCAAGGTTTACACGATCGACGCGGGCGGCGAGCCCTCGCTGGGAATGCCCGCCGAGCTGCTGGAGCAGCGGAAGGCGGGTCGCGAAACTCTGCGAGCCGTTTCGGAAATGACGGGCGGGCGGTCCTTCGCGGCATCGAACGGAGCCGAGCTCCTCGCGGCGTACCAAGAGATAAGCAGCCTGGAGAAGTCGCCGGTCGAGAGCTTCCAATATCGACGCTACTTCGAGTTCTACCCGTGGTTCGCGGCAGCCGCACTCGCTTCGATTCTCCTGGCTCATCTGCTCGAACGCACCCGTTGGCGGAGCGTGCCGTAATCGCGCCTCGTTCGCCTCGGAGGATTTACCGACCCGATAACGAGAGTATGATAAGCGAGAAGATTCGACCGCGCCCGATGGTGTTCCCATGATTCAAGCCGCAGATCCCGGCGTCTACACGCCCAACTCCTACCCCACTTCGGACGGCAAGCCCATGGCCGAGACCGACCTTCATCGCGAATTGATGGTCGAACTCATCGAGACGCTCAAACTCTGGTTCGCGGACTCGCCGACCACTTACGTCTCCGGCAACTTACTCGTGTTTTACGAGAAGGGGAACAAGCGAAGGCACCTCGCTCCGGACGTGTTCGTGGTGCCCGGCGTCGGCAACCACATCCGCGACAATTACCTCCTCTGGGAGGAAGGTCGCGGCCTCGACGCCGTCATCGAACTCACCTCGAAATCCACCATGCGCGAAGATGTGGTCAAGAAGCGCGATCTCTACCTCCAGAAGCTCGGCGTGAAGGAGTACTTTTTGTTCGACCCCAAGGAAGAGTACCTGAAGCCTTCGTTTCAGGCCTTCAGACGCCTCGGCAACCGTTTCGTTTCCATCAAACCCATCGGCGGACGCATCCCGAGCAAAGTGATGGGCCTGCACCTGGAGCGGTCCGGTAAGCAACTGCGCTTGTGGGATCCGCAAGCGAAGTTGCGGGTGTTGACTCCGACCGAACGCATGGCGGCAGACGCGGCGCGAGCGGATCAGGCCGATGCCCGTGCGGACGAGGAAGCGACCCGTGCCCAACAAGCGGAAGCCGAGGTCGCACGATTGCGGCATCTGCTCGAACAACGGAATCACTCCAACGGCAAGAACGGGAAGTGAGTGAGGTCCCGCCTGCCGGTGTCATTCCGGCAGGCGAGCTGAGAAACCGCCGCGCAAACTTGGCAGCAATCCCGCAGGCTTCCGCACCAGCCTGCTCCTAAAAGCAAATTGGAACAGCACTTCCGGATCGCCTTGCTCCTGGGCACGCGACTTGCTTATGAAGCCGACGCACACCACGGAGAGATCGCGATGGGGCTCAAGCCAATCGGGGACCGCATCATTGTTCGCCGGCAATCGGCCGACGAGAAGTCTGCTGGCGGGATCATCCTGCCGGACACCGCCAAGAACAAGCCGCAGCGCGGCGAGGTTCTGGCCGTCGGCCCCGGCGGGCTCGACAAAGACGGCAAGCGAACCGCCATGCAACTGAAGGCCGGCGACCACGTGCTCTTCACCTCCTGGGCCGGCAACGAATACGAAGACAAGAAATCCAAGGACGAAATCCTCGTCATGCACGAAGCCGACGTCCTCTGCGTGATCGAATAGGAGATGGGATATGTGGAATCAACTATTTGAGCAGCACAAGCAGTTCCTTCTGACTCACTCTGTGGTTCAGCCGAGAGTAATTCGCTTGAGCGAACAAACGCTCTCAGATGTTGCTAGCCAAGAGCCCGAGGCGCTTGGTTGGGATTCTGCTGTTCCTAGTCAATTTGTCAGCGGCGGTACCAGTGCTGTTACATCATTGCTGAAGTGCCAGGTCGTGATCGACGAATCAGTTCCGTACGGCCACGCCCGATTCGAATAATCCAAACTTACCAGGAGCGAGAGTATCATGTCCGCCAAGCAGATTGCCTTTGATCAAGAAGCCCGCGATGCCATGAAACGCGGCATCAGCAAGCTCGCCCGGGCCGTGAAAGTCACGCTCGGGCCCAAGGGCCGCAACGTCATCATTCAGAAGTCGTTCGGCAGCCCGACCGTCACCAAGGACGGCGTCACCGTCGCCAAGGAAATTCAGCTTCCCGATCACTACGAGAACATGGGCGCTTCGATGGTGAAGGAGGTCGCTTCGAAGACCTCCGACGTGGCCGGGGACGGCACCACCACCGCGACCGTGCTCGCCGAGGCAATTTTCAACGAGGGCCTCAAGGCCGTCGTCGCCGGTACCAACCCGATGCTCATGAAGCGCGGCATGGAGAAGGCCGTCGAGGATATCGTTGCCAAGATCAAGTCGATGAGCATCCCCGTGAAGGGCAAGGAAGACCTCCGCAACGTCGCGACCGTGGCCGCCAACGGCGACACCGTCATCGGCGGCATCATCGCCGAAGCCATGGACAAAGTCGGCAAGGACGGCGTCATCACCGTCGAAGAAGCCAAGACCCTCGAGACCGGCCACGAGTTCGTCGAAGGCATGCAGTTCGACCGCGGCTACCTCTCGCCCTACTTCGTCAACAACGCCGAGACGATGGAGTGCGAACTCGAAGACGCCTTCATCCTCATCTACGAGAAGAAGATCAGCGCCAACCGCGACCTGGTTCCGATCCTCGAAAAGGTGCTGCAGCAAGGCAAGCCGCTGCTCATCCTCGCCGAGGAAGTGGAAGGCGAGGCGCTCGCCACGCTAGTTGTGAACGTGATCCGCTCGAACGGCACCTTCAAGGTCTGTGCGGTGAAGGCACCCGGCTACGGCGATCGCCGAAAGGCCATGCTTCAAGACATCGCCATCCTCACCGGTGGCGAAGCGATCTTCGAAGATCTCGGCGTCAAGCTCGAGACCGTCACCCTGCTCCAACTCGGCAAGGCCAAGAAGATCAAGATCGACAAGGACAACACGACCGTGATCGAAGGGGCGGGCAAGAAGGACGCGATCAAGGCCCGCATCGCCAGCATTCAGCGCGAACTCGACAAGAGCACCAGCGACTACGACAAGGAGAAGCTCAGCGAGCGAATCGCCAAGCTCTCCGGCGGCGTGGCCAAGATCAATGTCGGCGGAGCGACCGAGAGCGAAGTGAAGGAAAAGAAGATGCGAGTCGAGGACGCGATGCACGCAACCAAGGCCGCCCACCAGGAAGGCATCCTGCCCGGCGGTGGCGTGGCGCTGCTCCGAGCCAGCGACGGCCTCAAGTCGCCAGAGTCGCTCACGGACGATGAGCGCGTGGGTTACAACATCATCGTGCGGGCCTGCCGCGCCCCGATCAAGCAGATCGTGGAAAACGCCGGCGAGAACGGCGACGTGGTGGTCAAGGACGTGCTCGCCAAGAAGGACAAGAACTACGGCTTCGACGCCCGGGCGGGAGAGTATTGCGACTTGGTGTCCAAGGGGATCATCGACCCAGCCAAGGTGGTCCGCAGCGCCCTGCAGAATGCGGCCAGCGTCGCGACCCTGCTCCTCACCTCGGACGCGATGATCGCCGACGAGCAGAAGAAGGACGACAAGAAGGGTTCGGCTGGCGGCGGCTACGACGACATGTACTAAGCCGCCCGCGGCTTCGCGAGGAACACTCAAGCCCACCCGTTCCAACGGGTGGGCTTTTTTCATGGCTTGGCCGGTGCCGGCACCTTGATCGGTTGCTTGCAAATCAGACACGTCACCACTTGCCCGCGCTGGTGGTCCTCCACCAACATGTACTTGCGGCACTCGGGGTTCGGACATCGCACGGCGCTCACCATGATGGCATCTCCTGAAGCGTGATTTCTACACGGTGCGGCTCTTCAACAGCGGGCGATTCAAGACGGGATCGCGGTTCGTGAACGGACCGTCGGAATCGTCCTTCATCAGGCAGCGGGCGTACATCTCGAACTTCGCATCGAGGTCGTCCGCGTGGTGGACGATTAGCACCTCGGGAATGCAGGGCAACCTCGGCGAACCCCACTCGGGCCGCGTGAGGTGCGTGTGGAGAATGTGTTCCAGCAACTTGACGAGTTCCGGATTGAGGTCGGGAATCTCGCGGGCCGTTTCGCGAACGAGGTCGCGGCCGAGCAAGATGTGGCCGAAGAGTTCGCCATCGAGGCTGGGCCGCGGCACGGTGCCGGGTACGCTGCCTTCGTATTCCTTCACGCGGCCGATGTCGTGCAGAACCGCGCCGGCGATCACGAGGTCGCGGTTCAGCGGCGGCACGAGGTCTGGGAATTGCGCGATGTACCGGTCCGCGAGCCAGGTGCAACTCTTCGCCACGGAGAGCGTGTGTTCGAGCCAACCGCCGGCGAAGGGATAGAACTTGGTCGCCGTCGCGGGGAGCAGCTTGAGTGCCTCGGCGTTGTCTTGCAGCACCTTCTGCACGAGTGCTCGGAGTGGTTCGTCCTCGATCTCGGCGAGGGCGAGCGCCTGAAGTTCGTCCAGCATCTCGTCCGATTCGAACCGCGAGTGATCGATGAAGTCGAGTTCGTCGAAGCCCTCCTCGCGGTCGGTTTCGAGTACCTGCCGAATCTGATCGATCTCGATCTGCGGGCCGTACTTCTCGTGTTGGGTGAAGGTGCCGCGAAGCTTGAAGAACTGGCCCGGTAGCCACTTTTGACAGGCTTCGAAGTGCGTGGAATCGGACCAGATGGGCACGGCGGAGACGGTGCGTTTGTTGTCGCGAAACTTGCACGTGAAGTAGGGCTTGCCGGTGTTGGTGCTGCTGCGGGCCTTCACGGCGAGTTGGGCGAAGAAGTCCGCATGTTGGTCGGGTACGAGTTCGGAAAGCCGCACGAGCAGCGGCTTAGGTTTGGACATAGGTAAGCTCCAGGCGAGCGTCGAGGCGGTGGAGGAAATCTTATCACATCAGCCGCCGCGATTCCTTCTCCAGGCCGCTCACCACGAATTGCAGCATCGCCTCCAGGTTCCCGCCCGATTCGAGGTCGGCCGTATGCGGCACGCCGTATGCGCGGAGTTTCTCATCGAGGCGGTCGTTGCCGCGAAACCACGGGTCTTCGGGGCTGCACGCGAACCAGAGGTGCGGCGGCCACTCGGATGGATGCATGTGGAGCGTCGCGGTGTCCTGCCGCGCGCGCTCGCGGGTATCGTACATCGCGTCGAGCGGGGTGCCGTTTCCGTGGAGTTCGTGGAAGTCGATGGCACCACCGAGACTACCGACCGAGCGGAAGATTGACGGATGCTTCAGTCCCAGGCGAATGGCACCTTGCCCACCCATCTCGATTCCAGCGATGCCAATGGATCGCGACGCGAGCCCGAAGCGTTCCTTCATCCAGGGCACGACGTTGCACAGCAGATGCGATTCCGCGGTGAGCGTGGCATCGAATTCGGGCCAGACGCGATCCACCCACCACGACTGTCTGCCGTGGGGGGCCACACACGGCAGACGCAGTCTGCGAAGAAGCGGAGTCAGTTCGGAGGGAAGATTACCGACTTGGGAATGCAGCCACAACAACGCGAAGCGACTCGGGCTATCCAGTTCGTATACATCTGCTGGCTTGCCAGCGATTTCGATTCGCGACCAGCCAGATTCTGCAGTGGGGTTGCGCACCAAGTCAGTCTACTTAGCAGCCTTGATTTGGTCGACGACTTGCTTCACAGCTTGGGCTTCGGTCGCACCCTGGCCCGTGAAACTGCGTACCGGGCCTTCCGCTGCGAAGGGAACCTTCACGCGGACTATGACCTGGCCGTCCTCGCGGGAGAGGGTGAAGTCGCCGCGCTTCACGCCGTACTTGGCGAGTTCGTTCAAGGTGGCGTCGCTGCCCATTGTTGGGGCTGGTGCCGATGGCAGCGTGCCGCCAACTGGCGTGAGGCCGACGCCGGGTGCTTCGATCTTAAGGCCTTCGCCGTCGTCCTTGGGACGGCCTGCTAAAGAGGCGGGTGAGCCGCCGGGGCCAGGCACGTAAGGGCCTTTTTTCCACCGTTCGGGATCGTCGGTGTATCCGGTTCCCGCATTGGCGCGGGTGCTGCTGGTAGGCGAACCGAGCAGCGGGTCGACGCGATTCTTCGGCCCGGCTGCCGCCCGATCCGGGACGGGGACGTTCTGTTTGGGGATGCGGCTCGGCCCGCCGATGAGCGGGTCATTCTTGGTCATGCCGCTGCCGCCGCTGCTTCCGCCGGAATCCTTGCTCTTGCAGCCGACCGCGCCGAGAAGCAGCGCAAGCACCGTCGTTCCCGCTGTCAGGCGAGTTGAGGCAAGCCAGGTGTTTGGGAAGAATGCGGTCATCTTGACCCGCCTCGGGGGTCGGCTACATCAGACAGTTAGCCCGCCGTTCACGGCGGGTCCATCTACCTATATCGTTCACCTGACGGCCACGGCAAACAACCCCACGATGCCGGATTCCAGCGGCGGGGGGAGCGGCAAGGTGGGCTATTGCTCATCGCGGTGACTTTAACGGCGAAATACACCAACTGAAGGATGCATTCAATGGCGGTTTTGCGGATCGCAGTGATTGGCGGAGACGGCATCGGGCCCGAGGTCATCAACCAGGCCATTCGGGCGGCCGAGGCCGCCGCCCGCAAGTTCGACAGCACCGATCTCGACTGGAACAAACTCCCATGGTCCACGGCCTACTACAAACAGCACGGCAAAATGCTCCCCGACGACGGCTGGGAAATCCTCCGCCAGCACGACGCGATTCTCTTCGGGGCCGTCGGCGACCCCTCCGTTTCGGACAAGGTCACGGTTCACGAACTGCTCCTGCCCATGCGGCGGAAGTTCGATCAATATGTGAACCTGCGGCCCGCGTACCTCTTCGCCGGAGTACCCTGCCCGCTCGTGGGCAAGAAGCCCGGCGACATCGACATGCTCGTCTACCGCGAGAACACCGAGGGCGAGTACGCCCCCGTCGGCGGCAATCTGTATCCCGGTACCGAACACGAGATCGCGGTGCAAACGAGCGTGTTCACGCGCCGTGGATGCGAACGCATCCTTCGCGCCGCGTTCGAGGCCGCCCGCAAGCGACCCCGCAAGAAACTCACGAGCATCACCAAGTCCAACGCCCAGGTTTACAGCCTCGGCCTCTGGGACGATGTCTTCAACGAAGTGCGCGCGGACTACCCGGACGTGCAGAGTAGCCCGCTGCTCGTGGACGCCGCGGCGATGGACTTCGTCCGCAAGCCCGAGTCGTTCGATGTCGTGGTGGCCAGCAACCTCTTTGGCGACATCCTCACCGACCTGAGTGCCGCGGTCACCGGTAGCATCGGCCTGGCGAGCAGTGCCAACGTGAACCCGACCCGGCAGTTCCCCAGCATGTTCGAACCGGTCCACGGCAGCGCCCCGGACATCGCCGGCAAGGGAATCGCCAACCCGATGGCCGCGGTGCTCTCGGCCTCGCTCATGCTGGAACATCTGGGGCTGGCGAAGAGCAGCGTGGCGTTGCGCGATGCCGTGGCGAAGGTGCTGGCCGCAGGTAAGGTGAAGACGCCCGACCTCGGCGGAACCAGCACGACGACGCAGATGGGCGACGCCGTGGTTGCTGGGGTATGAGCGAGGTTCTCCTCGATTTTCTTTTTCTCGATTCGCTGCAAGGTCCGGCTCCATCCGGCCTTGTGCGAATCCGGGCAGAACGATGCGGTGGAAGTGATTCGCACTCCTCGCCGCAAGTGACGCCGTGAGCCGCACTTCGATCTCAGGTGGAACGTGGCCGCACCGGTTGTGGAAAATTCCGCTTCTCCTCCGCGAGTCGCAAACAGAGTTCGCCCAGAGACTTGAGTTCGACATGGGAACGCTCCTGGAGAATCGCAAGTACCGTTTCCAGCCATCCGGACCGCGTTTTTTCAGACCGAATGGCCACCAGTTCCGCCCGTTTCCGAGCCAGTTTGAGGTCGATCAGCGACCGTGCGGCCCGGAGGCGCACCATCTTCCGCTCGTCCTTCAGCATCAGCGTGAGTGTGCGAACCACTTCGCCGTCGGCCTGAGCGACGGACCGCGTTACGTGGTCGCGCACGGCGGCCTGCCACTCTTGCGGATAGATTCGCGGCCATTGCCGCACGGTCTCCGGCGAGCACCCGACCTCCAGCCCGACGGCCCGCCACGTACTGCCGCACCGCCTCATGTGGACCGCCAACTTCACGCGCACCGCGGACGGCGGCTTCGTCGAATGAGCCATAGGAACCTCGTGTTGTGGGCAATGGGTTGAGCGAGAAATGGGGCGCGGGAAGTGTAACTTCCCGTGGAGGCGAGTCAAGGAATTGGCCGCCACGCCGCCGAGTTCCACTCAACGAAGATTGCAATCCTTGCAGTGTTTGGGATGATAAGTCGATCGACAACTACAAGGTGGATAAGGAGGGGCACGCGTGGCCGTCTGGCAAGTTTGGCAGGCAGCGTTTGATCATGTCACCTTGCGGGACGACGGTGACCCGCTCGAGGTCCGCGCTGCGGTGGAACACGGGCTTGATGCTCTGTTCACGAACTACGGGGCGTTCTGGCGCCACCACATCGTTCCCGCCACCAATCGGCCTGCGAACCTCGACCTTCGCAAGGAAGCCGCCCGAGAGATCGGCCAGATCGGTGCGCTCAGCCACTCTCTACTCGGTGATCTGGTCAACGCAGCTGACTCGTTAGTGCGCATCAGAGCCGGGGACTTGGGCGGAGAGCGATTCAGAAACTGCACCGACGCGATCAAGAGCGACGGCGACGCGGTCCAGAAGTTTACAGATCTCCAGAAGTCGATCGAGGGTCCCCTTGCCGTAGCTATGTGTCGCCAGATCCGGGTCTGGTCAAAGGCCGATTGGGAAAGCCGGTGGTCTCCTTCACGGGAGAAGATCATCGGCTACCGCAACTTCCTGACGCACATGGGGCAACCGCAGGTGATGCTTGTATCCCAGTCTGGGGGCGGCGTGATGCCATATGTTCTCCACCAAGACTACATCGTCCGTGGGAACTACTTGACGTGGGCAGAGCAGGAGGCCGTGTACCGGACCAATCCCGATAAGTGGGCTAAACTCCCCGATGTCTGCGAGAAGTTGCATCGAGACTCGATAGCCTGGCTGAACGATACATACGGCGAGATCATCCGCGCTCTCCAACCTCTACTCACGGACGAGGACTACCACTGGCTGTGGGGATGGGATACGCCCAAGCGCGGCCGCCATATTATGAAGCAGGCGGGGGCAAAGGGGGCGCAGGCTCCAATGGGTTCTGGGTCGGGCGTCGGTTGGTTCATACCTGGTTCAGGGCAGGCTGGTTCGTAGTCGGCGAGGTTTCTCGCAGGAGTAGTCTTGGGCGCAAACCTAGGCATGGAACGAATCGCGAAGGCAATGGGAGCGGAGCGGCGTGGCAAGGTCGCCGCTCGCGGGGTTATTTTGGCGCACTCGAATTGGCGGCCGAAGTTGCCGCACGTTTCCGCGTGCCGGAAGGTGGCGGTCGTGCAACCGAACCATCGTGGAGCGAGCAACGTCTCGTCCGGCTTTCACCGAAGACGCTGGCGCAGCTTGAGAAACTCGCCGAGCAATCGCATGCGAGCCCGATGCAAGTCGCCGCGCTGCTGCTCGAAGGGGCCGTGCAAGGTGCCATGAACCAAGAGCAAGTTGCCTAGCAAGTCACAGGAGAACCGTTCATGAGTACGGGTGCGATTATCACGATCGAGGACGAGGTTCGTGCGATTCGCGAGGAACTGGCCGCGCGCTTCGACTTCGACATTCGAAGGATCGTCGAAGACGCGCAGCGGCGTCAAGCCGCCTCGCATTCGCGAATCGTGTCGTTCCAAGAGCCGATTGCCACGCAGCCTCCGCCAGGAGCTATAGCGCCGTTGGCGGCGATCCCCGGCCGGTGAGGCGTCGCTACGGCAGGCTCCTTCGTGGAGCGATCATCGTTAAACGGTAGAGAACGAGCCTGTGGATGAGGCGTTTGCCCAAGAACTCGAAGCCGTGGACTGTTGTGGCGGTCGGCACATTGTTCGGCGGCGAACGCGTCCAACGTCACAAATGTCTGGAAGGTATGTCAAAGCACACTGTCATAGTCTCGGCGAACGGCAAGTTGCACAAGATTTGCAAGATTTGGTACGGGTCCGATGGCTCGTACTATGTCACGGTGCCGTACCACCCGGCCAATCGAGCGGTGCTGCTGAAACTGCCTATCAATTACGTAGCGTCTGTACCGACTAACGCGGACCACGATTACGTCGTACCACAATCTGATGCGCTCGATGGCGGCTCGTCGGACGACGCCCGAATTAAGCTGTCCCATCACCCAGACGGATTCGCGCAATTCTCAGGTCACGGGCTGATCTCTGGGAAAAAACCCGATGGGTCGCCGAAAGGGATCGCCATTCAGACTTGGCCGCTCGAACGAGGTTGTAGAGGCCCTGCGTTCTCGTTATGTTTGCGAGGTATCGAGCAGTTTGAACTCGCGGACGACAAGGTTCAGAACGCCTGTGTCCTGAACTACGATGAACTTACAGTGGTTCCTGGTAGCACCGGCGCGGTGATCGAGGGACACTATTTCCCGTTACTCTGGCGGCGGTTTATTCGCACTCGGCCTGATGGCAGGATGATCATCCCCATCGTCCACCCGGTGGGAGTGATACTGGAAATGCCAGTTTTGCTACCGGGGGACGCCTGCCCGATAGGAGGATTCATCGGACTGGACTTCTTTGGCAGCATCGTCCGTGAATCGTCCCACGACTCTGGCTACTCGTTGTCGAGTTCAACCGGCAATCTCCGCCAAAACGAAAAGGGCGAGATGATCGGCGATGGGTTGTTCTGCACATATCCACGACCGGAAGGGATGCCTACTCATCGCTCGCTCGACTTCCGCTTGGCCGCTGGGCCACCCGAACCTCTCTGATCCACCGAACATCACCGGGTGTCGCCGACGACCCCAGCCGAGGTTTAGAATAAATCACGCATCCTTTTGGAGGCTCATCCGATGAACGCCATTGGTGCAACATTCGTTGACGGGGAGATCATTCCTGACGGTCCGCCTGATTGGGAGAGTGGAACCCGACTGAACATTGAGGCGACCGAACTTCCCGACGACGACGATGTCAGCCCGGAGGCTATCGCGAAGCGGCTCGCGCTCATCGACCGCGTCGAGCCCTGGATGACACCGGAAGAGTTTGCGAAATGGGAACGAGTTCGTGCGGAGGAGAAGGCAAGGTTTCTCGCGAACTGGAAACGGGAGAATGAGCGAATCGACGGGGTGTTCTCACATCGCCAACGCACAGATCGTGAAGAAGGTCCAAGCGATTTGTGCGAAGCGAGGATTTCCTTGCCCGGCGATTTGCACGCCTGAAGAACTGATGGGGAGTTGACATGATTCGGGATCCGATCGTGGACGAGGTTCGTGCGATTCGCGAGGAACTGGCCGCGCGCTTCGACTTCGACATTCGAAAGATCGTCGAGGACGCGCAGCGACGGCAAGCCGCCTCGCAATCGCGAATCGTGTCGTTTCAAGAGACGATCGCCAGGCAGCCTCCGCCCGGAGTGGCAGCGCCGTTGGAGACGATCCCCGGCTGATGAGTTCGCCACGCCAGGCGGCTTTCGCCGAAATCCACGCTTGGCGAGGCAAGCCTTGGCCGTCGGTGTGGTAGATTCGTGAAGCCTGCGATGGAGAGGCAATGGGTTGAGCGAGAAATGGGGCGCGGGAAGTGTAACTTCCCGCGGAGGCGAGTCAAGTTGTGTTGAACCGGAGTGTAGTCTTCAGTCCGAAGGACTGGGAGCCCTCAGCCCAGGGCAAGGGCCGAAGGCCCGCCGCCCTG
>JAYTUG010000010.1:0-12432 GCA_043744695.1 Gemmataceae bacterium
TCTGATCACCGCCTTGAACTTTTCCACCAGGATCTTGGCTCCGTTCCACGGGAAATCCTCGTGTGTCGCCTTCCCCTTACAAACCATGTACTGCACCCCAGGAAATCGTTTGACAATCCCCACCATCAGAATTCGACGCGGTATTCGTGCGGTAGGCATTTCCGCCGCTAACAACCTGCCGGTGCGCTCCAGGCAAGTTGGAAACTTGCCGCCACAATTAAGACCGCGACCCGCCGACGATGCCTGTCGCTTCCCAAGTCGCTTCGCTGTATCATGACGGCTCTCCCGATATTCCGGCGAAGTCGCCATTTCGCCGCTCATTTCGAAGAGCCCAGGAATGAAGCTCGAGGATCTTTCGCGGATTCTGTACGAGGTGGAGCCGGCAGCGGTACTCGTCGATCCGCCCGTGCTCGCCCGGATCGTGCAAAGCGTCACCGGGGTGGCGTGGGCCGTCTGGCGCGTGCCGCACAGCCACTGCTTCACACTCGCGCGCAGCACGCTGTACGAGCACGTCGAGCCGGATGCCCTTCCGGTTCCGCCAGTGCCGGTGCTTCCCGATCCCGTGCTGCTTTTGGAACGCCCGACGGCCGACCAACTCACGGGTCCGCGCGATGCATTGCTCGTGCGCTACTGGCGGTTGCTGTTCCACGCCGCGGCCCATCGCGAACTCGACGCCCGCTGCGCGGGACTCTCCCCCGCTGCACTGATCGAGCGAATCGAACCGATCGGCGCGACGGCTTTTGAAGAAGCCCGCAACGTGTTGATTCAAGACGGCCTGCTCACGGCGCGGGCGGATGATCGGGCGGTCTACCTCGAATTCGCGGCTCACTTCCTCGAACTGTTGTACTTCAACCCGGCCCTGATTCCGGTCTGCTTTCCGAGCCTGCCTCCGGTGCCGGAAGTGGAGGCGGTGATCGCGCGCGACATCGATGGCGAGGCACTCTTCCGGCGAACTCGCTTGCCGCAGGCTCCGGTGCCCGCGCCCAAGACCGACGATCAGTCGGACGAATCGCACGACTTCTTCCACCGGCTGATGAGGCAAGCCAAGCGAGCGGCCCTCGCGGGAGATACCGTCGGGGCGGCGATTTTGCATACGCGGTCGGCCCGAGTGGCCCCCGGCTCGCAAACGACCTCGGCGCGGGACGAAGCGCGCATCGATCTCCACAAGCTCGTCGAACGATTGCAGAAGGCGTTGGAACTGACGGACGACGATGCCGACTCGTGGCGGCGGGTGCTGCCGGCGCTGTTGGATAAAGCGGATCAGGGCGCCCGGCCGGTGGAAGCGACGCTGCTCTACGACTTGCAGCGGGCGTGTCTGGACCACGAGCAAAAGATCTTCGCGCTCGATCTGGTGGAGTGGGCGTGGACGCAGGGGAAGACGCCGATCAAGCGCGAACTCGCGGGCCAGCGGTTCGTGCGGGTTCCGGCTCAACTGCGGAGTGCGACGCGGCGGCTCACGACGGCCCGGCTCACGGACGCCGATCGGCAGGTGCTTGCGGGATTGCTCCGCAACGCGCTCGATCAGGCGGAGTCGCAACTGCGCGCGAAGTTCCGCCCGATTCTCACGGATGCCCTCCGCAGCGCCGGCCTGCAACCCACTTCGCTTCCCGAGAAGGCCGCTCTCGAAAAGACCGTCGAGGAACTGCTGGATCTCATCTCGTCGGCGGGCTTCTTAGCGTTCGGGGACGTGCGCGATGCGATCGCCCGCGGCCAGATGAAGTTGCCGGACTTGGGGCCGAACGAGCACTTCCGGGGCGATCCCCTCTTGCGGCTGGACAAGGCGCTGGCCAACTCGCTGGACGGAGTCTATCGCCGGGCGGAGCCGTACACGCGATGGCTGGAACGGCTCACGGCCCTCAACTTCGGCACCGAGGCCGGGCGCTGGATCACGCGAAACATCACGGTGCCGTACGGCATCGCGTTCATGCTCGCGCAGTTCTTGTGGCTGCTCGTATTCGAGCGAGCGTCGGGGAGCCACGGGTCGGATGAGGTGCCGCTCAACTTCTTCGGCGGCTGGAACTCGACCTGGACCTTTCACGCATCCTGGTTCGCCCTCGGCTGCTTCTTGGTGCTGACGATCCAATTTCCCGCCTTGCGTGCGGCGTTGCGGTCAGCGGGCAAGGTCCTTTATCGCGGCGTGCGCTTCGTCTTCTGGGAGATCCCGCGCCGATGCTGGGCAAACCCTTGGCTGCGGAGGCTTGTCGCCAGCGTGCCCGTACAGTTCGTCTTGAACTTCCTCTTCAAGCCGTTCGCGCTGACGCTGATCGTGCTCAGCCTATTCCCGCAAATCTGGGAGGCGGGTTGGCTTCCTCCGATTGCGACGCTGTTCGCCTCGCTGATCGTCGTGAATTCGATCGTCGGGCGCATCGGCGAGGTCGTGCTGCTCGAACTCGCCCGCAGTTTAATCGAACTCGTGCGCTCGACTCCGACCTTGCTCCACTGGATCAACGACATCTTCCGCGATCTGGTCTACGTGCTGGAGTGGGTGCTGGCTCGAACGGAAGATTGGCTGCGACTGCGGGGCAGCGCCGGGCGGTTGTCCGTTGCCGTGCGGGCGGTCGCGAGCCTGGTGTGGATGCCGTTCGCTTTCTTCATTCGCTTCTACACAATCGTGCTGATCGAGCCGATGATCAACCCGTTGAAGTTGCCGGTCTCGATTCTATTCGCGAAGTTTATCTACCCACTGCTGCTGCTGTTGCCGGACATTTTGAAGTCCGATCCGAAGTCGCTGCTGGGCTACAGTTCGCCGCTGGTGAATCAGTTGGCGTTCTACCTGTCGGAGCCGGGTGCCTGGCTGCTGGTCATGGGCACGCTGTGGCTGTTGCCGGATGCGTGTACGTTCCTGTTCTGGGAGATGCGGGAGAATTGGAAGCTGTACCGTGCGAACCGGCCCAACGGGATCAAAGCGGTGCCGGTGGGGACGCACGGCGAATCGATCGAGGTGCTGCTCCACTGGGGGTTCCATTCGGGCACGGTGCCGAAGCTGTTCTCGCGGTTGCGGGCCGCGGAACGCGACGCGGCGCAGACCGACAACTGGCGCGACGCGCGAACTTGTCGGGCGGCGCTTCGCGGCGTGGAGGAAGCCGTTCGACGGTTCGTGACGCGGGACTTCACGGAGGTACTCAACAGCCCGGAATCCGAGTGGGGCGGTCAGCGGTTGCGGGTGGGGAACGTGGTGCTGGGCACGAATCGCATTCGGCTGGAACTCGTGGCGGAAGGCAGCACCGACGCGGCGTGGCTCGAGTGGGAAGACCGAGCGAGTTGGCTGGTGGCCGGGTGGGCGGAACCGGGCTTTCTCGCCAACCTCCCGGCGGATCAGGCCCGGGTCTTTGGGAATGCGTTGGCGTACCTTTATAAGCGAGCCGGCGTGGAAGTGGTGCGGGAGCAACTCCGAGCAGAATTGCCCGCGGAGGCCGTACACTTTGAGATCGGTTCGGACGGACTGCTCGTCTGGTACGGTTCGCGCGAATCGGAACCGCTGCTCTACGACATCGGCGACCCCGCCAACGAGTTGCGACCGCGAACCGCGGAGCAGCGGCAACCCACTCATGGGCCATTACTCGAAGCCCGGAAGATCATCTTCGAACGCACGAGCCTCACTTGGCCCCAATGGACGGAAGTGTGGCGGGGCACACCGGGATCCGCCCCGCACGGACTCGCATTGGCTTACGCCGAGCGGTCGCTGTTGCCGCCGCGCCCCTTGCGGCCCGATCCGAGCCCATCGCGAAACGGCCACGCCTCGCTGCCGGTCGCACGAATTTCTCCCGAGGTGACGGTTGGCGCGACGGAATCGACTCCAACCACGAGCTGAACTCAGGCTCGGGTGTTTCCAAGGATTCCGGGCGAGCGGTCTTTGCTAGAAAGAATTGCGGTGAATCGGAGGAATCGCGGTTCCGATCACTCGGCGGAATGGGCGGATGGGTAAGAAATGAGTATCGTCCGAGGTCGCGAGCGGCGGCAAGATTTTTCCGGATCGACAACGACCGTGGGCCGTCCCGCCTCGTCGTAGTGATAGCGCACCGAAGGCCGCACGGCGGTTCGCCCAAGACTCGCGAACGCAAAGAAATCGGAATCTCGTGTGGGGCTTGATCTTCCGACGAGGATCGGCTTCAATATTAGGCGAACTCCGATCCGCGATTTCCGAATCTACCCGAATCGCGGCCGACAGATTTCGTTTCACGCTAGCTGGAGCTCGACCTTGTTCAACACCCTGACGAATTGGCTTCGTCCAGCCTCGCGTACCCACCGCACTCGCTCGAACCGGATTCGCGCCTCGATCGAGGCGCTCGAAGATCGGAGGGTCATGGACGGGGCGTTTTACGCCCTTGCGAGCACGGGAGGGACATTCTCCCAGGATTGGAGCAACGCGGGGCTCATCACGGCGGACAACAATTGGTCTTCCGTCCCAAGTATCAATGGATTCAACGGGGCGGGACTGGCTACATCGCCGGGACAAAATCCTTCCAACATCACCGCCACCGGTGGATCGCTGACGGTGTTGGCGAATCAGAACAATCCGACCACGCTGACGCCGAATGTCGGAATCGCCGAGTTCGACGGCATTAGCAATGGCGTCGTGGCTCTAGCCGGCGACAGCACCAATCAGGCACCCTACCTGGAAATCTCGCTCAATACCGTCGGCACCGGCGATGTCACCGTCAACTATAACCTCATCGATGTCGATTCGAGTTCTCGCAGTTCCGTCTCGCAGTTCGCGCTGCAATATCGCGTGAGTCCGGACGGCGTGTTCACCGCCAACGGCAACCACGGCATCATCAACTACATTAACGTACCAGCAGGATTCGTCGCCGATGCCTCCACGGGCGGTACGACCAAGACGACCTCCGTGGCGGCGACTCTGCCCGCCGCGGCGAACGAGCAGCAGTTCGTCCAGGTTCGCATTATCACGACCGACTCGAACAACATTGCAAGCCCGCCCGGCGACGAGTGGGTCGGGGTCGACGACATTCTCATACACGGGAACCTGCCGCCCATTATCAGTTTGAATAGCAGCCAGTTGGACTACACCGAGAACGATCCGCTCACGCCGATCGATTCGGCCATGGGCCTCAACGATCCCGACTCCAGCGACTTCAACGGGGGCGTACTCCGGGTCGATTACGCGGCCGTTCCTACCGCCGACGATCGCCTCATCATCAACAATCAGGTTGTGGCCGTCGGAGCGATCAGTCTCGTGGGTTTGAACGTCCGCTACACGACGAGTACTGGCACGACCGTGATCGGTACGGTGAACGCGGGTGGCGGCGTATCGACCACGCCGCTGATCGTCACGTTCAACAATAGTGGCAACGCCAACCAAGCCGCGGTTCAGGCTCTGCTCCGCGACATCGGCTACTTAAACATCTCCGACGATCCCGTGGGCGGCATTCGCAACGTGCGATTCCTACTCAGCGATGGCGACGGCGAGACCAGCAGCCTCGTTTCCCGGCCCGTTAACGTCATTCCCGTGAACGATCCGCCCGTCATCACGCTTCCCGGCGGTTCTGTCAACGTGACCGAAGGCGACGCCGCTCGCCTCGTCGATGCGACGGCCTCGATTACCGATCCGGACTCCCACGATTTCGACATGGGCACGCTGACGGTTTCCCTCCCTTCCGGTGCCACGCCCGGCGACATCATCGCGATTCAGAATCAGGGAACCGGTGCGGGGTTCGTCGGTGTGTCCGGCGCGAACGTGACTTATAGCGGCGTGGTCATCGGCACCTTCACGGGCGGCAACGCCGGAACGCCGCTCGTCATCACGTTCAATGCCTTCTCGACCCCGGCTCCGCTTTGCATTCAGGCCGTCCTCCGTGCCATCACGTTTCAAAACACCTCGAACAACCCGCCTTCGAACCCCCGGCCCCTGCGGGTCGTCGCGACCGACGGCGATGGCGGCACCAGCCAGAACGTCCAGGTCACCGTCACGATCACGCCGGTGAACAACCCGCCCGTGCTGACGTCGACCGTTTCTGGAATCACCTACACCGAGAACGGCGCACCCCTGCAAATCGATCCATCCATCGGGGTCGCCGATCCCGATTCCCCCGACTTCAGCAATGGCGTCCTCACGGTCGCTTACACCTCGGGCGGCCTCGCGGAGGACCGCCTCACGGTCCGCAATCAGGGCACCGGCAACGGGCAGGTCAGCGTCGCTTCGCAGAACGTACTTTACAATTCGGGCGGCGGCCCCGTGGCGGTCGGCCAGATCACGAGCAACGGCGTGGGCACCACGAGCTTGCAAGTCACGTTCAACCCGAATTCATCGCTTGCCGCCGTTCGAGCCGTTCTGCAAAACATCGCCTATTTCAACAGTTCCGATAACCCCTCGACCGTCCAGCGAATCGCACAATTCGTGCTCACCGATGGCGATAACGGCACGAGCAACGCGGTGAGTTACACGATCGACATCATCGCCGTGAACGACCCGCCGACCATTACGGGCGTCGGTGGTACGGTCGCCTATCAGGCCGGTTTTCCCGCCGTGGTACTCGCTCCCGGTGCTGTCGTGACCGACCCCGATTCGGCGAACCTCGGGTCGGGGAACCTCACGGTCAGCATCACGGCAAATGGGCAAACCGCGGACGTGCTGGGCATTCGCAATCAGGGGACCGGAGCGGGTCGGATTGGCACCAGCGGCTTAACCGTGACCTATGGCGGCGTCCCGATCGGCACCTTCAGCGGCGGGGCCAACGCGCCGCTCGTCATCGCGCTCAACAGCGCCGCCACGCCGGCCATCGTCACCGCACTCGCGGATAGCATCACGTTCCGAACGCCGAACGGAACCGGAGTTGTCGGGGTTCGTACCGTCGCCTTTTCCGCACTCGACTTCGCGGGCGGGGCGATGAGCACCAGCACCTCCCTCTCCGTGAACGTCACGAGTACGGCTGGCCCCAACGACGATTTCTTCGAAACCAACGAAGACTTCACGCTGAACGTATCGGCACCCGGCATCCTCAGTAACGATCCCGCCGGACCACTCGTCGTCACCACGACTCCCGTCGTCGCTCCGACCAAGGGATCGCTCGCGCTGCAAGCGAACGGGGCTTTCTCGTACATTCCGAATCTGAACTCGAACGGAACCGATACCTTCACCTACCGTTGGACGAACACTTCGACCAGCGCGACGGGCACCGCTGTGGTCACGATCGTCGTCGATCCGGTGAACGACCCTCCGACCGGACAACTGACTTCGACCGTAGTCGCGGTGAACGAGGACTCCGGCGTCTTCGGCCAGAGCGGCTTCGCGACCTTCGGCCCCGGCGGCGGCCCCGATGAAGCTTCGCAGACCTTGACCAAGACCATCACGAATAACAACAACGCCCTCTTCACGAGCCAGCCGGCGATCGACGCGGCCGGACGGCTCACTTTCACGCCCGCACCGAACGCCAACGGCACGGCCGTCGTCTCGATTCTTCTCCAAGACAACGGCGGTACGTTCGGGAACGCGCTGGATCAGGACACCGCAACGGTCGCCTTCACGATCGTGGTGAATGCGGTGAACGATGCCCCGAGCTTCCAACTGCTGGCCGGCCCGCCCGCGGTTCTCGAGGATGCGGGCACGCAGACGGTTGCGGGGTTCGCCAACAACTTCAAGGGTGGCCCGCCGAGCGCGACCGACGAAGCCAGCCAGACGCCGACTTACATCCTGACCCCGATCGGCACCACCGGAGGTTTGACCTTCTCAACGGCACCCACGATCAATGCAGGCGGCGATCTCGTCTACCAGTCGGCACCGTTTTCCAACGGCACCGCCAGTTTCCAAGTCGTCGTGCAGGATAACGGCGGGACCGCGTTCGGCGGAATCGACACTTCGACGGTCAAGACGATCACGATCGTCGTGACTCCCGTGGACAATCCGCCGACCGTGATGCCGGACGCGGCCACGGTTCTGTGGAATACCGCGCCGAACCCGATCGACGTTCTCGCGAACGATTCGGGTGCCCCGGACGCGGGCGACACCGTCACGGTCACGGGCGTCACGCAAGGTGGCCACGGTACGGTCGCGGTTCAACCGGGCGGCACTGGCGTCACCTATCAGCCGGCACCCGGTTTCGTCGGAACGGACACCTTCCAGTACACGGGAAGCGATCAAGGTGGGAAGGCCGCGACTACGACCGTGACCGTGACTGTCGTTCGCGCCAATACCCAGGCCATCGACCTCGTGGCGCTCGCATCCGGTCCCGGCGGCGGCTCGCAAGTTCGCATCTTCAACTCGCTGACGGGGCAGTTCGTTGCCGGGTTCGCCGCCTTCGATCCGTCCTTCACGGGAGGCATCAGCGTGGCCACGGGCGACGTCAACGGCGACGGCGTTACCGACGTGATCGTCGGGGCCGGAGCGGGCGGCGGACCCCGCGTGATGATCATCGACGGCACCCGGTTCGGCCTGCTCAAGGGCGTCAATCAGATTGCCGACCCCTCCGCCTTCCTCCAAAACTTCTTCGTCTACGATTTCAACTTCACCGGCGGCGTAACCGTGGCGTGCGGCGACGTGGACGGCGACGGCAAGGCCGACGTGATCGTCGGAACGGGAGTCGGTGGCGGGCCGAACGTGAAGGTCATTAGCGGTGCGAAGATCAACAACATTTCCCCGGACGGCCTGCCGGCTCCCTCGGCCCTGCTCGCGAGCTTCTTCGCCTACGATCCGAGCTTCCGCGGTGGCGTCAATGTCGGCTCCGGCGACGTGAACGGCGACGGCTATGCCGACGTGCTCACTGCTGCCGGCACTGGCGGCGGGGCCCACGTCAAGTCCTATAGCGGCCTCCGCTTGATCCAGGGCGGACCCAATGCGACCGGCGTCCTCCTCGCCAGCTTCTACGCTTTCGATCCGAGCTTCCGCGGCGGCGTGAACGTCGCGGCCGGCGACTTCAACGGCGATGGCTTCGCCGAATACATCGTCGGTGCCGGCCAAGGCGGCGGCTCGCACGTCAAGGTCTTCAGCCCGTTCAACCTCGCCACGCCGATCGCCAGTTTCTTCGCCTTTGGGGCCAATTTCGGAGGCGGAGTCAACGTCGGCTTCCGGGCGCGTTCGGACGGAACGAAGCTGCTCACCACCGGAACGGGTACGGGAGTCACGGCGCGGTTCATCGCCTTCGCGGCTCCGAGCTTCACCCCGATCGAAAATGTCGAAGCCTTCGAGAACGGCTTCACCGGCGGCGTCGTAGTCGGCTAATGCGATCGGCAGCTTTTCCGTTCCCCATTCTCAGGTGCGTAGGGTGGGCCTCACAGGTGACGCTCCCCGTGGGCCTCCCGCGACTTGCATTCGCAAGTCGCGGTTCGGCCCACCCTACGAGCCCTTCGCATCGCCCAGGTCCATCGACGCCACTTCAGCACGATTCCCAACCGCCAATAATCGGCCGCATCGAGGTTCGACGAGCCGCGCTAGATGCGAAGTGAGGGGCGACTCGCTATCTTTTCAACTCCTCCTTCCGTTTGCACCGCGAGAGTTCCATGGCATCCGCGAACGTACTCAGGCTCGGTCTCCCCGCCGGATCGCTTCAGGAAGCGACTGCGGACTTGTTCCGAAAAGCCGGTTACAAGGTGACCTTCGCCAGCCGCAGTTACTACCCTTCGATCGACGACCCGGAGATTCACTGCACCCTGATTCGGGCCCAGGAAATGGCCCGGTACGTTCGCGATAGTTCCCTCGATTGCGGCCTCACCGGCTTCGACTGGGTCGTGGAAAACGACGCCCAAAACGACGTGACGGAACTCGCGGAACTGGTCTTCAGCAAAGTGAGCCGCAAGCCCGTTCGCTGGGTGCTCGCCGTGCCCAACGATTCGCCCATCCGCGAACCGAAGGATCTTCAAGGGAAGCGGATCGCGACGGAAGTGGTGAACATCACGCGGAAGTGGCTGGCGAGCCACGGCGTGACGGCGAACGTCGAGTTCAGTTGGGGCGCGACCGAGGTGAAGCCGCCGACGCTGGCCGACGCCATCGTGGAAGTGACCGAGACGGGCAGTTCGCTCCGCGCCAACAATCTTCGGATCGTCTGCGAACTCCTGACGAGCACGACGCGGTTCATCGCCAATCCCGCGGCCGCGGCCGATCCCTGGAAGCGGCAGAAGATGGACGATCTCATCCTGATGCTTCGCGGGGCGATGGCGGCCGAGGGGAAGGTCGGCCTCATGATGAACGTGCCGCGTAAAGTGCTGGACCGAGTGGTCGCGACGCTCCCGGCACTTCAGAAGCCGACGATCTCGGCCCTCTCGGATCCCGATTGGGTCGACGTGATGACGATCCTCGACGAGGACAAGGTGCGAACGCTGGTGCCGAAGTTGAAGGCGGCCGGCGCGTGCGGCATCGTCGAGTATCCGCTGAACAAGATCATCGACTGAGAATCGGGAAGCACGGCCCCCAGCGGTTGCCTTCGATCATTCAGGGTGTTTTCGAGCCAAGCATGTGAAATGTGCCGCATGAATTGAAAGTGTGTCAGATATTACTCGCTCCGGTTAATAGCTCTGCTCCTCAGACGTAGCTTGAAGTCCGAATCGAAGTGGAAGTCCGTCGTTTGGAGATGCAAATACTGGAACAAGTTGGAACTCTAAGACGTTCGACCAGCGATCTCCGATTCGATCGCGGACGCTCTCGCCTACTAAGAGTTGCATGGAGTCGATCTCGTAGATGGATCGACTCGACTCAACCTGAGGATAAACAAGATATGGACTGGACCTGGGCAAGTAGGTGTAGACCACGCGCCCGCATGAGCCGCAAGTTCGATGCTGGGAATTGCTTTCGCCGCGAAAGAAGACGAGATCCACACCCAGGAAGGTGCGAAATTGTTCCAACTCTTTGCCTTCTGGTGTAGTGAGGCGGCCCAGCTTTAGGCAAGCCGAATCCGCCCCAAACACATCTAGCAGTTCTGTTGAGATTACACCGAACCCCCAATCTGTGAAAGAGACCATACTGCGCACAAATGCCGTCGTCACTTTCAACGACGCAGGGGGAGAACTCCCGGCCGGCAACGAAGAGCACTCCGGGCACCCACCGGGTCTCTTGATTGTTGTCCCGCGTGGGACAAACGCAGAGAAACACGTGTCTAGCTTGTCGATGACTTCGTAGTATTTCATACCTAGCCATCCGCTGGTTGTTGTTGAAAGTCGATCCTCGGCTACCAGCCGATTCTGTAGAAATTGAATCGTTGAATATTGTGCTTGACGTACTTGAGATAGTTCGTGCCATGTTTTGCATCGAACTCTCTCCGGCTTCAGCACCTCTGAGGCAATTCTTGCCGTCAGACTCGATTCGGATCGACGCCGAGTTCGTGGAGTTTAGCGGCGAGTTTGTCGGCGCGTTGCTTCTCGGATTCGGCGCGTTGCTTCTCGGATTCGGCGCGCTGCTTCTCGGATTCGGCGCGTTGGCTCTCGGTTTCGGCGCGCTGCTTCTCGGTGAGTGTCCGGCGACGCTCCGCGTTCGCCCGTTTGAATTCGGTGTCCGCCCGACTCGTCTCGTCTTCCACGCGCTCCTCCAGGGTCGGAAGCATGACGCCCGCCTCGTCCCAGACACGAAGCCAAAACTCTTCCTCCTTGAAATAGGGACCCTTCCAGACACCCAGTTCGATTTCCATCGGAGGGATCGGAAACCGTCCCTGTTCGTTGGCCGTCATACGCTGATAGCCCGCGTCGCCGAGTACGAATACTTCGAGCAGTTCCTTCCTCCAATCCCAGATTGCATAGTAGGGCGCGCGGATCGCATTCTCGTAGATCCAGAACTTGCCCTTGAGCGGGGTCGCATCGCGTTCTTCCTTCCCATTCCCCGAGACGTATTCGACCACGAGGACGGGAGTGACTTTTTCGACCCACATCACGTAGGAAAGTCGGCGCTGACCGTTGAGCCGCCGCGGCACATCGGGAACGTAAAAGAAGTCGGGCGCTCGGCATCCCTTTTCAACCGGGTCCGTGAAGCGGAAGTAGATGCCGTTGTCCACGCCGAGGTAAAATCGACCGTCGGCGTGGAGTTGCCTCAAGTGCGGCACGAGAGACTGCCGCAGGATTTCGCTTTGAAGCGGTTGGTAGTCGTTTTCCACGGGTTTGTCGTCCGTGTGGGGAAGTTCGAGATGCGTGGGATATCCATTCTTGGGAAACGTCCCATACTCGTCGTTCGAGTTTGGAAGTTCCAGTTGAGTGGCCAACGCACGCATCGCGGGAGGTCCGGCTGGAATCGACATTATTCGCCCTCGCTGTAGAGAGCCCAGTATACCGTACCGAACCGGCTGGGTCAGTCTGGATTCTCGCAGTGCTTGCCCGGCTGCTCCTGCTTGCCAGGCTTCCGAATCTCGAAGCTCGGTTCGGGGCCGCAAACTCGAACCATTCGGAATTCTCGCTCAAGCCGAGGCTCCGGTTGTGCCGATTCTTCCGGACAGCAGGCCGATAGGCATTGTCCGGTCGTGCGAGTGTCGGGGGACGCTCGTGCGTAGGGGAGCCGGAACCCAG
>JAYTUG010000011.1:0-3163 GCA_043744695.1 Gemmataceae bacterium
GATCGGCGCTGGACCACATCAGTCAGACGCTGCGAAGTGCGGGCAACCTCCTGCTCCCACGGCCCACGCTGCTCCTGGGGCGCTAAACAAGTACGTCAAAATGAAGTCAATCGTCTTTGATTGCGTACAGACGTAACCATTGTAAATGGATGTTTTTCGTAAGCGGAGCCCTCTGGGGCAATCGCGAAGCCGATGCTGCCTGTACTCCGGACGGCGTCTACGTGTCGTTCGCAAGCCTTAAATCTGGCCTGGTTGAACGAGTTAAAGATCGGTGGCCAGTAATCGTTGAGTTGCAAGGATCACCTGATATGGTTCTTGAAGTGGTCAGCACCGGGTCTCTCAAGAAAGACACTGAGGTGCTTTTCGAAGCCTACTGGGAAGCGGGCATCGGCGAGTATTGGCTGGTGGACGCCCGGAGCGACGCGATCGCGTTCGACATCTACAAACGCGGGCCGAAAGGGTACGTCGCCACGCGAAAGCAAGCCGGGTGGCTGAAGTCGGTCGCATTCGGCAAGGCGTTCAAGCTCACCCGCGCGAACGATGAGCAGGGCAACCCCGAGTTCACTCTGCATGTGAAGTGAGCAACCGCAAAGCCGCAATCGGCAGTCACTCGTCGACCTTCAACTCCTGTAGGCGGTAGCCGACGCCGCGGACCGTCTCGATCAGATCCTCGCTGCCGCCGGCCTTCTTGATCTTGTGACGCAGCGTCTTCACGTGAACGTCGATGGTGCGTTCGAGCACGATCGAGCCTTCGCCGATGGCCGCGTCCATGAGTTGATGGCGGTTGAAGGCCCGGCCCGGCTGCCGCAACAAGCACAGCAGCAATTTGAACTCCGTCGGCGTCAGGTCGATCGCTTCGCCTTCCACCGTCACGCGGTGGCGGACTCGGTCGATCTTGATCCCGGCGTGTTCGATCACGTCGCCGGGGTCGCTCGGGCCGTCCACACGCCTCAGCAGTGCCTTCACCTTTTCCAGCAGCACTTTGTTGCTGAAGGGCTTGGTTACATAATCGTCGGCACCCAGTTTGTAGCCGACGAGTTGATCCGATTCCTCGGCCTTCGCCGTGGTCATGATGATCGGGATGTGCTTGGTCCGCTCGCCGGACCGAAGTTCCTTGCAGATGTCCAACCCGCTCATCGTGGGAAGCATGAGGTCGAGTATCAGTGCGTCCGGGAGCAAGGTTTGGGCCTTGCGCAAGCCCTCCGCACCGTCGTGAGCAACGATGGTCTCGAACCCTTCGCGGTTGAAGTACCACGAAAGGGTCTGGGTGAGGCCGCGTTCGTCTTCGATGATCAGAATGCGAGGCTGACCCATTTGCGGCCCCTCCGATTGGTATCCGGTGCCGAGCTTGACGCCGGGGTCGTACATGGTCGCGGTGGCGCTCATCGTTCGTCCTCCAGTGTTTCATTAGGCTCTATTTGAGAACAGCAAACGTGGAAAAGGCTCTCTTCCCCTCTCGCACATTTCACCACAGAGGCACGAAGATCACACAAAGAAACACAAAGGATCGTGATGAATCTCGCTTCTCTTGGTGGCCCTTTGTGTGAACTTTGTGCCTTCGTGGTGAACTAGCGTTCACGGATTCTACACTTATCGAACAGAGCCTAGTCCGCAGCGGCGGCATCGAGTCGGTGGCGAACGATCTCGCCATCGACGAGATAGACCACGTCTTCCGCGATATTGGTCGCGTGATCGGCGATGCGTTCCAGATGCCGCACGGCGCTGAAGAGCGACAGCGCCGGTTCCACGGCTGTCGGGCTCGCCTTCATCCGCACGATCAAGTCTCGAATGATCTCGGCATGGTAGCGATCGACCTCGACATCCATGCGAATCACGCGTCGCGCCTCGCGCGGCTCCATGTTGACGAATGCATCGAGGCTTTGCCGCACCATGCCGGTACTGAGGTCGGTCATCCGCTGGAACTTGTCGGAAAGGGCGTCGTCCGAAGCACTTTCCAAAACGTTCGGCCAAGCGGCCAGCGCCTCGGCCCGCTCGGCAATATCCACCGCGAGATCGCCCATGCGCTCGAGGTCGGTCGTCACCATGAACGTCGCCGCGATCTGCCGGAGGTCGATGGCCACGGGTTGGTGCAGGGCGATGAGCCGCAGGCACTCTTCGTAGATGGCGTTCTCGAACACGTCGATCGTTTGATCGCCGGCAATCACCTCGCGGGCCAGACGCGGGTCGCGGCCCTGGAGGGCCTTCAGGGCCGCGTAAATCGCTTCCTCGACCCGCGCGGCCATGCCCATCACCTTGCGGTGCAGGTCCTCCAGGTCGCGGGTGAGGTGCTTGCTCATCCGAAGCGCCCCGTGATGTAGTCTTCGGTCTGTTTCTCTTTCGGATGCGTGAACATCTGCTGGGTCGGGCCCGATTCGACGAGCTTCCCTTCGAAGAAGAACGCGGTCGAATCGGAGACGCGGGCCGCCTGCTGCATGTTGTGCGTCACGATCACGATCGTGTATTCCTTCTTGAGGTCGAAGATGAGGTCTTCGATGGCCTGCGTCGATTTCGGGTCGAGGGCGCTGGCCGGTTCGTCCATGAGCAGCACCTCCGGATCGGTGGCGAGCGCCCGGGCGATGCACAATCGCTGCTGCTGGCCGCCGGACAGTTCCAGGGCACTGGCGTGGAGGCGGTCCTTCACTTCGTTCCAAAGTGCGGATTGCTTGAGGCAGCGCTCGACGAGGTAATCGAGCCGGGCGCGATCCTTCACCCCCGACACGCGCGGGCCGTAGGCCACATTCTCGTAGACGGATTTGGGGAACGGGTTCGACTTTTGGAACACCATGCCGACGCGACGCCGGAGGTCCACCAGGTTCACTCCGGAGTCGTAGACATCGCGGCCATCGAGCAGAATGTGGCCGGTGTGGCGGGTGCCGTCGATGAGATCGTTCATGCGGTTGATGAGCCGCAAGAGCGTGCTTTTGCCGCAGCCGCTCGGCCCGATGAACGCGACCACCGAGCGTTCGGGAATCTTCAACGACATGTTGAAGAGAGCTTGCTTCGCCCCGTACCAGAAGCTGACGTCTTGAATCGTGAGCTTGTTGCCGTGCTCCACATTCGGAAGTGAGAACCCCGACTGGGAAGACGAACTCCGGGTCACGATGATGTCCGAGAACAATCGGGTCACGGGACGCTCCGGAAAGAGAGAGGCGATCAATCTCCG
>JAYTUG010000012.1:0-12385 GCA_043744695.1 Gemmataceae bacterium
GCCATTTTGTCATGGTACGCCCGACCGGAACGCCGATGAATGCGAAAGTCGGCGCCTGGGCGGACGGCGAGATGAAACACGCGGTGGAGCACTGGCGGCGTCAGTTCCGCGGCGAAGCCCTCGTCAAAGACGACAGCGACATCACGCCCGCCGACATAGCCTCCAGCAATCTGGTGCTCTGGGGCGATCCGTCGAGCAACAAGGTACTGGCGAAAATCGCGGCCAAACTTCCCGTCCAGTGGGATGCGGCCGGCGTGCATGTCAACGGCCGGACCTACCCGCCGGAGAGCAGCGTGCCTGTGCTGATCTACCCGAACCCGCTGAACCCAAAGAAGTACGTGGTGCTGAACAGCGGGTTCACGTTCCGCGAGTACGATTACTTGAACAACGCACGGCAGGTATCGAAGCTGCCCGACTACGCAATCATCGACACCACGACGCCGCCGAACGCGCGGTCTCCCGGCAAGGTGGTCCGCGCCGGCTTCTTCGGCGAAAAGTGGGAACTTCTCAAAGACGATGGGAAGTGATCGAGCAAGCCCACCCATAGCAATGGGTGGGCTTTACCCCCAGGAAATCTCATGCCTCGTGCGCTCCGACTCGGCTCGATCTTTCTCGCCAGTGCCGCCCTCATCGTCGGGGTCTGGTTGCTCGTCGAACGCGCCCAGATACCCACCCCGACCGATGGGTCTAAACCCAAGGGTAAGCTCGTCGTGCTCGTCGTCTTCGATCAGATGCGCGGCGACTACCTCACGCGCTGGGCCGAGCACTTCGGGCCGGGCGGCTTCGAACGCATCAAGAAAGACGGAGCCTGGTACAGCAACGTCCACCTGCCTTACGCGTGTAGTTCCACGGGGCCGGGGCACGCGTCGATCAGTACGGGAGCCCCCCCCTCGGTTCACGGCATCATCGAGAACGAATGGTACGATCGCGCTGCGGCCAGCCGCGTGTATTGCGTTCAACCCACGCGGCCGTTCGAACTCGTTCCTTCCCCACCAAAAGGAACTTCGAGCCGAGGTGTGGAGGCGGGCTTTTCCCCGGAACGCTTGCTCGTCGAGACGGTCGGCGATCGGCTGCAAGCCGCGAATGCGAATAGCCGCGTCGTGAGCCTCTCGCTCAAGGATCGCACGACCGTCCTGATGGGCGGCAAGAAGCCGACTGCCGCCTATTGCTTCGATACCCGCGATGGCCTGTTTCACACCGGAGCGTACTACCGCGATGCGGTGCATCCCTGGGTCGCGGAGTTCAACGCCTCCGGCAAAGCGAACGAGTGGATCGGCAAGGAATGGACCCGCTTCCGGGCGGACCTCGACTACGACAAACTCGCGGGTCGCGACGATGCTGTGGGCGAATCCGCCGGCGTCGCCGATGGCGACTTCAGCCAAAAGCGATTCTTCCCGCATCCCTTCCCCTCGAAGCCGCAGTTCGACAAACGCCCGAAGCCTTACTATGCGTGCGTCGAGGCTTCACACGCCGGTAACGACCTGCTCTTCGAACTCGTGAAGAAGGCGATCGCCGCCGAGAACCTCGGCAACGGCGAAGGCACCGATCTGCTCTGCGTGAGCTTTTCGTCCAACGACCTGATCGGGCACCTCTGGGGGCCCGACTCGCAGGAAGTCCTGGATGTGACTTTGCGTTCGGACAAGCTGATCGCCGAGTTCCTGACACTGCTCGATGAGAAGTTAGGCGACCGCTACGCGATGGTCGTCACGGCGGATCACGGGATCTGCCCGATTCCCGAGCAGCAGCGGATCGAAACGGCGGCGCGAAAGTCGGTCGCGGATATTCGCCCGCCGCTGTCCGCTGCACTGGATGAAACCTACGGCAAGTCGCCGAAGGGGCCGACGCAGTGGTTCGAACTCGAACCGCGCGACACGTCGGAATTGTGGCCGTGGGTTTACTTGAACCACGCGGCGATCAAGGAGCGCGGCCTCGAGCTGGCCGCCGTCGCGGACTTCGCGGCCCAATGGATCGGGAACCGCCCCTTCATGCAAACCGCATTCACGCGCAAACAGATCGAGACGAACGCGATGCCGCCAGTCGGCGCGGGCAAGGAAAAAGAGGTGAAGGAAATTCTCGACCGCGTGAAGCTCGCGTATCGGCCCGAACGCTGCGGCGACCTGATCGGCATTCCCAATCCCGGCGTGCTCGTCACCGGCTATGGGGACGGCACGAGCCACGGCTCGCCGCACGGCTACGACACCCACGTTCCCGTGCTGGCCTTCGGGGCGGGCGTCCCCGCTCTCGGCAAACGCATTGAGCCGAAGTCGTCGCTCATCGTGGCTCCAACGGTCGCCGCTTTGTTGGGTGTCGATGCGCCCGCCGCGGCGAAAGAGATGCCGGCGTTCGAGTTGGTTGAGAAATAACCGAGTCGACGTGGCGCGCAAACTTGCCTCGCATTTGCAACTGCCATGAGGCACGCCGTTCGCTACAAAACTAGATTCACTTCCCTCCGAGGAACGATCGATGGCGAAGAAGAAGGTGAAGACGGAGAGCGTCTTGTCGCGGGAGACCCGATTGCAGGCCGAGGCTAACGCAATCGCGGCGGCGAAGTTGGCAGCGGAGCAGGCAGCGGCCGAGAAACTGCGACGTCAGACCCCGCCCCCCAAGGCGGAGAGGCCCAAGAAGGTGAAGCGGCCGCGATTCGTTCGGGAGCAGGTCGAGAAAAGGCCACCGACGAAGCAGAGCCCACTGGTCGAACGGAGCACCAAAGCCGGTGCGAGAATGATGACCAAGAACGTATCGGAACTTCCGCCAGACGAACTCGCTTCCGGCGTCACGGCGAAGGGTCGGGTTCGACCGTAGTCCACTCACGCCTCAGAACGTTGCACCGGAATCACCGCTCGCTCCCCGTAAGCCGCACGCAGGTTGTCCGGCGTGAACGACTCGGCCACGGGACCGCTCGCGATGCGACGCACGTTCAGGAGCGTCACCCAGTCGAAATACTCGGCCACGGTTTGCAGATCGTGATGCACGACCAGTACGGTGCGACCACGAGTCCGGAGTTCCCGCAGAATCTCGACGATGGCCCGCTCGGTGACGGCATCGACGCCTTGGAACGGTTCATCCATCAAGTAGACGGGCGCGTCCTGAACCAGAGCGCGGGCGAGAAACGTTCGCTGCTGTTGGCCGCCCGAGAGTTGGCTGATCTGCCGAGATGCGTAGTCTGCCATGCCCACGCGGCCGAGCGCTTCGAGTGAATCGGCATGTTCTTTTGTGCCGGGCCGGCGGAACCACCCGAGCCGCCCATAGGTTCCCATCGTCACCACGTCGAGTACCGTCGTGGGGAAGTCCCAATCCACGGAACCGCGTTGCGGCACGTAGGCCACTTGCCGCGCACGCGGCGAGTACGGCTTCCCCAGAACCAACACTTCGCCAGCCACGGGCCGCACGAGTCCGAGAATCGCCTTGATGAGCGTTGTCTTCCCGGCCCCGTTGGGACCGACCACGGCCATGAGGACGCCGCCGGGAACCACCAGGTCGATGTCCCAAAGCACGGGCTTCTCGCGATAGGCAACCGTGAGATCGTGAACCTCGATAGCGGGAATCACGACTTCAACGCCTCCACGATGACGTTCGCGTTGTGGCGAATCATGCCGGGGTACGTGCCGCCGGGCGTGCCCGGTTCGCCGAGCGCGTCGGAGTACAGGGCGGAGTCGCCGCCGATGAGTTTCACATCGTGTTTGTAGTCGCGGCGGCAGGTTTCGAGAACGGAGCGAAGGCCATCGGGCGGCGTCGAGGTTTCGGTGAACACGGCCGGGATGCGATTCTTGCCGAGGTAGTTCGCGAGGCTCTGCCGGTCCGCGATGCCGGTCTCGCTTGCGGTACTCACGCCTTGAAGTCCGCGAACCTCGTAGCCGTACGCCCGACCGAAGTAACCGAACGCATCGTGAGACGTGACGAGTACGCGCTTGTTGAGTTCGACCGAGTGCAGCTTCACGCGAATCTCGGCATCCAACGCTTCGAGTTCCTGCAAATACTTCTCGGCGTTCTTCCGATACTGCTCAGCTCCAGTTGGGTCGAGGTTCGAGAGTTCCTCGCGCACGCAGTCCACGCACTTCATCCAGAGTTTCACATCGAACCAGACGTGGGGATCGTGCTGCGCTTCAGAGCCGGGCTCGGCCTCGCGAAGCAAGTTGTGGGGAATCCCCCGCGTGACCGCGAAGCCTCGCATTCGATTGCTCGACTTCTCGAACGTGTCCGTCATTTTGCCTTCGAGGTGCAGGCCGCTGAAGAACACGAGATGGGCCGATTCGAGCTTTTGAATGTCGCTCGGAGCGGGTTGGTAGCGGTGCGGATCGACGCCCGCACCCATAATGGTCTGAACGCTCACGCGATCGCCACCGACGCGCTGAACGAGGTCCGAAACGATAGTCGTGGTACACGTCACTCGCACGGGCAGTCCATCGAACGCGGGCGGCCCACCGTTCGAACAACCGACGAGAGCTACGGACGCGAGCGCGGAGAGTGCCAGAATTTGAAGAGAACGAACGAGCATGGCCTACTCACTAGGTGAGGCTAATGTCTACAGTTAGTCTAGACGAAATAATGGTCCATGTCCAGATCATCGCCCGATTCGCGAAGCCGCGAGTGGCTCGGGGTCTTAGATTGACTCGATGAACATTCTGGTGATTGGTAAAGGCGGCCGCGAACACGCGCTGATCTGGAAGTTGAAGCAGTCGCCACGGGCGGGCCGCATTTTTTGCGCGCCGGGGAACGCGGGCACGGCCAGCGACGGAGCCACGAGTATCGCCATCGATCACACGGAGACCGACAAACTGGCGCGGTTCTGCATCAAGGAAGGAATTGGCCTGGTGATCATCGGCCCGGAAGACCCGCTCGCGGCGGGGCTCGCGGATTACCTGCGAGGTCGCGGCCTCAAAGTGTTCGGCCCCTCGAAGGACGCCGCCCGAATCGAAAGCAGCAAGGTCTTCTCCAAGGAACTGATGCGGCACGCGGATGTGCCGACTGCGGACTTCCAAATCTTCGACCATCCCGAACCGGCTCGCACGTACGTCATGAGCCGCGACTATCCGGTGGTCGTGAAGGCCGACGGGCTCGCAGGTGGGAAAGGCGTGATCGTCTGCAAGGACAACGCCGAGGCTCGCAAGGCCGTCGATCGGATCATGGCGAAGGAAGAATTCGGAGCGAAGGCGGGCCGGCGAATCGTCGTCGAGAAAAAGCTCGAAGGCGAGGAACTTTCGGTTCTCGCGCTGGTCAGTGGCCGCACCATTCTCACGTTGCCGGCATGCCAGGATCACAAAGCAGCGTTCGACGGCGACCTCGGACCGAACACCGGCGGCATGGGAACTTATTGCCCCGCTCCCATCGGCACGACCAAGCTCATCGAAGACTTGGAAGAGTCCGTGTTCGTGCCGATCGTTCACGCCATGAAGCGCGGTCGCTATCCGTTCCAGGGCGTCCTCTACGCCGGAGTCATGCTGACGAATCAGGGCCTGCGCGTACTCGAATTCAACGCCCGATTCGGCGACCCCGAAACGCAACCGCTGCTCATGCGGCTTCGAACCGATCTTCTCGACTTACTCGAAGCCGTGGCCGACGAGCGGCTTCACGAGTTCGAGGACCGCATGGAGTGGGACCCGCGACCGGCCGTGTGCGTCGTGCTCTGCTCCGGCGGCTACCCCGGCAAATTCGACACTGGCAAGGTCATCGCGGGAATCGAGGCCGCCGACGCACTTCCCGATGTGAAGGTGTTCCACGCCGGCACGAAGCTCGATCCGATCGGCCGCGTGGCCACCGATGGCGGCCGCGTACTCGGCGTCACGGCTCTGGGCTTCGATCTGGCCGCTGCCAAGGCGCAAGCTTACAAGGCCGTGAAACTCATCAGTTTCCCCGGCATGCACTACCGCACGGACATTGCCGACAAGGCACTCAAGCTTCAAGTCGGAAGCTCCGACTCGTGATGAACCCCATGAAAATCACTCGCCTCTCGACCGAACACCTTCGCGTACCGCAAACGGTACCGGGCCGCATCCCGCTTTCCGGACCGAAGCCCGCGGCATCGGAACCCATCGACCTCATCCTCGTCCACGTCGAAACGGATGCCGGGCTCACTGGGCTCGGCTACACGTACCTGCAAGGACCGGGTGCGAGCGCGGTTCGCGGGCTGATTGACAACGAGTTGTCACTGCTCGCGATCGGCGAGGATCCGCGCGATGCCGAGCCGCTGTTCGCGAAGGCCGAGGCGCGCTTTCGCCACGCGGGTTTCACCGGCCTCGCGGCTCGCGCCTACTCCGCCATCGACATTGCTTTGTGGGACATCAAGGCGAAGGCGGCTGGCGTGCCGCTCTACAAGCTCCTCGGCCACGCGAAGCCGGTCGCACCGTTCTTCGCTTCGGACATTGCGACTCTGGGACGAACCGCGGCCGAAGTGGTGAAGCTGGCGAAGCCGCTCGTGAAGCAAGGTGCAATGGGCGTTCGCGTCGAGGTCGGTTCCGGCGACGTGCGGGCCGATGCCGACCGCGTGCGGGAAATCTCGGATGGCCTCGGCGAAGAGGCCTCGGTGAGCGTGGCGGCCAGCGGCCGGTTCGACCTCGGCACCGCGGAGGCGCTCACGCACTTCTTCGAAGACATCGGCATCGATTGGTTCGAAGACCCAATCCCGAGTGCGGACGAAATTGGCTACGCGAAGCTCGCGAGCCTCGCCGAGATTCCACTGGCGATCGGCTCGTCGTTCGATACCCGCGAACGATTCTTTCGCGTGATTCGCAGCGGCGTGGTTCGCACGATTCGGCCCGACGTCTGCCGGCTCGGTGGCATCACGCCGTTCTTGAAGATCGCGGCGGTGGCCGAGGCGTTTCAGGTGTCGGTGTCGCCGGTGCGGATGCCCGAGGTCGGCATTCATCTCGCCTGCGGCCTCGCGGCCGTCCCTCACGTCGATTGCGTCTCGTGGTTCGCGGACCACTTCACCGGTGGCCCGACGATCGAGGGCGGCAAGCTCGTACCGAGCAGTGAGCCGGGTCATGGATTGAAGTTACCATCCGGCGTATAACATTCCCTTGACGGAATATCGCAGCCAGGATAACCTTCAAATACGGGAACAGAGTCGCCCGAGATGGACATCAAGGAAAGGTTACTGGTGTTCCTCGAACGACTGAACGCGTTGCCGCCGTTCACTTCCCACGACGACGCACTCGCGGCGATCGATCGAGTCATGACCGCGGTCGAGGACGAACTGTCCGGAATCGCGCGGGATCTTTCGGGAATGCCGGAGGTCACGGGAGGCCGGCTATACCCTCCTGTGTCGGCGTATGCGAGGGATTGCGACCTCCCAGGAGTGACGCGCTATGTGCAGAAGCGTCACTTCACTTACATCAGTGATATGGGTGCTGTCTTGATCTTGAGTCGTGACGGCTCGAAAGCGTTCGAGAAGACCGCTGGCAACGGAACGAGAATCAATCCATGAATCCGATTCAACATCTGGACTCCGTTTTGGCACTCTTGTTCCCGGATGCGGATCGAAAGATCCACAAGCCGCTTCATCAGGATGGCTTCTGGACGCTCGATGTTCAATATCCGAACTACTTGCTAGTCATCGACTGGCGTGCGGAAAGCGGCTTTTTGCTCACCGCGGACGAGGAGCACGGATACGGAGAACCGGCGGATGAACACTACGCGGAGCTTCCGCAGGCATTGGCCCGCGCGATCAAGCTGGTGCAACACCGTTTGGAAACCGTACCGCCCTATCCGGTTCGGATTCGGGAACTGCGAGAGAAGCTTGGAATGACTCAATCGGATGTGGCTCGCGAGATGGGCGTTCAACAAGCGGCCGTTTCGAAACTGGAATCGCGGGACGACACCCACGTCGCCACGTTGATCAGCTATGTGAAGGCTCTGGGAGGCAAGCTGGTCATGCGTGCGGAATTCCCGGGCCGAGCGGAAGTCATCGATCTCGTCGTCGCGGAGTAACCTTCAAACGACTCGATTCAGCCCCAGTCGGGAATCGGACGTTCCTCCCACTCGCGCAGCGCCCGTTCCCACTTGGCTCGGATCTTGTCGTTGGCCGCAGGGATCGCTTTGAATCGGCGTTCGGCGTACTTCATCCACCATTCCACGAACATCAGCGGCACCCCGGCCCCGATCGTCACCGGCAGATCGTCCAACTGGCACCATCCGCCGAGTTGCCCGACCAAGGCCACGGCCGCCGCACTGATGAGGAGGAAAATGACGACAAGGGACGCCCACCGCTGGCGGGTGATCGCGCGGCGGAATCGGTCCAGATCGGCCCGACCGCGCAGCATCGGCGTGGTGAACCGTATCCACGTCAGGTCCAGGGCAGCGACTACAACCACAACGAAGGCTGCAATCAACAGCCCGCTCGCGACTAGCGTCAGTGACGGAAGTGCCATCCCGAAATTATCACCTTCGACCTCGGCGGAGACAACTCCTTCTCGTCCGGTTCGGCTCCACCTTTGCGGTGAAGTGCCGTCCGAATATCACAAGCTTCACCCACGAGGAGCTACCCATGGCCACAAGCCCCGAGAAGCGAATTCAGGAACTCCACCTCACGCTGCCGCCCGCGCCAAAACCGGTCGCGGTTTACAAGACCGCCGTGAAAGTCGGCAACATGCTCTACGTCTCGGGGCACGGGCCCCTCAAAGCCGATAAGAGTTTGATTCTCGGTCGCGTCGGACAAGACATGACGCTCGACCAAGGCAAAGACGCGGCTCGTCAGGTCGGGCTCGCAGTGCTCTCCACGATCCGCGACGTGCTCGGTTCGCTCGATAAGGTCAAGCGGATCGTCAAGACGCTCGGCTGGGTGAATTGCACGACCGAGTTCACGGATCAGCCGAAGGTAATCAACGGGTTCTCGGAACTGATGAAGGACGTGTTCGGCGACGAGGCGGGGATCGGCGCTCGCAGCGCGGTCTCGGCCCACACGCTGCCCGGTGGGATCGCGGTCGAAGTCGAGTGTATCTTCGAAGTCGAGGGGTAAGCCTTCGAGCCGAAGGCCTCAAGAAACTGTGTGTTGATCTCATCGGTTATGTTTGAACCGAAGCTCACTTTTCCCGAGACTCTCATGTTCATCTTCGAGAAGGCTCCGTTCAAATCGTGTCACGCGTCCACGCTCGTGGAGTACGAGCCGGGCAAGTTGCTGGCGGCGTGGTTCGGCGGCGACGCCGAAGGTGCCAAGAACGTCCAGATTTGGGCCAGCAGCTTCGACGGCAAGGTGTGGACGGAACCGGCCGCGATCGGGAGCGAACCCGGCCAGCCGTGCTGGAATCCCGTGCTCTTCAAGACCGCGAAGGGCACGCTTTATTTTTGGTATAAGGCCGGTCCCAGCCCCGAACGCTGGACCGGTTACGTTCGCACCTCGAAAGACGGCGGCAAGACCTGGACGCCTCCGGAGATGATGCCCGCCGGCTTCTGGGGTCCGGTGCGGGCTAAGCCCATTCAACTGAAGGACGGCACGATCCTCGCCGGCACGTCGCTCGAAAGTTACCGAAACTGGACTCCGTACGTGGATCGTTCCACGGACGACGGCAAGACGTGGAAGCGTTCGAGCCCCTTCGCGGTGCCGGGCAAGATGCATCAGATTCAGCCGACGTTGTTTGAAGCGAAAGACGGTCGGATCGTCGCGCTGCTCCGTTCGAGCGACCCTCGCAAAGTGTGCCGGGCAGAGTCGAAGGACGGTGGTGTCACGTTCTCCCCCGCCGAGGAAACGGAACTGGCCAATCCCAGCGCCGGAATCGACGCGGTGAAAACGCTTACCGGCGACGTCTTCCTCATTTACAATCCGCTGCCGATCGCCCGCACGCCGATCAGCCTGGCTCGCTCGACCGACGACGGCAAGACTTGGAAGAAGGTTCAAGACTTGGAAGCGGAACTCGGCGAATTCTCCTATCCGGCGATGATCGAATCCGCGGCCGGAATGCTCGAGATCACTTACACCTGGAAGCGCTCGCACATCAAGCACGTGCAGATCGATCCGGCAAAGTTGAGGTAAATCCGAGCCGCTCGCGGCTTCGCGATGGCTTCCTTTGGAGTTTCACCTTGCTCGCAACCCCCGTTGGCCGCTTTCGCGTCATTGCCTTTATCGAAGGGGTCTCGTACCTCGTTCTGCTCCTCATTGCGATGCCGATCAAGTACCTCCCGGCGCTGGGCGAGCATCCCGAGCCGACGAAGATCATCGGCGCGATTCACGGCGGGCTCTTCGTCCTGTATGGGGTCGCGGGATTTCTGGCGATGGCTGCTCGCAAGTGGCCGCTGAAAGAGGCCGTTCGCGGGTTCGTCGTTTCGATCCTCCCCGGCGGCACGTTCCTCTACGATGCGGCCTTTCTGAAAGGTGAGTACGCGGCGGAACGAGCGCACGCTCACATGCCGCCGCCGTAGCGCGGCTCGTCTTCCGGACTGTAGTTGCGGTACTTCATGAACTGCTTGAAGTAGCTGAGCGTGACTTCCCCCGTGGGGCCGTTGCGCTGTTTCGCGATGATCACTTCCAGAATCTTGTCCGCCTTGTCGTCGCTCTTGTCGAACAGCCCGGGCCGATGGAGCATCATGCACGTGTCGGCATCTTGCTCGATGGAGCCCGATTCGCGAAGGTCGGCGAGCCGCGGCTTGTGGTCTTGCCGGTCTTCGGATGCTCGGTTGACCTGAGCCAGGGCGATCACGGGCACGTTCAATTCGCGGGCCAAGAATTTCAGACGACGACTGATTTGAGCCACCTGCTCCTGCCGCGGGTCGCGGCGATTTTCGGGGTCGATCAGTTGCAAATAGTCGATCACGACGAGCTTCAGCCCGCCGTACTTTTCTTCCTTCTTCATCAAGCGGCGAGCGGTCGCGGCAATTTGAATCATGCTCCGCGACGGCGTGTCGTCGATGTACAACTTGGCTCGCCGCAGCACGTCGCCCGCATCCATGAGCTTCTGAACGTCTTCTGAGGAGAGCCGCCCGGTGCGGACCTTGTGGCTATCGACGAGCGAATGGCAGCAAAGCAACCGCTCGGCGAGTTCGATGCGGGATTGTTCGAGGCTGACGAAGAGTACGGCTGGGCCGCGGCCGGTCTCGGGGTCGATCTCGGTGATGATGTTGCGGACGAGGTTCAACGCGAACGCAGTTTTGCCGACGCTGGGCCGGGCCGCGATGATGATGAGTTCGGAATTCTGGAGGCCCGCGGTGATGTTGTCGAGGTCGTCGTAGCCGGTCGAGATGCCGCTGATCGAGAGGTTCTCTTTGCCGATGCGGGAATCGAGGCGGTGCCACGCTTCCTGAACGGCGTCGTTGAGCGTCTTCGTTTCGCCGACCATGCCGGCCTTGGCGATCTCCATGATGAGCCGTTCGGCCTGGGCAACGAGTTCGTCCGCGGACTGCGAGCGGTCGTAGGCATCGCGGAGGATTTCGTTGCCGCTGTGAATGAGGCTGCGGATCATCGCGGCATCGCGGACGAGCTTCGCGTGATATTCGGCGTTCGCCCCCGTGGGAACGGACTCCCACAATTCGGTGAGGTACGGTACGCCGCCGACGTCTTCGAGGTGTTTGTTCTTGCGGAGGCGTTCGTGGAGCAGCACGAGATCGAGCGGTTGGTTCTCGTTCTCGAGGTCGGTGAGTGCCTGGAAAATCTTCTGATGGTGGTCGAAGTAGAAGTTGTCGGTGCGGAGGATTTGCTGAACGGTGGCGAGTGTATCCGGATCGCGGAGGATGCCGCCGAGCACGCCGCGTTCGGCGTCTTTATTTTGCGGCGGTAGGCGGTCGAGCATCGGATCGGGAGACATGGGAATTCCTTTTCGCGAAACGGCACCGTGGCTATAATCAGATTATGAAACGCACTAGGACCAAGCCTGCATCGCTGACTTCACTCATTGCGGCAGTCGGCGAATGCCTGACGCCTGAGTCCGCGAAGCGCATCTTAGCGATCAAGGCCGACAAAAAGCTTCAAGCCCGTGTCAAATACCTCGGCGAGTGCGCCAACGAGGGGCGGCTCACTGCCGAGGAGAATGCCGAATACGCCGCAATCATTCGTTTCGACACGATGATTTCGATCCTCCAGTCTCAAGCACGCCGACTGCTCGCGGATGCCCAATGAGCACGATTCCGGCCGCGGATGTGGAAGTCATTTGGAAGCGGGCCGGTGCACGCTGCGAATACTGCCGCATGCATCAGGAAGAGGGCCTGGTCTCATTTCATCTCGATCACATCATTTCCAAGCAGCACGAAGGCTCGGACGACCTCGACAACCTCTGCCTGGCTTGTTCGCAATGCAACTTGCAGAAAGGACCAAATCTCGCCGGGCTAAGGAGCGGCAAGCTCTATCAACTTTTCAACCCGAGATTGCAAAACTGGCAACGGCACTTTGAATGGAACTTGACTACACTCGTTGGGAAGACGGCGACTGGGCAAGTCACTATTCAAGTTCTCGATTTGAATAGCG
>JAYTUG010000013.1:0-12374 GCA_043744695.1 Gemmataceae bacterium
TTGCAGGTGTTCCCCAGCACGGGCGATATTTCGTTTCGGCTGGCTGGGGTGTGCGCTGCCGTTTGAGTGGGGAACAATGCCCAGTAAGCCCTGGCTCGAACCGCGCGCGGCTTACATTCACGTTCCGTTCTGCGCCCACCACTGCGGGTACTGCGACTTCGCGGTCGCGGCCGGCCAAGATCACCTCATCGAACTCTACCTCGACGCACTCGCACTCGAACTCGCGGGGCTCCGAGAACCGCACTCAGTCGAGACCATCTTCATCGGTGGAGGCACGCCGACGCACCTGAGCGCGAAGCAGCTACAACGGCTGCTCGAAAGTCTCGCGACGTGGCTGCCGCTCGTCGGCTCCGAATTCACCATCGAATCGACGCCCGATAGCCTCGATGCTGAGAAGGCGGCACTGCTCGCCTCGTTCGGCGTCAATCGCGTGAGCATCGGCGTGCAGTCGTTCCGCCCGGAACTCCTCACCGCCCTCGATCGCCGGCATACGTCGGATCAGATCCCCCGGGCCGTCGAGGTGGTCCGCCGGTTCATCCCGTCCTTCTCGTTCGACCTCATCTTCGCGGCACCCGGTTCGACGCTCGCATCCTGGGCCGCGGACCTGGAGGCGGCACTCGCCTTCGATCCGCAACATCTCTCGACCTACGGCCTCACCTACGAGAAAGGCACGCCCCTTTGGAAAGATCGCGAACGCGGGCTGCTCCGCCCCATCGACGAAGACGGCGAACTCGCCATGTACGAGCACTCGATCGATCGGCTCGCCTCGGCTGGGTTCGAGCACTACGAGATTTCCAACTTCGCGAAGCCGGGGCAGCGGTGCCGGCACAACGAGCACTACTGGGCGAACGAGGCTTACTTCGGCTTCGGAGTCGGAGCCGCCCGTTACCTTCACGGCGTCCGCGAGTTGAACACCCGCGACACCAAACTCTACATTCGCAAGGTGCTGGCCGGGGAGTCGCCGACGTTCCAGAGCGAGAAGCTCGAACCGCGAGACCGCGCATTTGAAACGATCGGCACCCAACTGCGTCGTGCCGCAGGAATCGAGCGAATCGGATTCCAGGATCAAACGGGCTTCGACCTCGATGAACTCGTGGGCGACCGGATCGCGAGCCTGAAGGCCGTGGGAATACTCGACGATGATGGGACGCACGTGCGGCTCACGCACCGCGGCAAGTGCCTTGCCGATGGCGCGATTGAGGAGTTGATGAAGTCCAACGTGCGAAGCGCGCACGCGGAGCGAATCACTTCTGGAAGTTGAACCGGTAGGCCGCAGCACCTTCCTCGCGAATCGTCTCCTCGCAGCGGCCGAGGCCCTCCGCGTAGGCCACGAGAATCGATTCTTCGTTCTTGTGCCGATGGCTGAAGACGAGCCAAACGCGGGGTTCACCGTTGAGCGCGGCCAGTTGCTGCCGATATTCGCCAGCGTTCGAACGGGCCTCGGTTCCCTTCACAATGGACTCGGGTGGGAACGGCGACGAACGGGAGTAGAACTCGAAAGCCGGAAGTGCACCGTAATAAACGTAGAGGCGGTCGGCGGGCTGCCAGCGTTCGCGGACCTGGGCGAGTACGGGTTGCAGTTGCTCGGTCCGCATGGGCTTGTTCAGTTGCTGGTAAGTTTCGAGACACGGTGCCGCGAGCAGCACGCCGAGCAGTACGACAGCCGCAACGGGTTGCGACTTCGCGAGTGCGGAGGCAACAACGGCCGCGCCGCGAGCCGTGCCGAGGATCAAGAACGGCACCAGGAACAGGAGCAACCTTCCCGCGAACGGGTACTTGTGCAGCCCCGATGCGAGCAGAGCGAAGAGGCCGGGCAGCACGATCGCGAGAGCAACCGGCCAGCGATCCTTCCACAGGCTGCGGATGCCGATCAGGAAGAAGGCGGCGGCGATTCCCCCGGCTCGGATTTCGGTTCCGCCCATGCCGCCGGGGTAGGCGAACGGGGCGAAGAAATGATCGAGTAGCCAAGCGAAGTCCCCGGGCGACTTCGGCGGCAGCGGCAGGAAGTGGCCGTCCCAGTAGGTGATGAGGTAGCTGTTGTTGCCGAGGTTCCGCAAGAAGAGGAAGTAGCACGCGGCAAAGCTGACGAGCCAGGTTCCAATTGTCAGTGAAGCGGCAAGCATTCGCGTGCGATCTTTCTGGAACGCTGCCGCGGCAAAGAGTGCCGTTCCGATGCCGCCGAGTACGAAGACCGCGGGATGCGAGAACCAAACAGCGCACGCACCGGCCAGCGCGAGCACGGCCCAGCGGCGCACGCCGCTCTCACCGTGCAGCAGGCTCGCGGCGGCGGCGAACAGTCCGACCGCGATCGAGGCGTCCGTCGCGTATTGCTTGCACTCGGCCGAGTAGCTGACCAGCACGGGTGAAATGCTGAAGATCGCGATCGCGATCATCGCCGCCGGTCGCGGGATCAGCCTCGGCGCGAGCCAAGCAAACCCCGCGAGGCCCCACAGCGAACCGAGCATGGGAAGGAACCGCAGCGCACGTTCGCCCGTTCCCAATTGGCCGATGGCGGCTTTCGATGCGAGCAGGAAGCCGACGGGAGCGCCCTGATTCCAATCGAGCGGTTCGAGCAACCGGGCGGGACTGCGCTCGATGAGGTTGAGCGCGAGCATCGATTCGTCGATCCACAAGTTGCGGTCGCCGAGCCAAGCCGCGCCGCGCAGGAGCGTACCGAGTACCACGAGTGCGACCACCGCACCGAGGCTCATCCACCACGGGCGCGATTCCGCCGATAACGCAGTGACCACGTCAACGAACGGCAACGATTCGAGTCGATTGACGAGAGCGGGCTCATCGGTCGATACCGGCATGATGCACCTTCCTGGTGATAGTGTTGCCGCTCGCGGCTTCGCGATTGCGCTGACAATTGCAATCGCGAAGCCGCAAGCGGCCAGATCCTTACTTCCCCTTCTTCTCCATCTTGGCCCACGAATCGCGGAGGGTCACGGCGCGGTTGAAGACCAGCTTGCCGGAAGCCGAATCCTTGTCCACGCAGAAGTAGCCGAGCCGTTCGAACTGAAACGTGCTTCCTACTGCGGCGGTCGCCAGGCTCGGTTCCAGCTTGCAGCCGGCCAGCGCTTCGAGCGACTTCGGGTTCAGGTTGTCCAAGTAGGTTTGTCCTTCGGGCACGTCGTCGGCATCGGGCTTGGCGAAGAGGTGGTCGTAAAGCCGCACCTCGGCCTCGACCGCGTGCTGTGCCGAGACCCAGTGAATCGTGCCCTTCACCTTGCGGCCATCGGGTGCATTTCCGCCGAATGTCGCCGGGTCGTAGGTGCAGTGTAACTCGACCACGTTCCCCGCGGCGTCCTTCTCGACACCTACGCACTTGATGAAATAGGCGTAGCGGAAGCGGACCTCCTTACCGGGCGCGAGCCGGAAGAAGTCCTTCGACGCCACCTCGCGGAAGTCGTCGTGCTCGATGTACAGCACCTTCGAGAACGGCACCTTGCGGCTGCCGGCACTCGCATCCTCGGGATTGTTCACCGCGTCCAACTCTTCGACCTGACCCTCGGGATAGTTGTCGATCACGACCTTGAGCGGCCGGAGCACGCCCATCACGCGGTGGGCCTTCTTGTTGAGATCTTCGCGGAGAGCATCCTCGAGCCAGGACATTTCAATGACGCCGTTGAACTTGGAGACGCCGATGCGTTCGCAGAACTTCCGCATCGCCTCGGAAGTGTAACCCCGTCGGCGAACGCCCGAAATCGTCGGCATCCGCGGATCGTCCCAGCCCTTCACGTGCTTATCCGTCACCAGTTGGATGAGCCGCCGCTTGCTCAGCACTGTGAAGGTGAGGTTGAGCCGGGCGAACTCGATCTGCCGCGGGTGGAAGATGCCGAGCGACTCGACGTACCAGTCGTAGAGCGGCCGGTGGATCTCGAATTCGAGGGTGCAGATGGAATGGGTGATGCCTTCGAGCGAATCGGATTGGCCGTGGGCGTAATCGTACATCGGGTAGATGCACCACGTGCTGCCGGTGCGGTGGTGCTTGGCGTGCAGGATCCGGTACATCATCGGATCGCGGAGGTGGAAGTTCGGCGAGTTGACGTCGATCTTGGCCCGAAGCGTGCGGGCACCGTCCGGGAATTCACCCGCCTTCATGCGGCGAAACAGGTCGAGGTTCTCTTCGACGGTGCGATTGCGGTACGGGCTGGCGATGCCGCCTTTGGTGTCCCCGCGATACTTGGCGATCTCCTCGGCAGGCAGGTCGTCCACGTAAGCTTTGCCGACCTGGATGAGCTTCTCGGCCCAGTCATAGAGTTGGTCGAAGTAATCGGAGGCGTAGAACTCGCGGCCTTCCCAATCGGCTCCGAGCCAGCGCACGTCTTCTCGTATGGAGTCGACGTATTCCTGCTCTTCGGTGGTCGGGTTGGTGTCGTCGTAGCGGAGGTTGAACTTACCTCCGTACTTCACGGCGAGTCCGTAGTTGAGGCAGATCGACTTGGCGTGCCCGATGTGGAGGTAACCGTTTGGTTCCGGCGGAAAGCGCGTATGAACTCGGCCACCGAAGCGGCCGGAGGCGTTGTGCTCTTCGATGATTTCCTGAACGAAGTTCAGAGAGGGTGCGGATTCGGGTTTGTCGGACATTAGCATTTGCTCGATAAACTGACTCGCCCGCTGCGTCCGCGGCCGGAGTCGAGTGGGATCAGCGTCCATTCTACGGACAGGCTGCTCATCGCACTCTTCGCCCCCTCTGCTTAAGGCTTCTTTCTTGCAGCCTCGATCGACGCGGCGAGTTCCTTGGCTCCCTGACCGCGGGCTAGCGAGGCCGCCGTATTCTTCGATTTGTCCATTGCGGCCGGATCGGCCCCAGCCTCCAGCAAGTACTTCGCCATTTCCGTTCGCCCCATGAGGGCCGCGAACATCAATGGCGTCTGACCGGATTCGTTGGCCGCGTTCGCGTCTGCCTTGTGTTTCACCAGCAACTTCGCGATGGCGACGTCTCCCTTGAACGCGGCCGCGGAGAGCGCCGTGAGCCCCATCTTGTTCCGCGCTTCGATCTTCACGCCGGGTTGCTTAAGGACTAGGGCCACCACATCGGGTTGACCGTTGTACGCGGCGACGCACAGGAACGTGTCCCCGCGCGGATTCTCCTCGTTCACCGAGAACCCGGCCCCGAAGTATTCCGTCAGCGTCTTGGTGTCGCCATCGCGGACCGCCTGAAACGCGATGACCTGCAACTTCGCCTTCGTGTCGGCATCGACCACCACCGGCGGCTTGGCCAACGACATTACGGCGACCACCGCGAATGCAGCCACGAACATGAGATGCTCCTGAATGACAAAATCCCCCACACCCGGTTCGTCGATGCCTGCGCATCGACAAACCGACCTCTCCCCGCAAAGCCGGGGGAGAGGATATTTCTCACTTGCTCGAAACCGCTTCGGACTTGATCAGAGCCTGAACGGTCGCCACGTCCACATCGACGGCCTTGGCGAGCTTGGTGCCGAAGTCCGGGTCGGCCTGATAGAAGTGCGACACAATCTTCGTTTTCACGGCGAGGTTCTTCACCTTGCCGAGATCGTCGGCGAGGTTCTTAATGAGGTGATCCTTCTGCTCGGCGGTGTACGACTGATAGAGTTCGCCGGCCTGCTTGAAGTTCTGCTGCTTGTCGATCGGCTTCTCCTGAAGCGTGCCGGTGAGCGGAGTCTTCGCGAGTTCGAAGGCGGGGTTGTCGCGCTTGCCGCCGGTGGTCACGCTCGGCTCGTAGTTCACGTCGCTCTTGGTGTGCCCGAAGTTCCCCTGGCCACCCTGGCTATTGTTCGACACCTCGGCGAGCGGGCGATTCACCGGAAGCATCAGGTAGTTCGTCCCCACGCGGTAGCGCTGCGTATCGGCATAGCTGAAGAGCCGCCCTTGCAGCATGCGGTCTTCGCTGGCCTCGATGCCGGGCACCATCATGCCGGGGGCGAACGCCGCCTGCTCGGTGAACTGGAAGAAGTTGTCCGGCACTTTGTTCAGAGTCATTTTGCCGACCTTGACCTCGGGAATGCCGGGCCAGATTTTCGTGTCGTCGAGTGGGTCGAAGTCGAACTTGCCGAGATCGGCCGGGGCGAGCATCTGCACGCCGAGTTCCCACGACGGGAACTTGCCGGCCGCGATGTTCTCGTACAAGTCTTCGGTGAGCCCGCTGTGGTTCTTGGCGGATGCGGCGGCGGCTTCTTCGGAGGAATACGTCTTGTGACCCTGCATGCTCCGCCAGTTGAACTTCACGTAGGTCACGTCGCCCTTCGCGTTCACCCATTTGAAGGCATGGACGCCGAAGCCGTCCATTTGGCGCAGGCTCGCCGGGGTGCCTTGATCCGAGTACACGAACGTGAACATGTGCGTGCTCTCGGGCTGATGGCTGAAGAAATCGAAGAAGCGATTCGGGTCTTGCTGATTCGTGATCGGGCTGGGCTTGAAGCTGTGAACCATGTCGGGGAACTTCATGGCGTCGCGGATGAAGAAGACGGGCAGGTTGTTGCCCACCAGATCCCAGTTCCCTTCCGAGGTGTAGAACTTGACGGCGAAGCCGCGGGGATCGCGGAGTTGCTCCGGCGAGCCGCCGGGATGGATCACGGTGCTGAAGCGGAGGAAGACGGGCGTCTTGACATCCTTGGCCGAGAAGAGTTTGGCTTTGGTGTACTCGGAGTAGTCTCCATAGGAGACGAACTCGCCGTGGGCACCGACACCGCGGGCGTGAACGACGCGTTCGGGAATGCGCTCGCGATCGAAGCGGGCTAGCTTCTGCAGCAGGTGGAAGTTATCGAGAACGACCGGCCCGTTCGGCCCTGCCGTCCGCGAGTTTTGGTTGTTCCCGACGGGTTGGCCGCCATCCTGCGTGATGGTCTTGGGAGGCGGTGGCGGTGGAGCGGGAGGCTGGGCGAATGCTGGAACGGCCAGCGCAACGAGGAGAGCGGAAGATGCGATTCGCATGGGAGGAGCTCCAGAAGCAAAAAGAGGCGGTGGGAGCAACTCCCACACACACATTCTTATTCGCCGAAGATGCAAAGCATGTACCGATTCGACCGAAGGATTGCATCGGCGTAGCCGATGGACTCGCTAGTCCGCTCACTTCAATTCTTTCACGTACACGTTTTTGAACTCGACCTTGATGTTGTAACTCTGGAAGCCCAGGTGCCCCTTCTCGCGCTTGAGGCCGGGGTGCTTGTCGAACTTCTTCTCGAAGTCGTCGAGGTTCGCGTTCACCAGTTCCTTACCGTTCTGCTCGATGGTCACCTTGCGGCCCTGGCAGACGATCTTCACGGTATTCCATTCGCCGATCGGCTTGTTGGCCTGGAGTTTGGCCGGTTGCACGTCGTAGATCGAGCCGGTGTGCTGGTAGTCGGCGAGCTTGAACTTGTTCACCTTCTCCCAGTTCTCGTCGTCGATGAGTTGGATTTCCATGCCGGCGTAGGCGGGGTCGCCTTTGTCTGGGGTGCGAATGCCGACGCCGCTGTTGCCGCCTTCTTTGGACCATTTGTACTCGCAGCGGAACTCGAAGTCGCCGTACTCTTTTTCGGTGAGCAGGTAGCCTCCGCCGCCGCCCTTGCAGACGATCGCTCCGTCCTCTGCTGCCCAGGCATCCGCCTTTCCGGTGGCTTTCCAGCCATCGAGGCTCTTGCCGTCGAAGAGAGCCGTGAAGCCTTTGGGAGCCTCGTTCGCGGGCTTGTCTTCGGCCTGCAAGGTTGCGGCCAAAACCGCCGCAATCACGAACGAGGTTCGGGTGATCAACTTCATGAGGGAACTCCGTGGGGTGAGGTTCGAGATGCAAGCCATCTTAGCCCGGAGGCGTAGAATGTCATTAAGCGACAACACGAGGGCGATTGATGCAGCGCGCGATGATGAAGTCGAAAATTCACCGAGCGACCGTGACGGCGACCGATCTGGATTACGAGGGGAGCCTGACCATCGACGCAGACTTACTTTACGCGGCCGACATTTTGCCCAACGAGCAAATCCACGTCTGGGACGTGACCAACGGCACGCGGCTCACCACCTACGCCCTCCGCGGTACGCCGGGCAGCGGCGAGATGCAAGTGAACGGAGCCGGAGCGCACCTCATTCGGTCCGGCGACATCATCATCATCGCCACCTATGCCTCGTTCGAGGAAAGCGAATTGAAAGGGCATACGCCTCGAGTCGTTCACGTGGACGCGAAGAACCGAGTGAAGCCAGCCTGAATTGGTTACTCGCTATCTCGATCCCGGCGCGAGGAACTGCGTGCCGCCGCGAGGCTTGGTCTGTTCCTGAGGTTCGGCACCGGGAGGCGTATCGCGCCAAGCCTGGCCTCCGGTTGCGGCCGAATAGCCCGCTTCGTAAAGTCGCGTCATTTCTTCGGGGTCGAAGCCCATCGCATCGCCGCCCGTGCGGAATTCCTCGGGCACGGACGCGAGGTGGAAGGTCATCCCGCCGAGTAGGCAGAGCGTATAGATGCGAAAGAGTTCGCCGCGAACCTGCGAGTACAGCAGCGCGCGGAGCGAGCTTTCGCCGATCTTCAACGCCCGGCGTTCGACGCAGGTCGGGTCCGCGTACAACTTGCCCGCAATGATGACGTAAGCATCGGACCCCGCCAGCGGTTGATTCTCAGACTTGAGAGCATCGCGATCGAGATGCAAGGTTGAAGCGCGCAGGAAGACGCCGGTCGTTGCGCCGCCGTCGACGTGCAGTTCCGTGAACTTCTGGCCGTTCACTTCCACCTCGATGGGAACGGGCGGCAAGAAGCCGGGCGGCGAAGCCGACGCCAGCAGCACCTTCCGGTACAAGTCCTGCGAATCGGGTCGCCCGCTAGCTGCTATCGCGCCCATATCCCAGATCACGAGCTTTCGGGTGTCGATGTTCGTCGTACCGATATAGAGCCTCCGGCCCGAATTGTGCGCCGCGGCCACCGCCTGGAAAATGGAATCGTCCAGGTGCGTATCGATGAGCTTCTTCAACGGTGCGGAGGACGCGGCGGAATCGGACCAGAGTGCCGAGCCGACGATGCGCTTGCGGTAGATGTCGCGCCTGCTCACGTTCGTGTACAGGTCCACGAGCTTGCGGTCGTAGTTGCTGCCGAGGAAGGCGAACGTGGCGATGAGCCCGCCGGTACTCACTCCGGTGACGACATCGAAGCAGGGCCGCTGACCGGTCGCGGTCCAGCCGGCGAGCACGCCGGTGGAGTAGGCCCCATACATGCCGCCGCCCGACAGGGCGAGCACTTTCGACGGGCGGTTCGCAATCGAACCAGACGCGTTCGCGCTTCGGGTTCGTTCGGCATAGGAACGGAGCAGGTCGGTTTCGAGAAGGTGCGAGTCGTCGCTCTTGTTTCCGACTTCGATCTGTCCGCTGGAGCGCGACAGGGCGGGGGATGCGCAGGAGCGATGTCGAGTGGTGCAACCGCCGGCCAGGACTGCGACCAACCCCAGGAATATCAACATCTGGGGTGATTTGGACATGGTGCTTCGCGTTTCCCTCGGCGCGAACCGATTGTGCGCCATACGTAATCTAGTGAGGGATTTTGAAGGCAAAGTGTCGAACGGATGGGTTTGAACGGAGAAATGGGCCGTCGATCCTGCCCAGTCGTTACGACCGGCAGGGGCGAGTGAGCCCCCTGGTACAACTCGCTTCCGTTGGTTGAATTCGTTCCGAGTCGTAGCGTGAAACGCAGGCTTCTCTTCTCCCCCGTTCAACGAGAGTTCCCATGCCGAGCCTTCCTCGCGTTCTTGCCGATCTCCCCGTGGGGCCGGTGGTCGAAGGACTCGTTTCCGGCAAGGTGGAACTCGTGCCGTGGATTGCCGCGGAGGAATCCGGCGCGGACCGCATCGAAGCGATCCTCACTTACGGGCATCCCACGGTGAACGGACCACTGCTCGATAAGCTTCCCGGCGTCCGCGCCGTGAGCAACTTCGGAGTGGGCGTCGACCACATCGACGTGCCGGCCGCGACGGCCCGCAAGATTCCCGTGGGGAACACGCCGGGCGTTCTCGACGGCGCGACCGCGGATCTCGCCTTCGCACTGTTGCTGGCCGCCGGCCGCCGCCTGATCGAGGGCGACCGCTATGCCCGAGGCCCGGACTTCCTCCGCTACGATCCGTCGTTCCTACTCGGCCGCGAGGTTCACGGCAGCACGCTCGGCATCGTCGGCCTCGGCCGCATCGGCGAACAAGTCGCACGCCGCGCACGCGGCTTCGACATGACCGTGCTCTACTGCAACCGCAATCGCAAGCCCGATGCCGAGGCCTCGCTCGGCGTCCAGTATTGCTCGCTAGACGAACTCCTCGCGGCATCCGATTACGTCATGCTTACGGTGCCGCTGACGGCCGAAACGCGCGGGCTCATCGGGCGAGCCGAACTCGCCAAGATGAAGCCAACGGCATCACTTATCAATGCGGCTCGCGGAGCCGTGATCGATCTGGAAGCGCTGACCGAGTCGCTTGCGAATCGGCAACTTCACGCTGCGGCGTTGGACGTGACCGACCCGGAACCGCTGCCGCGCGATCATCCGATTTTGAAACTGTCGAATGCGATCATTGCGCCGCACCTGGGAAGCGCGACCGTTCAAACGCGCCGTCGCATGGCCGAGATGGCGATCGAGAACCTGATGGCGGGGCTGGCCGGAAAGCCTCTGCCCTTTCGGGTTGAACCGACTCGATGAAACGAAAACGGCTCGCGTTTCCGCGAGCCGTTCGATGAGTCTCTAGATTCGATTAGATTCCGTACTCGCCGCTGAAGCCGATCTTGCCTCCGCCGAATCCGCCTCCACCGAAGCCACCCTGGCCTCCGCCGAAGCCGCCCTGGCCGCCGCCGAACCCGCCTCCGCCGAACCCGCCTCCGCCGAAGCCGCCCTGGCCTCCGCCGAACCCGCCCTGGCCTCCGCCAAATCCGCCGCCACCGAAGCCACCTCGATTACCACCGCCGAAGCCGCCCTGGCCGCCGCCGAAGCCGCCCTGGCCGCCGCCGAAGCCACCCTGGCCACCGCCGAACCCACCTTGGCCGCCGCCGAATCCGCCTTGGCCGCCGCCGAACCCACCTTGACCGCCGCCGAACCCACCTTGACCACCGCCGCCGAAGCCGCCTTGGCCGCCGCCGCCGAACCCGCCCTGTCCACCTCCACCGCCGCCCTGTCCGCCAAGATAGCCCTTGCCGACGCTGGGGAAGAACCGAATACCGCCACCGAACTGGCCACCGCCTCCGCCTCCGCCCCCAAACCCACCGCCACCACCTTGGCCTCCACCGCCGAAGCCTCCACCTTGGCCTCCACCGCCGAAGCCACCTTGGCCGCCGCCGCCGAAGCCACCCTGCTGTCCGCCGCCGCCGAAGCCACCTTGTCCGCCACCGAAGCCGCCTTGTTGTCCACCGCCGCCGAAGCCACCCTGATTGTTTCCGCCCTGATTGCCGCCTTGATTACCGCCTTGTTGATTACCGCCTTGTTGGTTACCGCCTTGTTGGTTGCCGTTGTTGTTGCCGAACACGATTTGGTAGTTCGGACGCAGTTGGCCGTTAGGCTGGAACGGGAGGAACCCGCCTCGGCCTCGAGGAAAGTTTTGAGCCTTCAGAGCGCCCGAGAGCGGAAGAAGTGCGGCAACCGCCAGCCCGAATACGGCGTATCCGAGCGGGCGGCTAATCGAGTTGAACATCGAGTTCCTTCAGCTGCGTGACGCGAGGGTCACTAGTTGTAACGAATGGTCCTGTTCTCGCTCGTTGCCGTGAGACCGCGGGAGTTCGAGAATTCTCCCCCAGTGTTCGACAGAGGAACAGGACGGTCGTTTTCCACCGTCAGATCCCGTAGTCGCCACCAAAGCCGATCTTGCCTCCACCGAATCCACCGCCCGCAGTTGCTTTATCCGGCCATCCTCGGAGGCTCGGCTCAAGCGGCGGAGCATACTACAGGTTACCCACTTACAGATTAGATGCAACTCCACAGTTCCGCTTGCGCCAATTCCCAGGTTTTTTTTTCAACTTCAGAATGACGGTAGCGATTGCGAGGGCATCCGCGAAAGCGGCACCGCATTCCGGCGTCATCATTCTGAACGCGAATTCGAGCGCAAACGTTTGCGCTCCTCGCGAAAAACTTCACGAGCCCGGGTGTGCCTCCCGAAGTAGGCAGTTCATTTATGGAACGAAAGCACGATCGATCTCTTCACCTCTCCCCGTTGGGGAGAGGTCGCGATGCCGATGCGAATGCATCGGCATCGCGGGTGAGGGGTTCCTGACTTCGTAGCCCGCCCCTCACCCGGTTCGCGAGCTGCATGCGCAGTTCGCGAACCACCCTCTCCCCAGCCAGAGGTATACCCACAGTTTTTCGACTGGGTAATTTGAGAGAAGCTTGCCCGAGGGTTTCGACGACTGGCAGCAAAATCGCGTTCTCCATCTTGCCGTGACCAATCCAGAGTGGTGGTCTGGTGAGT
>JAYTUG010000014.1:0-12311 GCA_043744695.1 Gemmataceae bacterium
ATCGGCGGCCTCGTGGCTCTGATGATCATCTTCGCCATCTTCCGCATCGCGACCACGGCCTACATCAACCCGCTCAACGAAGCGACGAAGGGGATGTAAAGCAACTATTCGGGTGCCGCCGGCGCATCCGGGTTTGCGGCGGGCGAACCGGCTTCGAAGCGTCCCGCGGCCAACCATCCCTGGCGGGGGTCGGCGGTCGTATAAAGGTGTACACCAGCCCCGAGAGGACATTTCTATCGGGGCCAAACAGCGGACATTTCTATTGGGGCTTGAGGGTGTGCCTTTTGAAGTAGGCAATTGGTTCTGGGTGGCACCGGCTTCCAGCCGGTGTTCTGGATGTTCTGGGTGGCACCGGCTTCCAGCCGGTGTTCTGGATGTTCTGGGTGGCACCGGCCTCTAGCCGGGATACGTCAACAGCCCGGTTCTCACGGGAAGTCCCTCTATTGCTGCACCGGCTGGAAGCCGGTGCCACCCATGCCTACTTCGAGAGGCACATCCGGGGCTTGACAGCTTGGCCCATCGGCATTGACAGCGGGCTCACCCGCGAGATACCTTTTCACTTCAGAACGTCAAGGAAGACCGCGTCCAGGGAAAGGGATGTCCCGTGAGCGAGACCGCCACGCGCGAAAAGAACGCAAGAACCGACTTCGAAATCGTGCGATTTGAAGGCCGCGTCTACGGCATCCCCACGCGGGTGGCACGCATAGATCCCTCGAACCCCGAACATCTCCGCTTCCACCCGGCGATCATCTCGGCCCCCACCGAAAAACTTCTTGAGGCCCGCATCGCGAGCTTCGACCCGGCCCCATTCCTCAGCGAGCCCCTCGGTTCCTTCGAAGATTACTCGCTCGTACAGCACGCCGGCCGCATCTTCGGCGTGCCTCAACGCTACGGTTCACTCGACCTGAATTGGGAGGAAGACCGCTCTCGCGATGGCGTGGTCTCGGCCGAATCGCTCGAAGTCGTTCACGAACGCATCCAAACTCTTCGCGAAGCCTCGCCCGTCGAGTTCCTCGGATGGCTGCCCACCTTTAAATGGTTCGGCAACTGCGGAGCCCATCCGCAGTTCGGCCACACCGAACTCCCACCCGCCGGATACAAATTCGTCCGATCGCAACCCCTCGCCAAGACCTCCGCCCGGAAAAAAGAAGCGCGACCGAGCCCATTCCAACGGCTCCTTCGGTTGGCAACACTCCCCTTCCGCTCGGCACGTGGACTGTTACTGAACCTGCGTGAATTCGGACTTGTGCAATGTGCCGTAACCATCGTGGCGTGTCTTAAGTTGGTCGTGTATCTCATTCGCAAAACGAAATTGGTCGTGCCCACGTTGCGGTTCGTGCATTCGCGGCACTTTCGCTCGCAGGTCATGGCTCCGCGAAAAGCCGAACTCGCGTTCCTCACCAGCCTGCCTCAGACGTACGGTCAGCATCCGTGGGTCATCGAGATTGAAGACTCGACGACGCTGTTTTTTCCATTCCTGCCCAACGGCTTGACGTCGGATCTCGATGCGAAAGCGTCGCCGTATTACAAGCTGACAAAAGCATTGCTCGAATCGCCGAGTTGCCGAGCGATCCTGACGCATATGCGATCGACTTTCGACACATTGCCCACGTTGTTCGAGAGCGACATCATCGCCAAGAAAACGCACTATGCTCCACTCGGAGTTCAACTTCCCGAGCGATGGCAAACGCAGGACGAATCCGACACCATCGACCTACTGTTTACCAATTCGTGGCATCAACAACAGGTGGGATTCTACCTCCGCGGCGGGCTCGACGTTCTCGAAGCGTTCGCGATTCTCCACCAGCGCTATCCGCAGCTGCGACTGACACTGCGAACGCAACTTCCTCGACTCGACGACCGCTATCAACGCCTGATCGAGCAAAGTTGGATCCGCGTGATCGATCGCTTCATGCCCGCGAAGGAACTGGAAGAGCTCCAAACCCAGATGCACATTTATTTACTGCCCTCGGCTCGGATTCACATCGTCTCGATGCTCCAAGCCATGGCCTATGGACAGGTCGTGGTCGCCTCAGATGGTTGGGGCGTCGAGGAGTATGTGGAACACGAACGAACGGGGATGATCGTAAAGGGCCGAGCCGGAACCGTGTCGTGGATGGATGAATCTGTCGGGCTGTTACGCGAGGATTACAGCCATCTCTACGAATCGAATCCGGTCGTCGTGCGGAACATTGTCGAGGCCGTTTCGCGTCTCGTGGAAGATGCTTCACTGCGCAAGCGATTGGGGAACGCGGCCCGGAAAACCGTGGAATCGCGCTACAACTTGACCCAATGGAATGCGTCGCTGAAATCCGTGTTCGATGCGGCTCGCGCCGCCTGAGAGCCGCCATGTTGGACGATGTCGATCTCCTAGTGTGCGGGGCGGGGCCGGTGGGCTGCGTAGTGGCGGAACGCGCCGCGACCGCGTTGGGTTGGAAGGTGCTGGTAGTGGATCGCCGGGCTCACATCGCCGGGAATTGTTACGACTCGTTGCATAAGAACGGCGTGATGATTCACAATTATGGCCCGCACTACTTCCGGACGAACGACGACTCGCTCATCGAATATCTCTCGCGATTCACGGAGTGGCTCCCGGCGAAATATGAAGTGTTGAGCAGCGTGCAAGGCAAGCACTACCCGTTCCCGATCAACATCGCCACACTCGAGCAGTTCTACTCGCGGTCGCTCGATGCCAATATGGCAAAACAACTCCTCGACACGGCACGGTGCCAATTTCCCTATCCGCAAAACTCAGAAGAGGTCGTCTTGAGCAAGGTGGGCCGCGAATTGTACGAGGCCTTTTACAAGAATTACACGCTCAAGCAGTGGGGCCTACCGGCAATCGAGCTCGATCCGGAAGTGTGCGGCCGGATTCCCGTGAAATTGAACCGCGATCCGCGCTACGTCGAACACAAATATCAAATGATGCCGCGAGAGGGCTTTACCGCTTTGTTCGCGAGGATGCTGCGAAATAGAAGAATTCGAGTACTCACCGATTGTCCGTTCGAGGAGGTTCGCGATTTGATTCGCCCGCGTCGTGCGACCGTTTATACGGGCCCGATCGACGCCTATTTTCACCACTGTTATGGCCCGCTACCGTATCGCTCGCTTCAGTTTGAGTTCGTCGAGCATCGAGCGGAGTACGTTCAACCGTGCGTGCAGATTAATTACCCGAACGAGCACGCTTATACGCGTTCCGTGGAGATCAAACACGTAACGCGGCAACGCCACCCCGAGACCGTTGTGAGCTTCGAGACGCCCACAGCCACGGGCGAGCCCTTCTACCCCATTCCCAAAGCGGCAAATAAGGTGCTCTATTCGCGCTATCGCGAACTCGCGGAGCGTGAGCGCGTCGAGCGATCGGTCTATTTTTGTGGCCGACTCGCGCAGTATCGTTACTTCAACACCGACGAAGTCATCCAGGAGGCGCTTTCGTGCTTCCAGCGGATACAAATGGAATGCAGCACTCGGCTCGGAAAATCTGCGACGTTACCACTGCGAGTGGCTTAAAGGCACTTCTCGCGGCCTGTGAGCCCTTGCTTGCGGAGATTCACGAATGTCCGCCGGCAGATCGCTCGGAACTCGTGCGTGCGGCACTTGGGAAACTGCGCTTCGAACTCGATTTTAACGAGCTTCACATCGGTTTGCTCGGCGGGATCGGCTTCCGTACACTTCAGGCGCGGAATGCCGGGCTCGGATTCGACAACGTTCGGTTCGTGGTACATCTCAATTCTGCCAGTCAGATCGAACGTGAGAAAGAAGCCCGTTGGCCGGCAGGTCCGGACGATTTGTTTCTCGATTACATGGAACGCTACTGCTACGAGCATGCGGATGCACACGTTGGTCGCGGTGGTTTGCTCGACGAGCATATCGAAGCTCATCGGTGGGAGAAGCAGCCTCTCGCGGTAAATTCAGCGATCGATCATCCACTTGTGACCGTCGGCATCGCCCATTTTAATCTCGGTCGCTATTTATCGGAGGCTCTCCAATCGCTCGCGGAGCAAACCTATCGACATCTCGAAGTAATCGTCGTCGATGATGGTTCCACGGAGGCGGCGTCGATTGAAGCCATCGCGAGGCTGGAACGGGAATATCCGCGATTTCGCTTCCTGAGACAAGCGAACTCGGGGATCGGTGCCACGCGGAATCGCTTACTCGCCGAGGCGCGCGGCGAATTCTTTATTCCGATGGACGCGGACAACATCGCTCGGCCTGCTATGGTTGAGACATTCGCGAAGGCGATTACACGCAATCCCGGTTTGAGTGCGATGACGTGCTATTTCCACGCTTTCGCGAATGAGGCACCCGATCGACTCATTTACGCTCATCGGCCCGCTGGCGGGCCGCACGCACTCTCGTGCATTCGCAATGTGTATGGCGATGCCAACGCTATCTTCCGCACCGCGGATTTCCGCGAAGTTGGCGGCTACGAGACGGATCGCGGTACGTCGTGCGAAGATTGGGAAGCGTACGTGAAATTGATTCATGCCGGAAAGAGCATCGATGTGATCCCCGAATGTCTGTTCCTCTATCGACACCGCGAGGCGGGGTTCTCGCGAGCCACGAACTGGTTCGCCAACCATCAACGCGTGCTGCGTCAGTTCGACGGTATCAGTCAGTTGCCGGCACGCGATGCCGCCCTAGTTTGGACGGCGTTGTTGGGCTTCCATCGAGAAAATGTCCGACTCAACGAACGACTGAGATCCTTCCACTATCGTACGGTCGATGCACTGATTGCTCCGTTCCGGTGGGTGAAGCGATTGTTCAAGCGGCATTCTTGAACAGGGCACGGCCTTCCATGCGGTAACCCTTGATGAGTTCGCGGATGCCATCGTCGAGAGATCGCTGCGCCTCGAAGCCCGTCCCGCGGAGTTTCGCACTGGAAACGACGTAGTTGCGCTTGTCCGGATCCTGTCCGATGGCGGCGAAGTGCAGGTAGAAATTGGGCACGTGCTGCTTCACGCGCAAGGCCAGTTCTTCCTTGGAAACATTGGCGGAATCGAGGCCGAGATTGTACACGTTGCCGACCATGCGCTCGCGATTTTCCAGGGCGTGCAACATGCAGTCGGCCACATCGCGAACGTGGACGAAGTTCCGCTTGAACTCTTTTTCAAAGAGCACGAGGTAACCTTCCTTGACGGCGGCGTACACGAAGTGATTTACCAGTAGATCGAGGCGCATGCGCGGTGAGAAGCCGAAGACCGTGGCGAGTCGAAAGGCGATGGCGTTCGGCGAATTCAGGAGCAGTTGCTCCGCTTCGACCTTGGTGCGTCCGTAGAGCGAGATCGGTTCGAGGGGCGTTTCTTCTGTGCAGTAGGCTTCGCCGGTGGTCGCGCCGTACCCACTGTTGGTATTGGGAAACACGACGAGTTGATTCGGGCTGCGCAGGCGATTCAGGAGTTTGACGGCATCGAGATTCACACTTGTGGCGAGTGCCGGATCGCGGTCGCAGGCCGAGGCTCCGACGATCGCGGCGAGGTTGATGATCGCGTCCGCGTTTTTGAGTGCGGCCCGCATGGTGTCTTCATCGCGGACGTCGCCTTTGATGAAGTCGAAGTCGGAGTTGGCGCAGAGGTGGTAGAGCCCTTGCTGGCCGGTGCCGTACATGAGATTGTCGAGAGCGGTGACTCGGTAGCCCGCATCGAGCAGGTGTTCGCAGAGGATGCTGCCGAGGTATCCGAGCCCGCCGGTGACGAGTATGCGTTCTGACATGAGCCCAACTCCGTTCATCCCTGAATGGTGGTGGGAAAGTGTAGTCCAACTCGGCGGAAGGGGTCAAGGCGTTTCGGGAAACGCTACCGGTCTGGGATGTTCACCACATTGCCGTCGGCCACGGAGATGAGATAGCGCAGGTTCTTTTCGTCGATTTGGCCGCGACGGAACGTGCGTACGGAGCCGTCGGCGAAGCCGGCGAGGTAGCTGCCGTTGGGCCCTCCGAGCTTCGGCAGCGCCACCACGCCATCGTAGGGCAGGTCGTCGGGCTTAGCCCACGGCACGGCGACCGCTGCTTCCGCGATGATGATCGTGTTTGAAGTACCGTCCAGGAACTGCGCCGGGAAGTTCGGACCCTTGGTCTGGCCTTCGAGAAGCCAGGGACGGTGTACGGACTTCACGTCCTTCGGCCCGATGAACCCGCGGAAGTATGTTTCCCACGGTTGCGGTGCGGGTCGCCCCGGCACTGTGAACACCTTGACAGCGGTCTGGCTCAACGGTTTGTTGTGGTCGCTATCCCACGGTTCATCCAGCTTAAAGCGCTTGTACAAATTATCCTGTTCGATGTACGGCAAGATGTGGACGCGCCACGAGAGTAAGGCTTTGCCGTCCTTGTCGTAACTATTCGAGGGAAAAGCGGCGTTCGCGTCCGCATAGCTGTGCATGGCGAGAACGATCTGTCTTAGGTTGTTCTCGGCCGCGGACGAACCGCGCGCTGCCAGCGCCGCATCGGGGAGGGCCATCAGAAGTGCGGAGATTCCTTCCTCGACTTTCAAGTCGGCAGTGGCGACAGCCGCTTTGCCGTCGGCCTTCACCTTCACGCCCTTGAGGGTCTTGGCGATCCAATCGAGGAGCGGGGCGGGGTAGCCGGTGCCTTCTTGGTCGCGCTCAGTGGCGCGCTTTTCTTGGGCCGCGGACCAGCCCGCGAGTTCGTCCAATTTCGTTTTCAGGAAGGGTGCCGCCTTGATGGCTTGTCCGGGTTCCGCGAAGGTGAGCCTCAGCTCGGCCTTTCCGCCCTCGTCGGACAAGTCCGCGACCAGCACGGCGGTCTCGGCTTCTAGCAGCGGCGCTCCCACGGGCAGCGGGAACGCCGCGATGGTGGCGACATCGAGGCCGATCGTGAGCGTGTGCTTTCCCGCGGCGTCGATTGCCGCCGTCAGGCGCCCTGCTTTTCCGCCGATCGCTTCCAACTTCGTGGGATCGGCGGATTGCGGGGCGAGCAGCACGGTCCGCTCGTCGATTTGCAGCAGGTACGGGAACTCGGACCCTGGCGCGACGATGGCTTTGCCCGTAGGTCCGGCGGGCGGCTTCGCACCGGCGCGGCTCAACGTCTTTGCGATCGCCTTCGCGTTCAGAGCCTTGCGACCGGTGATGACGACGAACGGTTCGTCCTTACCGGCCGAGTGCCAAAACGCAGTTGCACGTTCCATCTCGGTGGGGGCGACTCCGAAGAGCGATTGCACCACCCACGAGAATTCGAGCTTGCCGCGCGCTTCGCGAACCGCTCCGAACGCGCGATGTTCCCAGGCCTTTGCGACATCGAGCGAGACGAAGGCCATCGCGTCGCCAGGCACGGCGTTGTTCGGTTTCGCTTTCGGTTCGTCCGGTACTGCGAGGGCGACAGTGAATCCGCCCACCAGCAAGGGGAGTGCAAAGCGGATGAGCCGAGACATGGGAGTCGCTCCAAGTCGAATGGTATCTGCGACTCGATTATACCTCAAACGCTCCCCTCGCGGCAACAGCGGGACCGAGAAAGAGTGTGCCTCCGGAAGTTAGCATGGATGGCAGCGGCTTCCAGCCAGCTGGAAGCTGGTGCCATCCCGATACAATTGCCGCGTTCAAGAGGCCAGCCCCGAGGAAGCACGATGTTGCGTTCGATCCTTTCACTGCTCGGCTTGTTCCTCTCGTCGACACCGATTGCGGCCGCGGATTTCGACGCTGAGAAGCAAGGGAATTGGCATCAGTGGCGCGGGCCACACGCGAGCGGCTTTGCCCCGAAGGCCGACCCACCCACGAAGTGGGACGCGAAGACGAACATCCGTTGGAAGGCGAACCTCTTCGGCAAAGGAAGCTCGACGCCGATCGTCTGGGGCAATCGCATCTTCGTGCTAACAGCCGTGAAGACCGACCGCATCGCGAAGCCCGAAGAGTCGCCCAAGGTCGATCCGAAATTTCAAACCAAGACCGAGGCACCGAAGAACTTCTACCAGTTCTTCGTGCTGTGCTTCGACCGCAGTACCGGCGTGAAGCTCTGGGAGAAACTCGCCGCCGAGCAGGTGCCGCACGAAGGGCACCACAACAGTCACTCGTACTGTGCTGGCTCGCCGACCACCGACGGCAAGTATCTGTACGCCTCGTTCGGCTCGTTCGGCACCTTCTGTTACGACTTCGACGGCAAGCTGATTTGGAGTCGCGATCTCGGCCGCATGAACACGCGACTCGGCTGGGGCGAAGCCGTCTCACCCGCGATTCACGGCAACTCACTGCTCTTGAATTGCGATCAAGAATCGGACTCGATGCTCTATTGCCTCGATGCCGCGAGCGGGAAGACGAAGTGGGCCGCGAAGCGCGAGGAAAAGACCTCGTGGAACACGCCATTGATCGTGGAGCATCGCGGCAAGACGCAGGTGATCGTGAACGGCACGGCGCGCATCCGCAGCCACGACCTCGCGACCGGCGCGGTCCTCTGGTCGTGCGGCGGCATGACGACCAACGCGATCCCCTCGCCTATCCGCTTCGGCGATTCGGTGCTCGTCATGAGTGGTTACGGGCCGGGGCAGGCAGTCTCGATTCCGCTCGATTCCCAAGGCGACCTCGGCCTCGACGGCAAAACGAACTGGCGGCACAAGGGCGGCACGCCTTACGTTCCCTCCGCCGTTCTCGCGAACGAGCGCCTCTACTTCACGCAAACGAACGACAACCTGCTTACGGTGCTGGACGCGAAGACGGGTCAGGCTTCGGTGGATAAGGAGCGTTTGCCGCAGGTGCGGAACTTCTATGCGTCGCCGATTGCGGCCGGCGGAAGGATTTACTTCGTGGACCGCAACGGCACCACACTGGTACTCAAGGCGGGAAGTGAACTCGAGGTGCTGGCGACGAACAAACTCGACGACCCGATCGATGCCTCGCCCGTCGCCGTCGACAAGCAGCTTTTCCTGCGAAGCGAGAAGCACCTCTACTGCATCGAAGAGAAGTGAACTGCAGCGGCGAATGCGAACGCGAGCAATCTCATGCGCGGCCTCCGAAACGAAATCCGGCGGAAGACGTGATAAGCGGAGCAGAAGCCTGAGTCACAAACCTCTGGAAGTTCCATCGAAGCGTGCCGTGACGGTCATCGCAATTGCGATCAATCGCATTATACACCTTGAAATGCTCCTGGCTCACTGGCGTTGATTTCGCAGCACCTGCCCTACTGGAGACACCAACATGCTTCCCGCCATGGTCCTGCTACTGTTGGCCGCACCGCCAGAGGTGCCGAAGTTCACGGAGGCCGCCCAGAAGGAACTCAAGAAACTCGAAGGCAAATGGGAAGTGATTCTGATCGAAGCAAACGGGAAGAGCTACGAACCTGAGAAAGGTGAAATCCTTTTGATCATCAAAGGGACGAAGTTGAGCTTTCCGGGCGGTGAGAAAGTCGTTTCCGGGGAAGCCGAGTTCGTCTCCCTCGACTCCAAGACCAGTCCAAAATGCATCGACTTCCGAATCGTCGACTTGGCTGATCTTAAACGCGATGGTCCGATCGTAGAGGCGATCTACAAGCTTGATGGAGACACGCTTCACATGTCGAGTTACCATGGCAAGGACAAAAATCGCCCGGCCAACTTCGACGCGCCGAAAGACCCCGATGCCCAGCACGTGGTCTACAGACGAGTCAAGTAATTCGTTGCTGCCACTTCCACCCTACTGGAGAATTCCCCATGCTTCCCGCAATGGTCCTGCTGTTGTTGGCCGCGCCCCCGGAACCGCCGAAGTTGCCCGAGGCTGCCTTGAAGGAACTTCAGAAACTCGAAGGAAAATGGGATCTCGTTCAACTCGGACGCGACGGCAAGGCCATCAACCCCAAGAAGGGTGAAGCCACCTTCACCATCAAGGGCACGAAGTGGACCGTGATGGTCGACGACGAAGTGTTTCAGGAGTTCGAAGTCGTCGCACTCGATCCGAAGACCAAGCCCGCGTGCATCGACTTCAAGTCCATTCCCCGCGCCAAACTCGAAGGGAACACCTACGAAGCGATCTTCAAGCTCGAAGGCGACATGCTGTACTACGTCGTTTACAACGGCAAGGACAAGAATCGGCCGACGAACTTCGATCCGCCGAGCGACTCCGACACGCAACTCGTGATTCTGAAGCGCAGCAAGGAATAGTCTGCGCGGTGCGAGGCCGAGATTAACGCGGCGCACAGTCGCGTTTTTCCTTGATCGTGCTGCTTCCGACCGAGTATAAAGGTGAAGGTCGATTCAATTTTTGGCTCATTGCCCAGTCATTCATCCACTCGGGGAAACACTGATGAGGCCCTCATTCTCGAAGCGATCGGCGTTCACGCTGATCGAACTGCTCGTCGTGATCGCGATCATCGCGATCCTGATCGGGCTGCTGTTGCCGGCGGTTCAAAAGGTCCGCGAAGCCGCGAACCGCACGACCTGCCAGAACAATTTGAAGCAGATCGGGCTGGCGTTCCACAACCACCACGACACGCTCGGGGCCTTCCCGTCGGGCGGTCGCTACTGGCCCGAAAGCCGCACGCTCACCGCAGCGGGATCGCCTGCGGATTACAACACGCAATCGTGGGGCTGGGGCTACCAAATCCTTCCCTACATCGAACAGCAAAGCCTCTGGAGCACTCCGGCCAACGGCGGCGGATCGCCCACGCCCGGCGACCAGACCGTCGCATCTTCTTTCGTCAAAACCTATAACTGTCCCTCGTCGCGCGGAGTCACCATCTTCCCTTACGGCGGCTATTCGAAGGGTCGGGCCATGGGCGATTACGTGGGCAACGGCGGCACCTGGGGCACGTGGGGTTCCCTCAACTTGGGGGCTAACAGCCTCGATGGCCCGCTCGTGCCCTCCACCAACGCCTCGGGAAAGACCATTCGGTTCCCGAACATCGAGAAGGGCACGGCCAACACCTTACTCGTCAGCGAGAAGTACATCAACTTCATGCGCGGAGCCCAGCAACCGGACTGCAACGACGATCAGGGTTGGACGGATGGTTGGGACAACGACATGATCTGCTTCGCGAAGGGCGACAACGCGAACGGGCCGATCTATACGCCTAAGCCGAATGGTCGCGTCGGCACCTGCGGCCTGCTCTTCGGCGGAGCGCACACCGGCGGCGTGCAGACGGTTCTCTGCGACGGTTCCGTCCGCAGCGTGAGTTACTCCGTGGCCCCGGGCGCATTCTTGATCTTCTGCCAGGCGACGAGTTCCGCCGTCCTGGACTGGAACTCGTTCTGAGCGAGCGCTTCCCGAGTGTGGAGTTCGGTCGAAGCTTAGCGACTGATCGATTCGGCATCTGACTTGGACGGGAGGTCCAGGTACGATTTCAGCCGAAGGCTGATTGGGAATCGACGAGCGAAATCGACGGAACCAATTCCGTCGACTTATAGTTCGGCGGCAGAAAGGACTGCAATGAAAACTCAACCACACTTGGACGAGCTCATCGGCTACGTGGAGGTTTGCCGTAAGGAGTTCGACGAGTTTGTATCCATTGTGAAGTCGAAAAATCCGCCTGAATGGGTGCCCGCGACCTACCGAGTTGTTGACGTCGAAATGACTAATCAGAAGGATGAGAATTCGCCCACTGCAATTGCCAAGGTTACGCTAAAGTACTTGGGCCAGACGGGGGTGTGATCGGAAGATCGCGATGAGTCAACCACAGTAATATTCGCGGCGAGGAGTGCAGTTCGGCTCCCAATGCAAACCAAAGTTCCTGCGCGTGGTCGTTTGCCCACGAGAACACGGAGTTCAGAACGTGGCTCTCATCAAGTGTTACGAGTGCGGCGCGCCGATTTCCGATCAACTCTTGGCTTATGATCGTGGAGACGGATGGGCATGAACAGCGGGGTACTGCCCATATTGCCGTGCATTACAAGACATTGCCTCGGGATAGCTAGAACCAAGCGATAGAATATATTCCATCGTCTAATTGTGAGGCTCTACAGAAAGCTCCCTGCATGCTCAAGGACTTAGTAGCGGCCACCGAACTCCAAATGACGGCGAAGCTCGCAGAAGCTCGAGCGAAATTTCAGCACCCCGGGCTGAAGGGAGGCGCAGTCGAAGGTGCCGTTCGAGACTTCCTTCGCAGTTTCATTCCCCGCCGTTTGGCCGTCGGTACCGGTGAAGTCATTGACCGTAGCGGCGGCCGCAGCGCACAGACTGACGTAGTGATCGCCAACGAGGATCATCCGTTCACGTTCAATGAAGAGGATCCAGGGCTTTTCTTCATCGAAGGTGTCTCTGCCGCTGGCGAAGTCAAGGCAGTACTTACCTCCGCGCATCTTTCGTTGTAACGCTTCAGCCTGCTGAATTCACAGTCTCCGGCAGCGGGGGCAATGTGCCGGTGGTGGTGTAGGTTCGCAGGGCGTTGGTCAACGTTGGCA
>JAYTUG010000015.1:0-3132 GCA_043744695.1 Gemmataceae bacterium
TGCATTCGCAGTTCGCAAACCACCCTCTCCCCGGCGGGGAGAGGGTCGGAAAGGAGCCTCGAATTGTCCTTGCCAGAATCTATGGAGACACGCTCTTAAGGCGATCAGCACTTGTTCTGTTATCCCTCCTGAGGTGCGTAGGGTGGGCCGGAGCGAGGCAAAACTTCAGCCTTGCCGAGTGAGGCCCACGGGCATTACCGGAGACGCTCCCCGTGGGCCTCCCGGGCCACTTTCACGGCCATCGCGGTCCGGCCCACCCTACTAGCCCTCAATCACTATCTGCCGCTCGTCTTAGAGGGTTCGTGAACCAATAGGTCCAGGCGAGGAGAACGCCTTGTAGCGGTAAGCGGAACCAAAGCATGGCTGGGGAAAGTTCCGGAAACAGGTCGGAGTGCATCGCCATGTGGAGGTTCGCGGGGAACACCGCGAGTAGCAGGAGGATCAAGCCCCATGCGGCAAGCGATTGAAATCGCGGCACCAGTAACAATGCGCCGAGCAGCACCTCCGCGACTCCGCTCAAGTAAACCAGCGATAGCGGCCATGGGAGGTACGGCGGCATGATGTGGACGTAGAAATCCGGACTGACGAAATGGTTGATGCCCGCCAGGATGAAGAGCATGCCGAGCAACCACTTCATCGCGATTCGGAGGATGTTCATGAACTTCAGCTTCTGAAACTACTGTGCCAAGATACGGCAAATATTTGCGACTGAGTTCTTGACGCAGGGAGAAGTCCCGCTTATTTTTCTGGAAGCACTCATGTTGCGTTTGCACCGAATCGAGCGGCTGCGGAATGCGGCGACTACGTTCCCATCGTGAATTCCACCTCGACCCAAGACGCGAAGCCGCCGGTTCCCAGTTCCCACAAACCGTGCAATGGGCCGACGTGTTCGAGCAAGCCGGCAACGCCCGAAGCCATCCTTATTCGCGTCGAAGTCGGCACCCAGAAGCCGGCACCTTCGCGGCGGGCATCCTCGACTTCGAGGAACTCAAGGAAGTATCGTACTGGTTGAACGAGTACCACGCGGCGGGTGTGCCGCAGAAGCCCAAGAAGTAACGAGGAAATTGTCGTGGCTCACATTCCACTTCCCGAAGGCGAGTTCGGCATTGCCGGGCTCATGGTGGCTTATCGGGAGTCCGAGAAGCCGCTGAACGCGCTGTGCAACGCCGTGATGTGCGGCGAATCGTCATCGCTGTCCAAGGCCGAACGCGAGATGATCGCGACCTACGTTTCCTCGGGGAACGAGTGTTATTTCTGCACGAATTCGCACGCGGCGGCGGCTCGCGAACTACTCGGGGAGCAAGCTCCGCTCATGGACGCCGTACTCTGCGATCTCGAGGCGGCGGCCATCGACGACAAGATGCGAGCGCTACTCGCAATTGCTGGGAAGGTGCGCCGCGACGGTCGAACCGTGACGGCCGACGATGTGGCCCAGGCTCGCGCCGCCGGTGCCGACGATCGCGCGATTCACGACACCGTTCTCATCGCGGCCATGTTCTGCATGTTCAACCGCTACGTCGATGGGCTCGGTACGTTCGCCTCGAAGGACCCCGCGGTCTACGCTGCCAGCGGAGCCCGCATCGCCACGAAAGGCTACGGGAGCCGCTGGCGCGAAGCGTAATTCCAAGGCAACACCTCAGGAGAAACAAATGCGAAGCCTCTCGATTGCAGTCGTCGCGCTGTCGTCTTTCGCGCTGGCTCAAGCCTTCGCGGACGAGCCGAGCGCGCCGCGACCCAAGGCCGCGCTCGTCGGCATGCCGAAACTACCGCCGGGGTTCGACATCGACAAGATGGCCGACTCGAAGGAGGCCGAGAAAGCCGCCAAGTGGCTGGAGAAGGAATACCCCGGCAAGCAACCCGAAGCCGTGAGGATGTTTATCGCCATCCTCCGCGGCATGAAGGCGGACGGCTCGAATGGTTGGTTCGGCCCGGCCGAATCCCGCTATTCCTGGGATTGGCTTATCGAGCAATCCGGCCTCGACGAGAAAGCCGCCTCCATCTCGAAGAAAGAGTTCAAGGGGCCGGTCGCGCTCTTCGACCAACTCGATCGCGATGGCGATGGCCGCATCACGGCCAGCGACCTCGACTGGTCCGAACGCAACCCCTACGTGATGCAAGCCTCCACGATCACGCGACTGTTTCGCCGCATGGACGGCAATACGAACGGCGAACTCTCGCGCGAAGAACTCGACGCTTTCTTCAAGCGAGTCTCGGGCGGCAAGGACCACTTCACGGCTGAGGATCTCCGCAACGCCATGATCCCGCGCGGCCCTGCCGGCTTCTCCCCCGGCGACGGCCCTTCCGTACCCGTGCTGCTCCGCGGTTTCTTCGGAAGCGAAGTCGGCTCGCTCGCCGACGGACCGCACGTCGGCGACAAGGCTCCCAGCTTCACTCTCGGCACCGTCGATGGCAGCGAGAAGGTCAAGCTCTCCTCGCTAATCGGCAAGAAGCCCGTCGTCCTCATACTCGGCAACTTCACCTGCGGACCCTTCCGCGCCCTCTACCCGGACATTGAGGCGATCCACCGCCGACACAAAATGAACGCCGAGTTTCTGATGGTGTACGTTCGCGAAGCTCACCCGAGCGATGGCTGGAAGATGGAGCAGAACGAACGGTTCGGCGTCTCGGTAAAGCAACCGACGACTCTCGGCGAACGCACCAAAGTGGCCGGGCAGTTCTGCACGAAATTGAAGCCGACCATGCCCGTGCTCGTGGACGAGATCGAAGACCTCGCGGGGAACATGTATAGCGGCATGCCGGGCCGCATGTACGTGATCGATTCGAAGGGCAAGGTGGCGTACAAGAGCGGTCGCGGCCCGTTCGGCTTCCGCGCCGGCGAACTCGAACAAGCCCTGCTCATGACCCTGCTCGAAGAGGAACTGCAAAAGTGAGCAACCACTTCCGCTCGTATGGAACTTGTCTCCTCGATCGCGTGATCGTTCGCTGGCCCGGATCGGGCGCGATTCAAGAGTGGCGCGGGTTGAAGCCCGGCGAATCGCACGTTTTGGTAGAAGGGCCGTGAGGGCTCAGGGCTTCACCGGCTTCGCTTCACCTTCCTTCAGTTTCCAATAACCATCGACGGGCAGGTCAGCGAACTCCTGCACCTTGCCAGACGGCCAATAAACCGTGGCC
>JAYTUG010000016.1:0-12284 GCA_043744695.1 Gemmataceae bacterium
GCGCGATCGGCGCTGGACCACATCAGTCAGACGCTGCGAAGTGCGGGCAACCTCCTGCTCCCACGGCCCACGCTGCTCCTGGGGCGCTAAACAAGTACCACGAAGCTGCCATTCGAAGTACTCGTCTCCAGTAGCCGAGTTTATCGTTTTGTCAATTCGTCCACCCTAGCGACTACTCGATGAGCTTCAATGCGCGGTGAGGCGACAGCAATGTCTTCATCCGTTGCATCGCCGCTACAACCATTACGGTTAATCCTCACCAATGCGCTATGGGTCCTGAGGGCACCGCGATCTGCGCTTGGTGCGTGTCCCATTCGCTCCAACCGAGTGGCGGGCCGCTCTCCGCGAAGGGTGCGATTGCCTCTTCGAACTGCTGGAGGTTGCCGAGCATCACGAAGTTCTGCTGCACCTTTTTCGGCAATCGCAGCGCCTTGGTGTACCACGTCGCGACTTTGCGGAAGTGAATGCAGCCGTTCCGCTCGTCGCCCTTCCACTGCACGAGCCGGCGGAGGTGAAGCCGCATGAAGCCGATGCGGTCGGAGTATGAGGCCCGGGGGCCGGGCGCGCCGGTTTCGACCCAATTCGAGAGTTGCCGAAAGATCCACGGGTTAGCGAGCGCTCCGCGGCCGATGGCGATGCCGGCGCAGCCAGTGTCGTCGATCATGCGTGCCGCATCGGCCACGCCCATCACGTCGCCGTTGCCGAAGACCGGGATGCGGTCCACGGCCTCGACCACGCGGCGAATGCCCTCGTGGTTCACGCCGCCGGCGAAGCCCTGCTCGCGGGTGCGGCCGTGAATCGTGACCGCCGCCACGCCAATCTTCTCGAACTCCCGCGCGAAGTACGGAGCCGAGAGTTGTGAATCGTCCCAGCCGAGCCGCATTTTCACGGTCACGGGAACGGGCACGGCCTCGACCACTTGGCGAACCAAATTCACCGTCGCGCCGGTCGTGTCGCACATGAGCGAGGAGCCGCCGCCGGTCTTGACGACCTTGCGAACGGGACAGCCCATGTTGATGTCGATGCTCTCGGCGAGCCCGCGCTCGAAGAGCCACTTCGCGGCCGCTGCCATCTCGCTGGGCTTCGAGCCGAAGATTTGCACCGCGAGGGGGCGCTCGCCCGGATCGGTCGCGAGCAGTTCTTGCGTCTTCTTGATCTGCTCGACGATGGCGCGAGCGTTCACGAGGTCGGTGGTGCAGAGCCCGACGCCGCCGAGTTCGCGGATGGAGAGGCGGAACGGGAGGTTGGTATAACCGGCGAGCGGAGCGAGGTTGAACCGCGACGCGAGCTTCAACCCACCGATCGCAATGGGCTCGCGGTAAAACGCGGGTGCAGGCGGTAACTCGGCAACGGCAGTGAGCATCACGTTACGTTATGGTTCCGAGGCGAACGGCGGAAGGGGAACCGAGCGCCCGGAATTTTCCTTCAAGTTCCCTTGCAGTGCCGCCGACGCCCGGCTATCTCCGCCGCCTCTCGAATCACCGGAGGGACGGCAAATGGAATCGTCGCGCGGCCTGAAGACGCTCACTTGGACCGGCCTGGCCCTGCTGCCGTTTCTCGCGCAACCCGCGATGGCGCAGCCCACGGTTCCCAAGCCGCTGCCCTCGGCGGTGACGGCCGATGCGAGCCGCCGCGTCGTCGCCTACATTCACGGAAACGTGCCCATTTACCGCGAGGAACTCGGCGATTACCTGATCGCCCGCGGCGGCATGGAGAAGGCCGAACTCCTCGTCAATCGGCGGATCATCGAGGTCGCGGCGGCCCGCGCGGGCATCGCGGTCACGCCCGATGAAATCAAGGCCGGCCTCGAAGGCGACCTTCGCGGGGCCAAGGTCGAACTCGCCGCCTTCGAGCAGTTCATCCGCGAGCGCTACGGCAAAACGCTCTTCGAGTGGGAACAGGACGTGATCCGACCGCGGCTCCAACTCGGGAAGATGTGCCATCAGAACATCGCGATCGCGCCCGAAGAGATGCAGAAGGCGTTCGAGAGCAAGTACGGCGAGAAGCGCGAGGCACAGTTGATCGTGTGGCCGAAGCTGCCGGGCGTGACGCCACTGAGCAAGGACGAGCAAGACGCGGCCCGCAGCAGTCCTGAGAAATTCAGCGGCCTTGCCGCCCGCCAGCCGGACCCCGGTTTGTCGCAAAGCAAGGGCCGCGTGAACCCCGTCGGTCGCCACATCGACGGCGAGGATCCCAGCGTCGAGAACGCGCTCTTCACCTTGAAAGAAGGCGAAATCAGCCTTTGGATCGAGACGAAGACGAACTGGACCTGCGTGCGATGCGTGAAGGTTCACCCGCCCGCCGACCCGAAGCTCACGCTGGAGAACGTGCGGGCGGAGATCGAGAAGGACGTGTTCGATCGGAAGGTGACGGCCGCGATTCCGGAACTGTTTGCGAAGATCAAGAAAGACGCCGACCCGAAGCTCACGGTTCAGGTGCCGAAGCCGGCGGCGGTCGATCCCGCGAACCCGCCCGTGCGTTACGAGCACCCCGATCCGCGCGTACTCGGCCTCGTGTTCGGCACCATTCAGATTACCCGCGAAGACCTCGGCGACTTCCTCATCGTTCGCGGTGGCTTCGAGAAGATCGAACTCGTCGTGAACAAGCGGATCATCGAATGGGAAGCGGCTAAACGCGGCGTCGGCGTCACGCCCGCCGAACTCGACATCGCCAAGAAGGAGTACGTCGACAAACTCGGGATCGACAACGTCACCGTCGCGGACTTCGTCAAGCACGTGCTGCCGAAGCGCAACCTGACCGAGCTTTCGTGGGTCGAGGACGTCATCAAGCCGGAACTGGTTTTGACGAAGATGTGCCGCGATCGCGTGAAGGTGAACGAGGAGGAATTGCAGCGGGCCTTCGAGACGAAGTTCGGCGAGAAGCGGGCCACGAAGATCATCCTCTGGCGGAAGGACGAATTCCGCATCGCCCAGAAACAATGGGATGAGGCCCGCAAGAGCGACGCGGACTTCGATCGCATCGCGCGTTCGCAGTTCAACCCGGAACTCGCCGGGGGCGCAGGCAAGGTCGAGCCCGTGGGCCGCTATCCGGATGCGGACAACACGCTGGTTGCGGACACCGCGTTCCAGCTGAAGGAAGGAGAAGTGAGCCAGTTGTTCCAGACGCCAGCGGGCATCATGTGCGTGAAGAACGTGGGTACGGTGCCGGCGGTCATCGGCGTCGCGCTCGAACAAGTTCGCGTCGGCCTCACGAAAGAGGTGTTCGAACGGAAACTTTCGCGCGAACTCGGTGCGATGTTCGGCGAGATGAAGCAAACCGCCAACCCGAACATTCTGCTCCGTGGCCCCACGAGTTCCCGCGAATTCGAGGAGAGCAACAAGCAGTTGATCCAGCAGGCCTTGGGCAGCACTCCGAAGTGAGTTTTACGAGCCGGAAGCGTAAGCGACGGGCAGTCTGGCAGTCTTGAGAATCCGTCGCTAACGCTTCCGGCTCGTTACCCTACTTTTAAGCATTGACGCTCCACTAGCCGAATAACTGGTCGGCTCCATTCGAGTCAGTGGCAGTGATTCCCTTCGATCAGGCCGACTTCGGTCCCACCTCGCTCAAGCCGTGGCCGACGAGTTCGATGAAGACCGTTTCCAGTGTCGGTTCGAGTTTCTTCAAACTGAGGATGCGGCCGCCCCCGGTCACGAGATTCTGCACCACGGTGCCGATGGCCGACTCTTCTTCCAACGACACTTTCAATTCCACCGTCGTCGGCGTGGTGTCCGTTATCGCTTGGCGCACGCCGGGTAGCTTGCCCAGGTCGGTCCATCCGCTCGAACCGGGATCGAGGCTCAACTCGAACATCGGGTAGCGTTGAACTTGCTTCTTCAAGTTGCCCGGTGTGTCGCAAGCGAGCACTTTTCCCCGGTCGATGATGGCGACGCGATCGCAGAGTTCGTCGGCTTCGGCCATGTAGTGCGTCGTCAGAAGCAGCGTCCGGGTCGGGTCTTCCTTCATCCACGTGCGTAAAAACGAGCGGATCGCGATGGCGGTGGTCACGTCGAGGCCGAGCGTCGGTTCGTCCAAAAAGAGGATCTTCGGCTCGGTGATGAAGCCGCGACAAAAGTTCATTTTCTGACGCTGGCCCGTCGATAGGTGGCTAATGCGGGTGGTGGCTTTCTCGGTGAGGCCTACGACTTCGAGCATGTGATCGATGCGTTGGTAGGCCGTGGCGGTGGAGACGCCGTAGATGCGGGCGAACATCCAGAGGTTCTCGCGGACGTTCAGGATGCCGTACCCGCTGGACTCGCCTCCGGAGACCATATTGATCCGCGGGCGAATTTTGTGGGCTTCCTTCACCACGTCGAGGCCATCGACCTGAGCCGAGCCGGAACTCGGGGCCAGCAGGGTGGTGAGGATTTTGATGAGTGTGGTTTTGCCGGCACCGTTGGGGCCGAGCAGTCCGAACAATTCGCCTTGCCGAATTTCGAGGTTCACGCCATCCAGGGCGGTGAACTCGGCGGGGCTTCCCGGGGGGGCACCTTTCCGCTTGGGGAGGCGGTAAGTGCGCGAGAGGAGATCGGTGCGGATCGCCAGTGGTTCCATCACGGGCATCTTAGGGATTCGGACGATTTGCCGCTTGCGGCTTCGCGATGAGTGCAGGCTGCGGAATCGCGAAGCCTCAAGCGGCTGATCCTTGCGGATTCGGTAAACGGGGGAAGATCGGCGGACCCATCCGCCTCCAAAGACCGTGCCGATAGGCCGGTTCCTGCGGAGGCTCGGCGGGTGCCGTCGCATACTTTGAACGCTGTTGCACTCGCCTTCGAGGGGGACGAAGGAGTACCTTCATCGAACCCTTCGGAGGTCTCGCTTGATTCCGACAACACTTCTCGCTAAATGCGGGCCACTCGTCGACAACACTGGCACGTCCCGTCAGGTGAACCGGATGAATCGCCCGACCTTCCGCTCGACCGCCCTGCGCGTCGAGCAACTCGAAGACCGCCTCACCCCGACTGGGACCACGATCCCAGCCGGCGAATTCAACTGGACCCAGTACAGCCCCACGGGCGAACTGGCTCAACTCGTGTGGGAAGGCCAGAATCTGGTCTTCCGTACGCGGGCCGCGAGTGCCTGGCATGAGGAAGCCGTCGCGACGGCACCGACTTTCACTCAGGCCGACTACAACACGCGCGATCAGGTTCAGAAGGCCTCGCAATCCGCGCAACTCGTCTTCACCGGCGACGGCACGCCGCACGTGCTGTTCCTGGAATCGTCGTGGGTCAGTTCCGCGAACGCCTTTCAAACCGTCGTGAAGCACTTCGCTCGCACGGGCGGAGCATGGCGTCAGGTAGAGGCGATCACGGCACCGTGGCTGAGCACGTGGGGGCCAAGCAACCTCGTGGCGGAAGCGGGCGCGAACAACTCCTTGCACCTGCTCTTCGCGGAGACGTACAACCCGGCGACCGGCGTGGGCAACACCGGGTCCGGCATCCTCTGGTACGCTTCGAACAAGACCGGGTCGTGGAAGTTCGATCGCGTCGCCGACACCGCGGACCTCAAGCTGGACGTGTGGTTCAGCGGCGGGCAGTGGGCACCCCGATTCCTCTCGCTGGCCGTGGACAATGCGAACAATGCCCACGTCACGTACTGCCCGCAGTTCTACATCGCGGGCGCGTTCTCGACCGTGTACAGCGAGTTGAAGTACGCCTCGAATTCGAGCGGCTCTTGGCGATCTGAGACGGTCTACGCTCCTCAGGATGGTACGGCGGACGCGGGCCTGGGTGCCTCGGTGGCCGTGAGCGCGAGCGGGCAAGTCTCGGTGGCGAGTTACTACGCGGACCGCTACCCGACGGGTTCGCCGCAGAGTTCGAAGCTGATGTACCACGTCCGCAATTCGAACGGGACGTGGACCCACGCCGACGTGGTCACTTCGCCGGACGGTTACGCGGGAACGGACGGGCCGAACTTCACGGGGTTCTCGCCGCAGCTTTACTACGATGTCGCGGGCCGCGCCAACATCCTCTTCTCGGATGAAGCGGGACAGCACCTGCCAGTGACGTACGCGAACGAATTTTCGGGTCAGATTCGCCTGGCCACGTTGAACGGCGGCGTGTGGTCCGTGCAGACGGTGTTCCGCCAGAGCGATCCGCTCCACAATCAGTTGTTCTATCCGGTCGCGGCGACTTACAACGGCCAGACCACGTTCGCCGGGCTTCAGGTTGCGAGCCAGTTGGATGGCAACCAGAACATTACGAAGTCGAACTTCTCGCTGGTCGATGTCGGGACGCCGTCTGGACCCAGCACCCCGATCACGGCCACGCCCGCTCCAACGACTTCGGCCCCCACTCCGATTCGCACGGTCACGAATGCACCGGCGGCGAGTGTGCCGACCGGCCCCGTCACCTCCGTGGCGTTCGTCGTCGCCACCGACGCCGAACCGGGCGTTGCCACCACCGTCGCGGTCTACAAGTCCGACGGCCAACTCGAACTGACGATCAGCCCGTTCGGCACGAACTACTCCGGCGGTGCCCGCGTGGCTCGCGCGGACGTGACTGGCGACGGCACCCCAGACATCATCGTCGGTAGCGGCGGCGGCATCCAGGCTCGCGTTCGCATCTGGGATGGCCGCAGCCACCAGTTGATCTTCGACACGACGCCGTTCGAGGATTTCACCGGCGGCGTCGTACTCGCGACGGGCGATCTCAACGGCGACGGGATCGCCGACGTGGTCATCGGGCCGGATGTCGGCGGCGGGCCGCGCGTGCAGATTTGGGCCGGCGGAAGCTTCCAAAAGTTGATGCCCGACTTCTTCGGATTGCCCTATCCCGAGTTCCGCGGCGGGCTGCGCCTGGCGGCCGCCGACGTCAACCGGGACGGCATCGCCGATCTCGCTGTCGCACCCGGTATCGGCGGCGGACCGCGCGTCACGCTTTACGATGGCCGATCCCTGCCGACAACTCAGCCCCGGCTCATCGTCAACGACTTCTTCGCGTTTGAAGACACGCTTCGAACGGGCATGTACCTCGCGGCCGGCGACATCGATGGCGACGGCTACGCCGACCTCATCGTCGGCGTGGGGGCCGGCGGAGGCCCGCGCGTTCGCATCATCAGCGGGGCCGACCTCACCTTCCACCGCGGCATCCGCGCTCTCTCCGACTTCTACGCCGGAGACCCCAATGAAACCGAAGGCGCGAAAGTCGGCATCACCAAGATCGACACCGACAACAAGGCCGACCTGTTGGTCGGAACCGCGGGCGGTCGCCTCACGCTGATCTCCGGAGCTTCGATTGTCGCGAGTGCCAACCCGGCGCTGTCGCTTTCGTTCGCGGCATTCTCGGGCGTCCGCAGCGGCATCTATGTGGGATAATGCCAAACGGCTCGTCCCTTGCGCTTCGCGATGTCGGCAATTGCGAAGTGCGGTGGGTGCGTAGAATTGGAACGCCCATGAATCGCCGTTCGTTCCTTTCCCTGTCCGCCGTTTCGCCACTGGCGCACCTCCTTCCCGCGTTCGCACGGGAGCCGGAGGTCCACCCGAATGAACTCGCCGCCGATGTCGTCGTCATCGGCGGTAGTCTCGGCGGTGTCGCCTGTGCGCTCGCTGCGGCGCGGAACGGCCTGAAGGTCATTCTCACGGAAGAGTACGATTGGATCGGCGGCCAACTCACTTCCCAAGCCGTGCCGCCCGACGAGCACCCGTGGATCGAAGAAAGCGGTTGCACCAAAAGCTACCGCGATCTGCGGAATCGGATTCGCGACTACTATCGCAAGAACTACCCGCTCACCGAGGCCGCGAAGGCACGGCCCAACCTGAACCCCGGCAACGGCAGCGTCTCGAAATTGTGCCACGAGCCCCGGGTCGCATTGGCCGCGATGCTGGAGATGCTGGCCCCGCACGTCAGCGCCGGCCGCGTGTTCATCCTGCAACCCTGCGTTCTGGTGAGTGTGGAAACCGAACGCGATGAGGTGAAGGCCGCACGGGTTTGGAACCGCCTCACGAACCGCAATCACGTCCTCACGGCTCCGTATTTCGTGGATGCGACCGAGACCGGCGAATCGCTTCCGCTGGCGCGGCTCGAGCACGTGGCCGGTGCCGAATCGCGGCGCGACACGCTCGAGCCGCACGCCCCGGAGGAAGCCCGGCCCGGCAACCATCAGGCCTTCACCGTCTGCTTTGCCGTCGATCACGTGGACGGCAAAGACCATACGATCGCGAAGCCCGAGGGGTACGACTTCTGGCGGAAGTACGAGCCGAAGTTGAAGCCGGAGTGGCCGGGCAACTTGCTCTCGTGGGAAATGTCCGATCCCGTTTCGCTCAAGACGCGCAAGGTCGGCTTCGACCCGACCGGCCCTACGCCCGCCGGCACGTTGAACCTGTGGAGCTACCGCCGGATCGTCGACCGAAGGAACTTCACGCCGGGTAGCTACCTCGGCGACGTTTGCCTCGTGAACTGGCCGCAGAACGACTATTGGCTCGGCAACCTCTTCGACGTGCCGCGAGCCGAAGCCGCAGGCCACCTCCAACGTGCCAAGGATCTCAGCCTCGCACTCGTTTATTGGATGCAAACGGAGGCACCGCGGCCCGACGGCAAACGCGGATGGAGAGGCCTCCGGCTTCGCCCCGAGATCATGGGCACCGACGATGGCCTTGCCATGGCCCCATACATCCGCGAGAGCCGCCGGATCCAATCGCTATTCACCGTCACCGAGAACCACGTCGGCACCGAGGCCCGCGCCAAGATCACCGGCATGAAGCCCGGCGAGTTTACCGCCGAGAAGTTCCCAGACTCGGTCGGCATCGGCAGCTACCGCATCGACCTGCACCCGACCTCCGCCGGCGACAACTACATCGACGTCAGTTCCCTTCCCTTTCAGATTCCCCTCGGCGCTTTGATCCCGCAGCGAATCGAGAACCTGCTCCCCGCCTGCAAGAACATCGGCACCACGCACATCACCAACGGCTGCTACCGGCTCCATCCCGTCGAGTGGAACATCGGCGAAGCCGTCGGCGAACTCGTGGCCTTCTGCCTCGCGAAGAAGCGGGTGCCTCGGCAGGTTCGCAAGGACGAGAAGTTGTTGAAGGACTTCCAGGCGGGGCTGGTGAAGGCGGGCTTCGAACTCGACTGGCCCGACGAGATCGCGAAGAAGGCGCGGTGAGGCGAGTTTCATCTTCCCTCGCCCGTTTGCACACGGGCAGGCGCGATGTATAATCTCGAAAGAGCGTGTGTTCCTCTCGCCGCGGCGAGTACGTGACCGTTCACCCGGAATCGACGGGAGAACTCTATGATGCATCCGAACAAGCGCCCGAGCCCGCCGGCGGAAGATGCCTTCCCGCCGGGCTCGATCCTCGGCTTCCTCGCCGGCCGCAACCAGGTCGATTTCGAGCTCGATTTCTTCACCCGCGTGCTTTCGGGCGATGCCGAGTTTCACGAAGTGCTGCGGGCCCAGGCCAGCAACATGACGGCGAAGGGCCGCCTGCAAGACGGCCTGACCGTGGACAAGAAATTGGTGACGCTGCGGCCCGAAGACGCAACGGTGCGATACAACCTCGCGTGCCGCTACGCCCTTCTCAAGCAGCCCGATCTGGCACTGGTCACGCTGCGCAAGGCGATCGAACTCGGGTACAGCGACTTCCGCTACATGGAAGAAGACCGCGACCTCGAATCGATCCGCAAGGATCCGCGCTTCCGAAAGCTGCTCCGCGAATACCGAAAGCAATAAGCTGAAAACTCCGAAGCGCCGCTTCGGGGCATTGGTGCCTCTCCTCATGTCGACCCCTCGCCTGCGAGCCTCGCGAATCGACAAGCGATTCCCCGGCGTGGTCGCGCTCGATTCCGTTTCCGTCTCGCTGGCCGCGGGTGAAGTGTTGGCCGTGGTCGGCGAGAACGGCGCGGGCAAATCCACGCTGATGAAGATCCTGGCCGGGGTTTATCAACCGGACTCGGGCGGGGTGGAACTCGATGGCGCGCCCGTCCACTTCAAGGGACCGCGCGACGCGACCGAAGCCGGCGTCGTGCTCATCCATCAAGAGTTGAACCTCGCCGAAAATCTCACCGTCACCGATAACCTGTTCCTGGGTCGCGAAGCCACTGTCGGTGGCCCGGTTCGCCTGCTCAATCGCCGGTCGATGTCCGATCGCGCTGGCGACCTCCTCGCGCGTGTTGGCCTACCGGCGGATCGAGCGAATCGTCGAGTCGAAACGCTACCGATGGGCGAGAAGCAACTCGTCGAAATCGCCCGGGCGCTCGGCACCGCCGTTCGCGTACTCATCATGGATGAGCCGACTTCGAGCCTCACGCAGAAGGAAACCGAGCGGCTTTTCGAGGTGATCGCGGGGCTGAAGCACGACGGTGTTTCGGTGGTGTACATCTCGCACCGCCTCGCGGAAGTGACGCGCTGCGCCGACCGCGTGGTCGTACTGCGCGACGGGAAGAACGCGGGCGAACTTGCGAAGGACGAGATCGCGCACGACGCCATGGTGCGGCTCATGGTCGGCCGCGATTTGAAGCAGTTCTATCCGAAGGTTTGTCGCGCGGGCGTGGGTGGCGCTCCCGTACTCGCACTCGATCGGGTCTGCTATCGAGGCGGGCCGGCGTCGGCCGTTTCACTCGAAGTGCGGGCCGGTGAGATTCTGGGAATGGCCGGTCTGGTCGGGGCGGGGCGCACGGAACTCTCCGAAGCCGCGTTCGGCATTCGGCCGCTGGCTTCGGGCGAACTTCGACTCGACGGTAAGCCGCGAAGCATCGCGCGACCCGCAGACGCCATCGCCGCCGGGATCGTACTCGTTCCCGAAGATCGCCGGCTTCACGGGCTCGTCCTCCCGGAAGGGGTCGGCTTCAACCTGAGTTTGCCGAACCTCGATCGGCTCGGTTCGGGCTGGGGCGTGCGGCGCGGCGCGGAGGCGCTGCTTCACAAGACGTGGATCGACCGGCTCCGCGTGAAGACGCCCTCGGCAACACAACCCGTCGGACTGCTCTCAGGCGGCAATCAGCAGAAGGTCGTTTACGGGAAGTGGCTGGCCCGCGAGCCGCGCGTGCTGATTCTGGACGAACCGACTCGCGGAGTGGATGTCGGCGCGAAGGCCGAGATCTACGCGCTCATCGACGAACTCGCGGGTCGCGGCGTCGCCGTCTGGATGATCACCAGCGACATGGAAGAATTGCTCGGCATGTCCGACCGCGTGGTCGTGATGCACGAAGGCCGCGTGGCTGGGGAACTGAGCCGCGACCGATTGACCGAAGAAGCCGTGATGCGACTGGCCACCGGAGGGGCAACCCCATGATGCGAATCCTCGGAGTGCTCGGGTTGCTCGTCGCGCTTTACGGCGGGCTCATCGGCACCTACGTCGACAACGCGCCGGGCAGCGAACCCGCCGCGAAGACCCAGGAACGCATCCAAGGAAACCTCGTCGATGTCGCCAACGAACAGGGCCGCTACGGCGTCATCACGCTCGGGGCGGCACTCGTCATCATCACCGGCGGCATCGACCTCTCGATCGGAGCCGTGGTCGGCTGTGCCGCTATACTCCTGGGCGTACTCCTTCAAAACGGCGTGCATCCATTTGTGGCCGTGCCCATCGTCCTCCTCGGCGGCGCGGTCGTCGGCTCGATCAACGGCTTGCTCATCACGCGGCTCAAGTTGCAACCGTTCCTCGTCACGCTCTGCGGCATGTTCATTTATCGCGGCGCGGCACGGTATCTCGCGCCGCTCGTGAGCAGGGCACAAGCGCTCGAAACGCACCCGGAGTTCGCGGACCCGATCCAATCGTTGCGCTACATCTTGGTGGGGAAGAACGCGGCGAGCGAACTTGTATTCCCCGCCGAGTTCATCGTGCTGATCGTGCTCGCGATTGCCGTCGGCTTCTTCCTGCATCGCACGGCTTACGGGCGCTACTGGTACGCGATTGGGCACAACGAACTCGCCGCGAAGTACGCCGGGGTGAACGTGAATCGCCAGCGCGTTTCGGTCTACGTTATCTGTTCGACCTTGGCTTCGCTCGCCGGTGTATTGCTGTTCTTGGACATGCCTTCGATCCAATCCGATAGCGGCGGCATGTACCTCGAACTCTACGCGATCCTCGGCGCGGTCCTCGGTGGGTGCTCGCTCCGCGGTGGTGAAGGTTCCGCGCTCGGCATGGTGCTCGGCGCGATGGTGTTACCGATCCTCCAGAGCTTGGTCAGCATTCGCGGGTTGAAGAGCGACGTGATCCCGGCCGTGATCGGCTTGACGCTGCTCATGGGAACGATTGTCGACGAGTTCATCCGCCGCCGTTCGCGCCTGCACCACTGACGAAGTTGGTTCGGCGCTTGCTTTCGACTCGCGGCGTCCCTAGTATCACGTCC
>JAYTUG010000017.1:0-3126 GCA_043744695.1 Gemmataceae bacterium
GCGCGATCGGCGCTGGACCACATCAGTCAGACGCTGCGAAGTGCGGGCAACCTCCTGCTCCCACGGCCCACGCTGCTCCTGGGGCGCTAAACAAGTACAACTCGCGGCCCTGAAGCCGAATCGGGCGATTCTGCTCGGCAAGGCCGATGTGGTCGGCGAGTTCAACGACACCGCACGCAAATACGAGCTGCACAAGACCGGACCGAAAGGTCGGGACTTCACCAACAAGATGTGCTGGGCCGCGGACCGCAAGCGCGTGCTATTCTGCGGGGCGAACCACGCCGTGCCGCACCGGCTCAACGACGTCTGGGAGTTCGATCTGCCGTCCCTCACCTGGGTCGTGCTTTACGCTCCCGACAACGCCCGCGGCTACGTCGACCTCGGCAAGGACTTCTCCGATGTCGAGTTCAAGAACGGCGTCCTCGTCACGAAGCGGGGCGGGCCGGCCGTCATCGCCCACACCTGGTGGGGGCTCACTTGCGATCCGAAGCGGAAGGCACTTCTGTTCATGAACACCTGGGTCACGGATCAGAAGAAGGCGGTCAAAGATCTCGGCGGCGACCCGGCCGACCTCTACACCGGCCCGCCGTTGTGGGCGTTCTTCCCACTCGAACGAACGTGGAAGGCGTTCCACGCTCCGAAGCCGTACCCGGTCGGCATCTTCGGCGGGATGTTGGAGTACATCCCCGAACTCGGCGACAGCGTGTGGCATGCCAACAACTGGCAGATGCACGGCACTTGGCTACACGACTTCGAGAAGGATACTTGGCGCGACCTCAAGTCGAATGGCGGCGGGAAGTCGTTCGAGAAAGAATCGCCGGAGCCCGAGCAGATCGGCTACTACGATCCGGCCCGAAAGCTGGTACTCGTGCAACGGCACCACGACACGTTCCACTTCGACCCGAAAAAGAACGAATGGAAGAAGGTGCTGACCGGCGACAAGGACGACGGCAGGTCGCCGTACGGACACGACGCCCGGTCGGTGATGTACCACGATCCGAAGAGCGGCCACGGGCTCTTGGTTCAGTTTCAAACGAACGCAGTCTGGGCGTACGACCCGGACAGGACTGCGTGGTCGAAACTCGCCCCGGAGGGCGATCCGATGCCGACCGGCGGGAAGCGGCTCGCGTACTTCGATCCCGCGGCGAACGTTCTCGTCGTAATCGACGGCACGCTCGTCTGGGCCTACCGCTACCAAGCTGGCTAGCGTTCGAGGTGTTACTCATGGAGCATTGTCAAGCGCCCTCTCCTCCGGGTAGTGGGATAGTTTGGTTTGTAGTGACCGCATTCATGCGGTCATTCTTGAGGCCCCCGCTGAAGCGGGGCACTACAAACTGTACCACTACCCTCCTCCGCAGTGGCTGCGGCGACTGGGCCGCTTGAAACCCCTGCCACCTCGCCCGACGCCGCTTACCCAACCTGTTCGACTCGGCGTAAACCTCCCCGTCGAGAAACCGTGGATATCTTTGCCCCCCAACGGGGAGAGGTGGAGAATCGGACTGCCTCCACGGCCACTGAAAGTGCCAAATCCATCGGTCCAGTCAATCGCACTTCGCCATTTGCTCGCGCTTCACGACTACCAAAGTGCGGTCGTCCGCGGAGGGTACGCCGTCGGTGAACGCATCCCACGAATCGAGTATCGAACGCAGCAGCACCGAGGCCGCGGCATCGTCATCCGCCAGGGATTCGTCCAGCCGAACGGAGCCGAACATGTCGTTCTCCGGGTTCACCGCTTCGATCACGCCGTCGGTGAAGAGCACGACGCGGTCGCCGAGGTGCAGCACGATCGATTGCTCGGGATAGACTTCGTCCGGCTTGATGCCCAGCGGCAAGCGCTGAGCCCGGTTCAACACGGCGAGCGAACCATCGGCGCGGCGCATCCGCGGCGGCGTGTGCCCAGCACTGGAGTAGGTGAGCGTGCCGTTCGCCGGGTCGAACACCGCGTAGAACGCGGTTACGAAGCTACCCGTGGGGCGCGTGTAGCGGCGAGCCAAGTGCGCGTTCAGGTGCGTGAGCAGGGCACCCGGCCGCACCGGGTCTGGGAGCGTGTGGGTGATGCTGTGGGTCATGGCCATGAGTACGGCCGCCGGGGCACCGTGGCCGCTGGCATCCGCGATCAGCACGCCCAACTTGCCGCCGGGGAGTTCGAAGAAATCGTAGTAGTCGCCGCCGGCCCGCTTCGCAGGTTGAAGGTGAACCGCCACGTCCAGCCCCGGCACGTTCGGCATGCTCGTGGGCAGGAGCGCCCGCTGAATGTCCGCCACCGTTCGCAGTTCGAAATCGAGCGACTCGTAAGCATCCCGCACGGCTTTGGAAAGCACCAGCGTTTGCGTGGCTCGAGCGAACAGGTTGCTCAGCATCACGAGATCGGGGATGCGTTCGCGGGGGAAGCCAGCGAGATCTTCGCGGCCGAGGATGATGGCGTTCACGGCTGAACCGTTTTCGAATTGCGGGATCGCGAGGAGCGATTGCTGTCCGCCGAGGTATTCGCCGGCGGGATCGTCCGGGTCGAGTTCGAGGTTGTCGATCACGTGCGGTTCGTCGGAATAGAGCAGTTCGGCGAGGAGCCCGCCCGAGTAGATCGGCAGGCGTCTCGCGTCCTTCCACGGGTCGGTTTGTTCTTTCCACAACGTACAGCGGGTGACTCGGTATTCGGGGTAGTGGAGCCCGCGCCGCGAGATGGTGAGCCGTCGGGCGACTGGGAAGATTTCGTCCATGCGGCGCGAGAAGAGTTGGTACATTTCGTGCGGTTCGGAGGAGCGGCTCAGCTCGCGCATCAACTCCACACTCGCAGTCAGCCGACTGCGGGAGTTGCGGGGCCCAGTGTTGAAGAAGTCCGATGTCGCCGGCATGTGCCGCCTCCGCGGCTCGTCCCCGAGAGGGGCTGGATAGGCGACCCTCAGTAGAACCGGCCTCGCCCCGCGATGCAAGCGAAAGGGAAGAATTGTTGAAGCGGGAGCATGCATTCCATTCAGGTTGAGAATGACCTCGGAGAAGTGGTTTTTAGGCTGAAAGCCTGGTATCCCTTAGCCCAGGGCAACGCCCTGGGGTGAGGCGTGACGCGAGCAGCAGCCTGAAGGGCTGCGACCGGGACGAACGCGCGTAAGGCTCGGAGTCGCACCCCTT
>JAYTUG010000018.1:0-12247 GCA_043744695.1 Gemmataceae bacterium
CGCCGTGCGACATGGCTTCTGAGAACCCACCGCAGCGGCACGGGTTGCCCTCCCACCATTTGCCGGCTTGATGGCTGACGTAGCCATTCGCGCCGAGCAACTTCGCGAGGCTCGGCGACTTCTCGAAGCGAGCCACCATCGCCGCGCGGTCGGCGAGGTACTTCTCGTTCTTGACGCGCTCGGCCGCAGGCACGTTCGGCGGATAGGGCGGGTCGTTCGACGCGATCCCGTGTTGATGGGGGAAGAGACCGGTGACCATCGTGGCGAGGCTCGGGCGGCACAGGCTGCTCGGCACGTAGCCGCGCGGGAAGACGAGGCTCTCCGAAGCGAGCTTGTCCAGGTGCGGCGTGCGAACGATCTTGCTTCCCATGAAGCCGTAATCGGTCCAGCCTTGATCGTCGCCGAGGATCATCACGACGTTGGGCGGCGTGGCGGAGGCGACACCGAAGCCCAAGAACAGTACGATCAGCAAGGCAAGGGAAGGACGGTACACGGCAGGACACTCCTGGGAACTCAATGAGGTTCACGTCATGATACTCTTCCGCACTGCGTTTCTCCTCGGTGTACTCTCGTTTACTCCTGCACTCGCCTCCGCTGCGGAGCCGGTGCGGCCGAACGTGCTCATCATCCTCGCGGACGACATGGGTTTCTCGGACGCCGGGTGCTACGGCGGCGAGATCGCGACGCCGAATCTCGATTCCCTCGCTAAGAACGGCTTGCGGTTCACGCAGTTCTACAACACGGCCCGATGCTGGCCGTCGCGGGCCGCGATCCTCACCGGCTACTACGCTCAGCAGGTTCGCCGCGACACCCTGCCCGGGATCAAAAGCGGTACGCAAGGCATGCGGCCGCCCTGGGCCAAGCTGCTCCCCGAAATGCTCAAACCGCTCGGGTACCGCACCTACCACTCGGGTAAGTGGCACGTCGACGGCCTGCCGCTCGCCAACGGCTTCGACCACTCCTATAGCCTCAACGATCACGATCGGCATTTCGCACCCAAGCAGCACACGGAAGACGACAAGCCGCTCCCAGCCGCCGACGCCAAGGCCGGCTACTACTCCAGCACGGCCATCGCGGACCACGCCATCAAGTGCCTCAAGGAGCACGCGGAGAAGCACGCCGAGAAGCCGTTCCTGGAGTACCTCGCCTTCACCGCGCCGCACTTCCCGCTGCACGCCTCGCCCGAAGACATCGCCCCCTACGGCAAGAAGTACCTCGCCGGCTGGGACGCGATGCGCGACGCGCGCTGGGAACGGTTGAAGGAACTGAAGATCGGCGGCACGTCGCTGGCTGCCATCGAACGAGAAATCGGGCCGCCTTACCCCAACCCCGAGGCCATCAAGAAACTCGGGCCGAACGAACTGAACCGGCCGCTCGCCTGGAAGAATCTCAACGACGAGCAGCGGGCATTTCAGGCAAACAAGATGGCAGTTCACGCGGCGATGGTGTCGCGCATGGATCGCGAGATCGGCCGCGTACTCGCCCAACTCAAGGCGATGGGCCAACTCGACAACACGCTCGTGTTCTTCCTGTCGGATAACGGCGCGAGTGCCGAGATCATGGTTCGCGGAGATGGTCACGACCCGCACGCCGAGTGCGGGACCGGAGCCACATTTCTGAGCATTGGGCCGGGTTGGTCGAGCCTCGCGAACACGCCCTTTCGGCGGCACAAGACGTGGGTTCACGAAGGCGGCATCTCGACTCCGCTGATCGTCTCGTGGCCCAAGGGCATCGCCGCTCGGGGCGAACTGCGCCACGCGCCGGGGCACCTCATCGACCTCGTGCCGACCGTGCTCGAAGTGACCGGAGGCAAGCGACCCGAGCAACCTCCCGCGCCAGGTCTGAGCCTCGTGCCGCTCTTCATCAACGACGGCACCCTCGTTCGCGATTCGCTCTGGTGGCTTCACGAAAACAATCGCGCCCTCCGCGCCGGCAACTGGAAGCTCGTCGCGGCCGGGAAGGACAGCCCGTGGGAACTTTACGACCTGACGACCGATCGCTCGGAGGAGAAGAACTTGGCGAAGGAGCAGCCCGAAAAAGTCCGCGAGTTGGCCGCGATCTGGAAGAGGCAACTGGACGAATTCACAGCCCTCGCGGCGAAGGACCTTCCACCCAAAAAGTGAGCCCACTGATGAAGATCATCCGCATCGAGCCGATCCCAATTTGCGTGCCGCTCAAAAAAGGGCTCACCGCGAAGACCGCGCACGGCGAGCACGCGGTGTCGCCCTACGTCATCGTGAAGGTCCATACCGATGCCGGGATCGTGGGCCTCGGCGAAGCGACCATCTCAGGTTTGTGGTCCGGCGAAACTCAGGCCGGCACCGTGGCTGCGATTGCCGAATACATCGCGCCGCAACTCATCGGCACCGATCCTCGGAACATCACGGCCGCTCGCCGGGCCATGGACTTCGTCATTAAGTTGAATCCGTTCACGAAGGCCGCGGTGGAAATGGCGCTGTGGGACATCGCGGGTAAGGCCGTGGGTTTGCCGGTGTATCAGCTTCTGGGCGGCAAAGTCCGCGACCGCATTCGCATCAAGCTCGTGGTCTGGGCGCGGGACGTGGCCGGTTCTCGCAGTATGGCCGAGGGACATCTCAAACTCGGCGTCTCGTGCGTGAAGGTGAAGACCGGGCTCGATCCGGAATCGGACATCGCGCGGGTACGAGCCGTTCGCGAAGTGGCCGGCCCGAACATCCCGCTCACCATCGACTCGAATTGCGGCTGGACGATTCAGCAGGCGAAGTATTGCCTCCGGCAACTCGCGGACGTGAACCTCTTGCTCGCCGAACAGCCGATCCCGCCCGGCGACCCGGCCGCGATGGCCGAGCTTCGCCGCGACACTCCCGCACCCATCATGGCGGACGAGAGCGTGTTCACGCTTCAAGATGCCTGGCTTCTGACGCTGCACCGCGCCGCGGACATTTTCAGCGTCTATCCCGGCAAGCACGGCGGCATCGCGGCCACGGCCGAGATCATCGCGGTAGCCAAGGCCGCTGGCTTACGCTGCACCATCGGCAGCAACCTGGAACTGGGCATCGGCACGGCCGCGATGCTGCACGTGGCCGCCGCGTTCCCCGAGGTCGATACGGACGCGTTCCCCGCCGATACAATTGGGCCGTTCTACCACGAGGCGGACCTCCTCACGCAACCGCTCGATTTGGGTCCACCCTACGCGATGGTGCCGACCGGCCCCGGACTCGGCGTCGAACTCGACGAGGCACAACTCAAGCGCTGGAGACTGTAAGTTGTTCGAAACCCACACGCTCCTCGATCGATTCCTCCGCTACGTGCGAATCGACACCAAGGCCGACGACACGACCACGGCCTACCCGAGTTCGCCGGGGCAACTCGTGCTCGGCAAACTCCTCCGCGACGAACTCCTCGCCATCGGGCTCGCCGACGCTCGGCAGGACGAATTCGGCCTCGTGTTCGCCACGATCCCCGGCAACGTGCCCGGCGCGCCCACCATCGCCTTCAACGCCCACGTGGATACCAACCCCGAGAACTCGGGAAAGGACGTAGACCCCCAGGTGATTCGCAACTACGCGGGAGGCGACATCGCGTTGCCGAAGGATCGGTCGAAGGTCATCCGCGTCTCCGAGAATCCGGACCTGAACGCCGCGATTGGGAAGACCGTGATCACTACGGACGGCACGACGCTGCTGGGTGCGGACGATAAAGCCGGCCTCGCCGTCATTGTGGAAGCGGCCCGCATTCTCGTGGAGAACCCGGCCATCCCCCACGGCCCGGTGAAGATCGTTTTCACGTGCGACGAGGAGATCGGCCGCGGCGTTCAGCACCTCGAACCGTCGCAGCTGGGTGCCGTCGCTGCTTACACGCTCGACGGTGCGGCCAGCGGCGAGATCGAAGACGAAACCTTCTCCGCGGACGCAGCCAAGGTGACGATCACTGGGGTGAACATTCACCCGTCGATCGCGAAGGGCCGCATGACCAACGCGATCCGGCTCGCTGGAGATTTCATCGACCGGCTGCCGAAGCGCACGCTCAGCCCCGAAGCGACCGCGGATCGGCAAGGCTTCATTCACCCGCTCACGATCGAGGGCGGCGTCGGCGAGGTGAAGATCGGCTTTCTGCTCCGCGACTTCGACACGGCGAACCTCGCGGTCGAAGCCGAGATCTTACGCGAGATCGCTCGGCAAATCGAACGCGAATATCCCGAGGCGAAGGTGCTGGTCGAGACCCGCAAGCAGTACCGCAACATGCGGGATGGAATCGCGAAGGAGCCGCGGGCGATCGAATATGCCGGGATCGCGACGCGACGCGCCGGCCTCGAACCGAAGTTCAAGATCATCCGCGGCGGCACGGACGGAGCGCAACTCACCGAGAAGGGACTTCCGACGCCGAACCTCTCGACGGGCGAACACAACCCGCATTCGCCGCTGGAGTGGACGTGCCTGGAGGAGATGGAAGCTGCGGTTCGCGTGGTACTCGAACTCGTGCAAGTGTGGGCCGGGAAGTAATTCGCAGTGGGGCGCGCGCGTGAAGTGTAAGTTCCGGTTGGTGAAGTGCTATTGGACTGCAAAACCGATTCACCTACCAGAGACGCTGGATGCCATAGAGATCGAGAATGGAATCGACGCTCACCAAACGGATTCGCTCGACCAAGACTTGTGCAACGAGCATTCGGTCGAAAGGGTCTTTGTGGTGAAATGGAAGTAACGTGAGCCGGTCGCAGTGACGCGGATCGATCGGCAGGATTTCGAAGTCGTTGCCGACGATGCCTCGATGCATGAAGTCCTGGTACGGGGCGAACAAATCGAGTTTCTTCTGGCTCACCTTGATTGCGATTTCCCAGAAACTTGCGGGGCTAACGAGTACGTCGTTTGCGGGATCTTCGATAGTCGCCTTCGCAAGCGGGCTGAGTTGCGGATCGTTCAGGACGAACCACAAGAACGCGTGGGTGTCGAGTAACACGCGCATCACATGTACTCCGCAAAGTCTTTCAGATGCTCGTCGTCGTCAGCAACGATGACGAGCATATCCTTGCAGTTGCCGGCCCGGCGGGGTTTCCGGGGTGCGGCCTCAGCCGTCAACCTGGCAACGGGTTTGTCGCCGAGTGTGATGACCACGGCTTCTCCGGGTTGGAGTTGCTCGATCAGCTGCGGTAATTGAGACTGGGCTTCGGCCACAGTGAGTGTCGGCATGGCTTACTCCTCCCCAGAATTGTATCAGAGCCAGCACCCACCCTCACTCCAACTCGGCCACGACCATCGTGTGAATCTCCAGCTTCGGCACTGTTATCGTCCAGCCCGAAGCCGTCTTCTCCACGGCGAGTTCCTTCCCGTCCGGTTGCAACTTCACACTCTTGATCCGGTACTCCGGGCGGAATGTGACGCGGATGTCCGCGATGGGGATCACCTCTTCGCGGAGCGGCACGTCGTCCGTGGGAAGGGCGTGGCCGCCGGTGGTGTTTACGTCGTTGAAGAGATGCACGACGAGCCGCGTGCCGGCCTTCGTTTGCCGCATCGCCGTGAAGTGGACGCACATCGGGGCCTTCACGTCGATCGGCGGCGGCGAACTCGCGACCCGGTCAATCGCGTTCTTCAACACGATTCGATGGTACGGGTAGGAGTAGAGGTAGTACGCCGCGTCGATGCCGGCCGCGAGGTAGACCACTTTGCCCTTGCCGTGGGTGCGTTCGACGACGCCGGGAAGTTCGGGGGCGTCCGCGGTTTTGCCGCGCAAGAAGCCGGCGAGCTTGGTGTCGGGCTTCGGCAGAATGCGAACCGCCGGGCCCTTGAAGGTCACGGTTTGCGGGCCGACGTAGGTCTTCATCTTCCCCTCGTTCAGGAACGATGCCACATCCTGGCGGAAGTCGAAGACGTTCTTCCGCCTCTCCCAATAGTCCGGTCCGATGCTCTTCGCGAAGTTCACATCGATCTCTTCTTTCACGGCTGTCACCGGCGGGATGCCGCGGTAATCGGCGCCGAAGACTTCGCTCAAGGCGAAGTTGTTCCGCGGGTTGCCGAACTCGTCGAAGAGCGAGGTATCGAGTGAAGCGACGAGCCCGCCGCCGGCCTTCACGAACTCGTCGATGGCCTTCACCTGACGTTCGTCGAGGCACGCGGCGTTTGGCAGCACCAGCACCTTGTACTTCGCCAAGTCCTCGGCGTTCAGGTTCCAATCGTTGATCAGGTTCACGGGAATGTGCTCTTCCACGCAGGCCCGGAACGTGCCGAGCACCGAGGCCATGTAGCGTTCCTCGACCTTGCCCGGATCGCGGCCGTAGAACGTCCGCGTGTTGTCGCTCATGAGGATCGCGGCCCAGCGTTCCGGTTCCTTGTGCGTCAGCCAGGGTTTTCGCTTCTGCACTTCGTCCATGCAGCGGTAGAGTTCCTGCTGCAATCGCGGCGGCTGGGCCACGGCGATGCTCGGCGACGCCCCGTACGTGAGGGCCAACTTCATGCGGCGTTCGATCTCGTGAGGCGGGAACGAATCGTTGCCGTACGGGTTGCCGTGGCTCATGAGGTACGGCTCACTGAAGCCGACACGGTGGTCGGTGATCGCCCACATGTAGGCGTTGGTGAAGGCGGGCACAATCGTGTTGCCGCGGTTCGATTCGTCCATCCAGAATTCCTGATCCGGTGCATCCAGAAGCAGGTTCATGCGGGCGGGCATGTTCCGCGGCAAGCTCTGGAAGTGACCCCAACGCCCGGCGTTCGTGCTCCACGTGACGAGCGCGACCTCGGGTTTGATTCCCTTCAATCGCTCCTGCATCCGCTGAACGAGGTTCTCGATCTTGCGATCGGCCCAGTGCTGATAGCGGCGGAACTCGGGGTCGTTGAGGTCGGCCTTCGGGATCTCCCTGCCCGCGTCCTTGCGGTAGTTCTTGCGGCAATGTTCGCAGTAACACACGCCGCCGTGATGCAACCCGTCGAAGCTGAAGGCATCGACATCGGGATACTTGGTGAGGATCTCGGCGAGCACGTCGATGAAGAAGTCGCCGTACGGCCCGAGCGGGCAGAGCATGCCACCGTGCGGGAACTTCTTCATGTCGGTGGTCGGGATCTCGGTGGTGTTGGTCGCGATCCGCCGCCACTCCGGATGCGTTTCGTAGACCTCGCCCTGGAGCGTCGGCGGGTAGACGCCGAGGATGCGGACGCCGAGCTTCTTGTACTCGGCAATGTCCTTCTCGAGTTTGCCGAGGGGCACGTGCGGGCTGCGTCGCTTAAGCAACTTGCTGTCGTAGTAAGCGTAGAACGGATCGACGAAGCCCATCTCGGAGAGCGCGACGCCGTGTTTGGCGGCATTCGCGCGCGAAGCCGAATCCATGACCGAGAGCGTGTACCCGCAGCCGACGGTCTCTTGAACCCAGCCGGGAATTCGGACGCGGTGGAACGGCTTGGTGTCGAACGGCTGCGGCATCACCGCGCGGTCGTCCCAGACCAACGGGTTCGGTTGGGCGACCGCCGAGGGAACGACCGCAAGCAGAACGAAGGCCGCGAGCCACTTGCTAAGCGCCATCGTGACTCCCGGAGAATTGGAGGCGAAGTCCTGCCGAATAGAATACGGAGCCAGCCGATCCTCAGGCGTTGCCCGGATTCGCCTCGCGGCTATTCTGAATTTGCAGCGGAACTCGCTTCCAAACGGGCGACCTCATGGCCAACATTCGCGTCAACTGCCCGACCTGCAAGGCCGAACTCGAAATCGGCGAAGAGTATCTCGGCAAAGAAGTCGAGTGCGGAAGTTGCTTGCAACCCTTCAAGGTCGAGGATCCCAAGCCGGTCAAGAAGCCGTACAAGATGCAGCGATCCCGGGACGACGAAGACGAAGAGGACGAAGAGGACGAAGATGACCGCCCGCGCCGCAAGAAGCGCCGCCGTCGCGACGACGAAGACGACTACGACTACAGGCCACCCGGTGCTTCTCGACGAAGCAGCAGCGGTGGGTCGGGACTCGCCGTCACTTCGCTCATCCTCGGCATTCTCTCGTTCCCCATGATCTGCTGCTGCTATCTGAACGTGCCGATCTCGGTGGCCGGGATCGTCACCGGAATAATCGGCGCGGCGAAGCCGAACGGCCGAGGGATGGCCATCACCGGGCTGGTACTCAGCATCGTCTCGTTGATGCTGTTCGCCGGATTCTTCCTCTTCGGAATGGGGCTGAACGGCATGAACTTCAACAACCCTGGCCAGTTCGGACGCTGAGAAATGAAGCATTCCTTCGCATTGATTGTGTCGCTTTCCTTCGCTCTCGGTTGCGGCTCGCGCGATCCCAAACCCGCGACGTACCGCGAGGCCGAGGAACACGGCCACTCCCACGAACGCGAGAAGATGCTCCTCGCCGACCTCGGCAAGAAGCACCACGCCGCCCTCACCGCGCACCTCTCCAGCAAGTCGGGCAACGAACTCGACATCTTCCTCGAAACCGCGGACGAGGGTCACAAACCCGCGCCGATGCCGCTGACCAAACTCGCCGCCAAGGCGAAAACCGCGGACGGCAAGGAGTACGAATTGACGTTCGAGCCTTCCGAGCCGGACGAACGCAAGGACGATCCGCCGGGGAAGTGTTCGCACTTCGTGGCTAAGGCACCCTGGATGAAGCCGACCAATACGCTCAGCCTCTCCGCGACGATCGAAATCGACGGCAAGCTTCAGACGGTGGAATGGAAAGACTTCAACCCCAAGAAGTACGCTCACCACGAAGAGTGAGGCTTTTCATCTCGTTCTTTGCGGCCCGCTCCGCTAAAATCTGCACTAGGCTGTTATCGGAGTTGCACAACTTGTCGCATTCCAACCCGATCCGGCGGTCGCTCCGCCGGGCTCGCACCAACTTTCGAGGTTCTCATGCGGAAGCGGATCGCCGCCGGTTTCGTGATCGCGGCCGGGCTCGCCCTCGCGGTCGGCTCCCCCGACCTCTCGGCCCAACCCAAGACGACGGACAAAGGTCCGCCTCCGAAATTCCTTTACGGCCACGATCTCAAAGTCCGTCCCGGCGGCCAGCGCGATTGGGATAAGGCCGTGAAAATCGGCGTCGAAGTCTTCCAGGACGAAACCACGAAAGCGACCATCGGCATCAGCGAAGCCGGCAACATCAGCGTCTTCCCAATCGGGGCCGTTGGCGGCGACAAGACGAGCAAGTGGCTCACCGCCCACGACCTGAAGGTTCGCAAAGCCGGCGAACCCGAATTCACCCAGAAGACGAAGACCTGGGGCGTGGAAGTGTTCCGCGATCTCGGTTCGAACCGTCTGCTTTATGTGGGCGAGGGCGGCGGCATCGCTTTCGCGCCCGTCCCGGGAAGCCTCGTTTCCGACAAGGGTCCGAAATGGCACCACGGCCTCGAACCCAAGGTTCGCGGCATCGATCAAGAGACGTTCGAAAACGCCAAGCGATTCGGGCTCGAAGTGTTCAAGGACGAGAACACCGGCGGATTGATCTACATCACGGAATCGGGGGCGATGTCTTCCGCGGCGGCTCCAGCAATGGCAGTCGATCCGAAGAAGATCGCCCCGCCCAAGGCCGTCTACGGCCTCACGCTTCGCGTTCGCGCGGCGGACGAGCCCGAATTCACAGACAAGACCAAGAAGATTGCGGTCGAAGTTCACGAAGATCCCAACACGAACTCCCTGATTTACCTCTCGGATACGGGCTCGGTTGCCGTGGTGCCGAACGGCCCGAGGCAGAACGACAAGAGCAACGTTTCGTGGAAGGCCGCGATGAATCTGCGGGCTCGCAAGGGTGGGGAAAAGGACTTCGACAAAGCCAAGAAGTACGGCATCGAAGTGTTTGAAGACAATCGAACCGGGAACCTCGTCTTCATGAGCGAGACGGGCGCGATCGCCGTGCTGGGCAAGTAGATGATCGCGCTTTTGAACGACCCTTTGGTGAGGGGCGCACTGCGGACAGCCTGGCTCGAATCCAATCCAGGCGTGGCCGGGGGACACGAAGAGGGCGGATTCATTCTTCGCGATGTGGCACATCAACTGTCCGTCGCAAGATGGCCTCGGGGTAAAATGGATCGGATTGAACTGCCTCCGCATCCCGGTGGCACGTTTGGCGGACTCGACATCGTGGCCTCGTTCCACACTCACCCCAACCTGGGACCGGACTACCAACAGGAACCGAGCGAGACCGATAAACGTGCCGTACGCCACGACCCCGACCTCAAGGGGCTTCCTTATCTGGGCGAGTTCGTGATCTCGAATGAGCGAATCTACTGGATCGAACCCGACGGGGACGTGGCGGAAATTGCGGAAACCGTTCGACTGTTCGAGAATGAAGTGAGGGGTGAACCGTGAACGCGAATCTTCCCGAAAACGTACTCAGCGATGTCCTGGCCATTTCGGTGGCGCGCATGATGGCGGTTGCCAATCAACGAGCCCGAGAACTCGGGGTCGATGCGAATCAATGCCTGATCAGCATTGCACAAGCTCCTCAAGGTGGAGAATCCCTTTGGCGGGTGAATTACGGCGAGAAGAATTTCGTAGGACGACGAGGAGGAGATCTGGTTATCGATGTCGATCCCGCGGATTGCTCGATTGCCAAGGTGCTTCGGGGCCAGTGACTCGCGGGCAAATTATCCCTCCGTAATGCGGCTCAACTCGCTATACACCTCTCCCATCAACTGCGGTCGCTCCTCCGGTTTGAAGCTGAGGCAAGCTTTCAACAATTCGCCGACTGCGGTGGGAATCGACGCGTTGATTTCGCAGGGCGAACGAAATCGTTCCCGGTAGCCCCGCTCCGTGAGCGGAAGCGAGCCCACGCTGCTGGGCGGATGCAGGCCCGTGAGGAGCCGGTACATCGTCGCCCCGAAGTTGTAGATGTCCGTGAGTTCGTTCACGACCTTTCGCGAGGCTGTTTCGGGGGCCATGTATTCGGGCGTGCCCTGGAGTCGGCCCGTCACTTCGCCATCGATTCGGGACAAACCGTAGTCGATCACCTTCACGACGCTCGGCCCGAGCATGATGTTGTTCGGCTTCAAATCCGCGTGAACGACCCCGTTCTCGTGCATGTACGCCACGGCATCCGCGACCCGCTCGAAGACCGGCAGCAGCGTTTCAAAAGTTGGAGCGGCGAGGCAGTCCAGCGTTTGCCCCGGCACGTACTCGATGAGCAACTTCACGCGCCTCGGTCGCACGAGCCAATCCGTCTCCGTTTCAATCGCGTGAACTTTGACGAGGTTCGGGTGATCGAGCATTTGGCCGACGCGGAACTCTTGGCGAGCCTGTGCGAGGTATTTTTTCTCGCGGGCCTTCGCCACCGGCACGACCTTGAGCGCGTACTGATTCCCATCCGCTTCGCGGCGAACGAGCATCACGTTACTTTTGGCACCCCGACCGAGTGCGGCGAGCACCTCGATGGGGCCGATCCGCGAGATAATCATGGAAGCATGGGAACGGGCGAGTTTCGTTCCATGATAGCGAGCGTGGCCGCGCAGAGAAGCAGGCGGGCGAAAGCTCGCCTGCCTGCCGGGTTGGAACCTGCTGTCGAGACGGAAGTTACTTCACGTCGACTTTGCTGGCCTTGACCATTTTCTTGCCGTCCTTCTCGGTGACGACTCCGGTGACGGTGACGTCCTTGAGTTCGCCGCCGCCGCAAATCTTCTCGTGGTAAGCCTCGTCGCTGGCCTTGTCGGTCAGCCAGTAGTTGATGGTCTTGTCCTTCTCTTTCACCTGGAGCACGTTGGCGCACTTCTTGGATTCGTTGAGCTTGCACGAGCCGCAGACGAGGGTGCCGGTGAGCTTGACTTCCTTCACTTCGGCCTTGGGCTTCTCGTCGGCGACGGCCGAGACGAAGCTCGCGTTCTCGGAGCAGCAGATGCTGTTACTCTGACAGCAACTTCCCACTTCAGGAACGAGTGCGGACGTATTGGCATTAACGTCGTGGGTGCATTCGCTGTGGCTCAGGCAGTAGGCCTCTCCCGTGAAGGGGCAAGTGCCGTTCATCTGGGACCCCACGGCCCAAGCTCCCGCCGAAACCGCAGCCGTGATGATGATCGCGCGAAGCATGGTTCGTCCTCAATCGGTACGCCGGTGTCAGCCAAACCGCAACGTGCGGCCGAGAATCTCACCGGTGGTTGAAACGCATCGAGTAATGAAGCCGGGTCGTGAGTAACGAGCCCTCAGCATGATTGCATCTTACGCCACCCCGATGGGGTGGGTCAACAGTCAATACCTCGCCAGCGCTCGGACGGGTGCAGTACATGGTTTGCAGTCCAGCTGCTTGATCTGATAGACTCCATCTCGAAACCCGCATTCCCCAATCGCCCCAACTCCAATCAGGTGCC
>JAYTUG010000019.1:0-12219 GCA_043744695.1 Gemmataceae bacterium
TCGGTCGCTACGACAAGATGCACCTCGTGCCGTTCGGCGAATACGTGCCGCTCCGCGAAACCTTCCCGTGGATGCAAACGTTCACGCCGTACGAGGACGATTTCAGTTGCCGGCCCGGCGAGACGTGGACGCGATTCGCGATGACCGCACGCGATGGCCGCCGCTTCACGTTCGGCTGCCTGATTTGCTACGAAGATTCGGACCCTTACATGGCTCGGCAGTATGTGCGAAGCGAGCCCGTGAGCTTCCTCGTGAACATCTCGAACGACGGCTGGTTCGACGGCACCGAGGAGCACGAGGAGCACCTCGCGATCTGCCGGTTCCGGGCGGTCGAAGCGCGGCGAAGCGTCGTGAGGGCCGTGAACATGGGCATCTCGGCCGTCATCGATTCGGATGGCCGCGTGATCGCGCTGCCGGGCGAGACGTGGTCCGGTTCCAAGAAAATGGAAGGGATCGTGACGGCCGTCGTTCCCATCGATAGCCGCACTTCGTGGTATGCTCATCTCGGCGACTGGTTGCCGGCCCTGTGCTGGGTGCTGCTCACGTTGGGGCACGTCCTTTCCATGATCCGCAAGCGTCGAGTCGCAGCATGAGTGGAACTCCGCCCCCAAGAACCCGCAGCCAACGCCTTCGCCGCTTGATCGTTCGCAGTCTCTGGATCGTCCCGCTCGTCTCCCTCGGTGTCGTTCTCGTGTTACTGTCACTCGAACACTCGCTCGTTTTCCATCCCTCATCGCCGGCGGAGTCGTGGCTTGAACCCGTCGATCCCAAGACGCAGGATGTCGAGTTTGAAGACGCGAACGGCACGAAGTTGCACGGCTGGTGGAGCCCGCCGGACGATCCCTCGGCCGGTGCGGTGCTCGTCGCTCACGGCAACGGCGGGAACATCACGCATCGCGGCCGGTTGGCCGCCGACCTGCGCCGCAACCTCAGCACCGGCGTGTTCCTCTTCGACTATCCCGGTTACGGCAAGTCCGAAGGCCAACCCAGCGAGGCCACCTGCTACGACTCGGGCGACGCCGCGTATTTGTGGTTGAAGAACGTGGCCCACATCGCGCCGAATCGCATCGTGCTCCTGGGCGAATCGCTCGGCGGCGGCATCGCCGTCGAACTCGCCACGCGGCACGAACACCGGGCGCTCGTACTCGTCTACACGTTCACGACGCTGCCCGATGCCGCTAAGTTCCACTACCCGTGGCTGCCGACCAAATTGTTGATGCGAACGCGCTTCGACAATCTCTCGAAGCTCGGTCGCTGCACGCGGCCCGTGTTCATCGCGCACGGCACCGCCGACGAGATCGTGCCGTTCCACCACGGCGAGCAACTCTTCGCAGCCGCCAATGAACCCAAGGAATTCCTGCGCATGGAAGGCATGCCCCACAACATGCCGCTCGGCGACACCCTCGGCTTGCCGCTGGCGCAGTTTCTCGCGAAACGCGCACCTTGAATTGAACTTCAAGCGATGTCGTGTCCCAACGCGCGCACCAAGAGTTCGTACATCGCCTCAGGTTCGTCCTCACCCTTGAGCCGTAGGTAGATGCTCTTTTCATCGACGACCTTGGCGCGGCCGCGGCTCCGCGCGGCGAGTTGCTTCGCAAGGTCTGCGTTCCGATAGCTGAAGACCAAGTCGAGCCCGTCGCGGTGGATGCCGGCGATTTGCCATTTCACGCAATAAAGCCGCACCTCGGTCGTTCGCAACAACCACTCGACTGGCTCGGGGTGCGGGCCGTAGCGGTCGCGAAGTTCCTGGCGGAAGTCGTCGAGCGTCTTGGGATCGCGAAGGCGGGCGAGGCGGCGGTAGACCTCGATTCGGAGCTTCTGGCCGGGTACGTAGTCGCGCGGTAAGAACGCGGCCCACGGCAAATCGACGTTCACCTCCACGGCGGCCCGCGGCGGCAGTTCCTTCAAGGCCCGCACCGCGTTCTCGAGAAGCTGGCAGTAAAGCTCGTACCCGATTGCCGCGATGTGGCCGCTCTGTTCGCCGCCGAGGATGTTGCCCGCGCCGCGAATCTCCAGATCGCGCATAGCGATCTTGAAGCCCGACCCGAGTTCCGAAAATTCTTCGATGGCCTTGAGCCGCTTTTGAGCCGTCGGGCTCAGAAGCTTGATCGGGTTCACGATGAGGTACGCATAAGCGCGCGTCTTCGAGCGGCCCACGCGGCCCCGAAGTTGGTGCAGGTCCGCGAGGCCGTACATGTCCGCCTCGTCGATGAAGATCGTATTCGCGTTCGGAATGTCGAGGCCGCTCTCGATGATGGTCGTGGCCACGAGAACGTCCGCTTCCTTGCGCACGAACTTCACCATCGCTTTTTCGAGTTCGTGGCCGTCCATTTGGCCGTGTCCGATCACCTGCTTAGCGTCGGGCACGATCCACTTCAGCTTCGCCGAAATTTCTTGAATGTCGTAGACGCGGTTGTGGACGAAGTAGACCTGCCCGCCGCGGTTCATCTCGCGGAGGATCGCGTGCTTGATGAGTTGATCGTCCCAGCGGATGATCCGCGTCTCGACGGGTTGTCGGTCGAGCGGCGGCGTTTCCAAGTTCGAAATCTCGCGGATGCCGAGCAGCGCCGAGTGAAGCGTACGCGGGATCGGAGTCGCCGTCATCGTGAGTACGTGAACCGTCGCCCGCAGGTGCTTGAGCTTCTCCTTGTGCTCGACGCCGAATCGCTGTTCCTCGTCGATGATGACGAGCCCGAGGTCTTTGAACTTGACGTCGCCGCTGAGCAAGCGGTGCGTGCCGATCACGACATCGACTTCGCCGGCCGCCACCTTCTTGAGCGTTTCCTTCTGTTTGGCTCCGGTCTTGAATCGGTTGATGACATCGACGACGAACGGATACTCGGCGAAGCGTTGGGTAAAGGTGCGGAAGTGCTGCTCGGCGAGTACCGTAGTCGGAACGAGAATCGCGACTTGCTTACCATTGTCGATGGCCTTGAAGGCGGCGCGAATGGCGACTTCGGTTTTGCCGTAGCCCACATCGCCGCAGATGAGGCGATCCGTGGGTTTGGGCTTCTCGAGGTCCGCCTTGGTTTCGAGAATCGCCTCCATCTGGTCGGGCGTTTCCTGGTAGGGGAAGGCGGCCTCGAACTCGCGTTGCCAGTCCGTATCGGCGGGGAACGCGTGGCCGGGAACAGCTTGCCGCACGGCCTGAATCTGGATCATCTCGGCGGCCATGTCGCGGACCGCCTCGCCGACGCGATCCTTACGGCGGCCCCACGACATGCCTCCGAGCTTGGAGAGTTCCGGCTCCGCGTTCGCCCCGCCGACGTAGCGCTGCACGAGGTCGATCCGCGTCGCGGGTACGTACAGGAACACGCCGTCGCGGAACTCGAGGATCAGATTCTCTTCGAAGCCCACGGAGGGCGGCCCGTTGGCGTTCTCTTCCTCATCCGGTTCGACGCCGGCCCCTTCGCCAATCATGCCCTTCTGCAACAACTTCATCCCGCGGAAGCGGCCGATGCCGTGGTTCACGTGAACGACGTAGTCGCCTTCGTTCAGGTCGAGGAAGGTGTCGATGGCGCGCGATTCGATCTTGCGGCTGGACTTTCGCGTGGCCGGTGCCTTCGTACCGGGCGGCAGCAAATCCTTGTGAAAGATCTCGTGGCTGCCGAGGACCATGATCCCGGAATCGACGAGTCGGAAGCCGGCGCGCACGTGGCCGGTGACGAGTTGCAGCCGCTGCGATTGCGCGAGTTGACCAGCGGCGAGAACATCCGTGAGGCGGTGGCACTCGGCCTCGGTTTGGCAGGCGATCAGGACCCGCGAGCCACCCGTGGCCACGGCATCGAGTTCATCGCGGACGCGGTGGACGTTGCCGCTGAAGCGCTCGACGGATTCCACGCGAAGGTGGACCGAGGCTTCCACCGAAGGCCGCGGCATCGTCGAGATGGCGACCGTCGGGAACTGCATGAGGTGGGCAAACGTGTGCTCGATGGTGAACAGGCCCGAGGCGTTGGCGACGCGTTCGAAGAAGAGCTTTGCATGTTCCTTGAGATCGCCCGGTTCGACGAGCGCGATCCGCGACCGCGGCGGCAGGTAGTCCGTGAAGAAGCCCGTGGGCTGCACGCTCCGCTTCGAGGACTCCGCGTCGCGGCTAAACGTGACATCGAGCAACGTCACCGATTCCTTCGTCTCCAGGCTTCGCTGCGAGCCAGTGGCGAAGGTGCGGATCGATTCGACTTCGTCGCCGAAGAACTCGAGCCGCACGGGATCGGCCGCGTCCGGTGGGAAGATGTCGCAGATACCGCCGCGGCGACTGAACTCGCCGGGATACTCCACGGAGTCCACACGCTTGTAACCGTTCTCGATGAGCCAGACCGCGAGCGAGGACGGATCGACGACTTCGCCGACTATCAACTTGCGGCCACGATTCGCGAGATCGGCCCGTTCCGGCACCGGCTGAACCAGTGCCGCGATCGTGGCGACAATCACCTTCGGCGGATCGACGGGCAGCGCTTGCAGAAGCCGGAGGCGGGTCGTGGTGGCAGGGTCGAGCTTTCCCTTGTGCGTGGGCGGTGGCCACGATTCCCAGGCTTCAAAAATAGTGGGTCGGCTGCCGGTGAAGCTGGCGAGGTCTTCGACGAAGTGCGGGAGATCGGAGGCACCGGGAAGCACGACGAGCAACGTGCCGGGAGCATCGGCGGCGAGAGCCGCGACGGCGAGTGCCCCCGCCGAGCCCCAAGTGCCGTCGATGGTGCCGCTCTGCCCCGCATCCAGCGCAGCGCGGAGCGCACCCCACCCCTCGACGGCGTGCAGCCGACCGGGAAGTGATTCGAGCGCAATCGCGAGGTCGGCCATCCAAGGGAGTATTGTAGAAACGAGAAGGGGGAGCGGAGTTCGTCCCACTTTCATTCAGCTACTCTTGCCTCACTCCGCCTCACTTCGGGTATCATCTCCTCATCCCACTTATGGAGCCCCATCATGGGCCTGCCCGAATCCGCGCCGGCTCCCGCTCGCCTCGAATCGGTCGATGCGTATCGCGGGCTCGTCATGTTCCTCATGATGGCCGAGATCTTGAAGTTCGCCGCGGTGTCGAAAGCGATTCCCGGCAACGAAGCGTGGGCCTTCCTCGCCGGGCTGCAAGACCACGTCGAGTGGATCGGCTGCTCGCTCCACGACCTCATTCAGCCGTCGTTCTCGTTCCTGGTGGGCGTGAGCTTGCCGTATTCGATCGCGGCTCGCCGGGCTCGCGGGCAATCGAAAGTCGTGATGAGCCTGCACGCATTCTGGCGGGCGTTCGTACTCGTGGCGCTCGGTATCATCCTGCGTTCCATCTGGACCAAGACGCCCGATTACGGCTTCACCGACACGCTTTCGCAGATCGGTCTCGGCTATGGGTTCCTCTTCCTGCTCGGCTTCCGGCCGGTTCGCGACCAGTGGATTGCCGTCGTGCTGATCCTGGTCGGCTACTGGGCTTTCTTCGTACAGCATCCGGTCGCGGGGCCCGACTTCAACTGGGCGGCGGTCGGTGTGAAGCAAACCTGGCTGGACGAACACGGCCTCAACGGTTTCGCGGGTCACTGGAACAAGAACGCGAACGCTGCCGCGACGTTCGACGTGAGGTTCTTGAATGAGTTCCCGCGCGATAAACCGTTCGTATATAACGGCGGCGGATACCAAGTGTTGAGCTTCATCCCCACGCTGGCAACCATGATCCTCGGCCTCATCGCTGGCGGCGTACTCAAAGGCGAGCGTTCGCCCTGGAGCAAAGTTGCGTGGCTGATGCTGGCCGGCATCGCGGGATTGGGGCTCGGTTACGCCTGGGGGCTCTCCGGAACTTGCCCCGTCGTGAAGCGCATCTGGACGCCGAGTTGGGTGCTGTTCAGTGGCGGATGGTGCTTCGTGCTGTTGGCCGCGTTCTATGCGGTCGTCGATTTGCTCGGCTGGCGAGGCTGGGCGTTCCCGCTTACGGTCGTCGGCATGAATTCGATCGCGGCTTACTGCATCAGTACGTCGTTCGTGAAGCCGGAACTGCACAAGATGGTGATCAAGCACTTCGGCGAAGGCACCTTTGCGGTGTTAGGTCCACAATACGTGCCGCTCCTCCACGGTGCCGCGACGCTCACGCTCTTGTGGTTGATCCTCTTTTGGATGTATCGCCGCAAAGTGTTCGTCCGCGTGTGATGGGGGCGAGCGTTTTGCGATTAAGCCCGTATCGCAAGCAACTCGGTCAGCAGTTTCATGAGGTCGGCATAATCCACCGGCTTGACGAGGTGGCCATCGAAACCAGCCTCTCGGGACCTTTGCCGGGCATCGTCCTGACCCCAGCCGGTTAAGGCGATCAGGACCATCTTTTTACCCCAAGGCTGTTCTCGGATCTTCTGGGCCGCCTCGTAGCCGTTCATTCTCGGCAAGCCGATGTCGAGCAGCACGACGGCCGGCTCAAATGTTGCTGCCGCTGCCACGGCTTCGAGGCCGTCGTAGGCGACGTGCGTCTTGTTGCCGGTCAGTTCCAGCAACTCCGCAAGCGACTCCGCCGAGTCCCGATTGTCATCGACAACGAGAATTCGCCGGGCGGCCGTGCCGCTCGGCGTGCGAACGGCTGGCTCCAGTGGTCGTGGGACCACTTCCACCATAATCGGCAACCGCACCACGAACTCGCTACCCAGGCCCGCACCGGCACTTTGAACTTCCACCGTGCCCTCGTGCATCTCGACCAAGTTTTTCACGAGTGTCAGGCCGATGCCCAAGCCGCTGGTAGAACGTTCCAGGGAGGTATCGATCTGCACGAACATGTCGAAGATGCGGGGAAGTTGGGCGGCGTCGATACCGATGCCGCTATCTTGCACCCGGATGACGGCCCGATCGCCATCCCGCTCGACCGCCAGTGAAATGCAACCGCCCTTGTCGGTGAACTTACAGGCGTTGTTGAGAAGATTGCCTACAACTTGGGCCAGCCGAGTCGGGTCGGCGTTCAAGTAGATCGGCTGCGACGGCAGCGCGACTGTCAGTTCGTGGTTCATACCCTTGTAGAGCGAACGGGCCGTTTCGACCGCTTGGTTCACGGCGGACGCGAGCTCGATCCGTTCCCGACGCAATTCAATCTTGCCTTGATTGATGCGGCTCACGTCCAGCAAATCGTCCACCAATCGGACCATCTGGGAGACCTGACGCCCGATCATCGCGGCCGCCGAACGGACGGCATCCCCGCTGTCGGGCGCGTGCTGCAAAACTTGTGCAGCGTTGCGAATTGGGGCAAGGGGGTTCCGCAGTTCGTGGGCCAGCATCGCCAAAAACTCATTCTTACGACGGTCGGCCTCGGCGAGGGCGGCCGCCTGTTCTTGAAATTTCAGTTCGTCCAGCTTTCGTTCGGTGATGTCGCGCGACACGGAGACGAAGCGGACAACCTCTCCCTCCGCATCCCGAATCGGCGCGACGATCACATCCCACCACTTAGGCGTTCCCTTGGCAGTAGGACAAAAGAGACTGAATCGCCCCGTGCCCCCGGTGCGGGCCGCTTCGATGGCCGCGAGTACCTGGACGTGCCCCTCGGCCGGCCACAGCTCCCACCACAGGCGGTTCTCGACGGTCGCAAAGTCGTCGATCTCCATGAGGCATTTTCCGTTGGCGTTCATGCCCACGACCCGGCCCACCCCGTCGAGCACCTTGATGCAGTCCGGGCTGTTTTCCAGGATGCCCCGGCTGAACGCTTCACTTTCTCGGAGCTTTTCGTGGTGCCGTTGGGTTGTCAGGTCGGTCACGAGCACGCCGATCGCGGCCCCGCAGTCCGGTGGAAGGGCGTTGAAGGTAAGAAACACCGGCACGAGAACACCATCGGCGTTCCGAAGGTGACTCTCACCCTGGCTGAGTCCGGCACGCCCTAATTGCAGCAAGCTTTCGTAAAAAATGTGATCGTCGAGTGGAATGAAGTCGCGAAAGGCGATGCCCATCAGTCGCACGTGCGGTTTGCCGACCAAGTCCGCAAAGCGGCGGTTGCAGTAGGCAATGGTACCTTCGCTGCTCAGCGTGAGTGCTCCCTGCTGCATTTCCTCCACGAGCAATCGATAGGGACGGTCCGCGCTTTGGAGAGTATAGACCCGTGCCCCGTGCGCCTCTTCGACCAGAAAGGCGTCCACGGATCCGCTGCGAATGGCCCGGATCGTTTCCTCGGCCTCTTGGAGCCGAATTCGCATGTCGGCGATTTCCGCCAGCAAGTTCGCGTCGCTCATCCGACATCCCGGATTAGGGTTTGCGGCGCAGGTCTAAGCCCAACAGCACCCGATCCTCGTTTGAGAGGTCGCCGACTAATCGGCGAAGGGGCGCGGGCAGCTTTTTGACCAACGTGGGCACCGCGATGATTTGTTCGTCGATCGCCAGCTGCGGGTGCTGGTAAATGTCGATCACTTCCAACTCGTAGCGACCTTGCAGTCGCTCCTCGCACAGAGCCTTGATCGTGGAAAATGCTTCCGTGCTTCGCTGGGTCATGCCGGTGACGTAGAGGCGCAGGACGTAGCGTTCTGCAGCAGCGCTTCCGGACAGCAACTTTTCAAACGCGTCGGTCGTCTCGGAATGATCTTGCGGCATCGGTTCCGTTCCTAACTCACTTGCCCGGATTGGCGGGACGCAGCTGCAAGCCCACCAAGGTACGCTCGGTGTTCGACAGGTCGCCCACGATCCGGCGCAACGGCTCCGGCAGCGTTCGCAAAAGTGTAGGAATGGCCACGATCTGATCGCCCGCGGCGAGTTGCGGGTGCTGGAGTAGATCGATGACTTCAAGCTTGTACCGGCCCAACAAATGTTCCTCGCAGATCTTCTTCAGGTTGGCGAACGCGGCGACGGACCTCGGCGACTTACCGGCAATGTACAGACGCAATTCCCATGCCACCATTTCCACTTTAGCTGCAAGCGGAGCTTCGGTCTGGTCCGGCTCTTTCATTTGCGGCCCCCCGGCGACTTGCGGGAACGGGCGGCTGGCTCGTTGGTATCGGACTTGCGGCTACGGCCCATCTCCTCCCGCTCCTTCCCCAGGACTTCTTGACTCGCATGGACCTGAGCGATGAGCCGCTTGGCCTCCTCCTCTTCTGCCTCGAATTCCTTCTGCAAAGCGAGGATTCGGGCTTCCAGCGCTTCTCGCCGGCGCTCCCGCTCGCGCTGCTTGCCATCCACTTCCTGCTGTCGCAGCATGGTGACGGCTTTTTCCCGCGATTCTTGCGCCTGCCGGGCCGAGCCGGTCAGGACGCCGTCGGTGCCCAAGTAGACATCTTGCAATTCGACGCCTCGCTCGGTCAGCAGGAACTCGCGGAGTTGGTTGGAGTGCGCCATGCCGCGCGATTTGAGGACGTTGATTACTCGGTTGCGTTCGCCGCCCAGTTCCAGGTCGCGCAGAAGCAGCCAGGTGTCCACGAGCGAGGAGATTTCCACGTCGATCGTTTCCAGGGCCGCGTCGCCGCTCGTCAGGCTGGTTAAAAACGCGGTGATCTCCTGAATTTTGAGGAAGTCGATGAGTCGAGTCATCATCACATTCGCATCTCGTCGCGTGCCCACCGCCGTCATGCTGCCGACGGGATCCATGATGACCACGCGGGGCTGGAATTCCCGCACCAGCTTGTGAATGGTGGCCAGGTGCATTTCCAGGCCGTGGATCGAGGCGCGGCTGGCGTGGAATTGCAGCACCCCTTTCTTTAAGTACGGCTCCAAGTCGATGCCGATGGAGCGCATATTGCGGAGCAGTTGGCCCGGGGATTCCTCGAAGGCGAAGTACAGGCAGCGCTCGCCGCGTTGGCAGGCGGCGGCGGCGAAGTGGGAGGCCAGGCTGGTCTTGCCGCTGCCCGCCGTGCCGGACACGAGTACGGTGCTGCCTCGGAAGTAGCCTTCGCTGCCGAGCATCATGTCGAGCCGCGGAACGCCGCTCGAAACGCGCTCGGCGCTGACCGTGTGCTGTAACCCCAGCGATGTGACGGGCAGGACGCTGATGCCGTCCTCGTCGATCAAAAAGGGGTATTCGTTGGTGCCGTGCGAGGTGCCCCGATACTTGACGATCCGCAGGCGCCGCGTCGAAACCTGATCCGCCACGCGGTGGTCCAGTTGGATGACGCAGTCGGACACGTACTCTTCGAGCCCGTGCCGGGTGAGAAGAGCGTCGCCGCTTTCACCGGTGACGACAGCGGTCACACCCTTGTTTTTCAACCAGCGGAACAGTCGGCGCAGTTCGCTGCGAAGGACGGACATGTTGGAGAGGCCGCTGAAAAGCGTCTCGATGGTGTCGAGCACGACTCGCTTCGCACCGATGGAATCGATTGCGTAGTTGAGGCGGACGAATAGCCCTTCCAGGTCGTATTCGCCGGTTTCTTCGATCTCGCTCCGGTCGACGAGTACGAAGTCGATCGCGAGTTTTTTTTGCTTGACGAGGTCGTCGAGGTCGAAGCCGAGGGAGCGAACGTTTTCAGTCAGTTCCTTTCCGGTCTCTTCGAAGGCCATGAAGACGCCGGGTTCGCCGAATTGGGTGGCTCCCCGAACGAGGAATTCCATGGCCAGGAGCGTCTTACCGCAGCCGGCGCTGCCGCAGACGAGCGTGGGCCGGCCGAGAGGCAGGCCACCTCCCGTGATTTCATCCAGACCCTGAACGCCCGTGGGTGCCTTGGCGAGGCCGCGGTTGGGAAGCGCTCGGTGATTGACGGCTTTGGCCATTTGTTCCTCGTGAAGGCGAAACGCCCATCGCTACCCTTGGTGCGAGCCTCACTCAAATCGGGATTTCCAGTCCGCCATTCCCCTCAGAAGTGTACGAGATTCGTCTCACGCCGCTCGGCGAGTTGCATCCGGTTCGCGCTTCATCACGCGATCCAGATATGCGAACAGTTCTCGGTCGAAGCGTTCCTTCCGAAACAACACCGCTTGTCTGCGCGCCGCTCGCGGGTCGAAGCGATCCGCCTCGCGCTCGAATCGTTCGATGGCTTCCACCACGGCTTCTGGCGTTTGCTCGTCGAAGAAGACGCCGGTGGGTTCGTTCGACTCGCCGAGATTGCGGACGGTCTCGGTCGCGCCGCCGCGACCGAAGGCGATCACGGGGCAACCGCACGCCTGGGCTTCCAACGGCACGATTCCGAAGTCTTCTTCACCGGGAAACAAGAGCGCCTTCGCCCGGCGCAGGTGGTTGCGAATCGCTTCGTCGGATTGCCAGCCGAGAAAGGTGATGCCCGGGCTCGCTTTCGCCTGCAATTTCTTCGCGTCCTGCCCGCTGCCGATCACGATGAGTTTCTTCCCGAGTTTCGCACAGGCGTCGATGGCGAGGTCGAAGCGCTTGTACGGAGCGAGTGCGGACACCACGAGGTAGAAGTCTTCGCGCGGCACCGCGGCCGGCGTGTAGAACTCCGTGTCCACCGGCGGATAGATGATGTCGCTCTCTCGACCGTAGCACTCGCGGATGCGTTCCTGTACGGTGCGGCTGATGGCAATGAAGTGCGTCACGCGGCTGGCCGTACGGCGATCCCACTCGCGAATATTCGCCAGCAACTTGCCGATCGCAGCGGCCTTCAGGCGGCTCGCGAGGCCCGTCTTGCGGAAGTACGAATCCTTCATGTGCCAGGCGTAGCGCATCGGGGTGAAGCAATAGCAGACGTGCGGCACCCCTTCGGGCGGCCGGGCCGATTTCGCGATGCAGTGGCTCAGGCTCACGACCAGATCGGCATCTCGAACCTTCCAACCCGCTGCGAACGGCATCGCGGGAAGCAGGTAGCGGTAGTACTTCTCGACGCGCGGAAGACGGTTCAACACGCTCGGCTGAATCGCAAGCGATTCGATGCTCGGCGACACGCTGCCGCGCTTGTGCAGCAGCGTGAGCAACCGCGCTTGAGGCCAGCGGCGGGCGAGTGGCTCGAGGCACTTCTCCCCGCCGCGCATTCCCGTCAACCAGTCGTGAACCAGCACGATTCGCTCGGCATCCATTCCGCGCCCTCATCTTGGACGCGAGTGTAGCGGGAAAGGAGTTCGCGGGGAAGCCGAGCCGATGGGCGTCCTGATCGCGGTTCGGCGGTGTGGATAATCGTCGGCAGTGTTGCATCAAGTCGTGGTAGGCGGGTCATCGCCCGGCTTCGGTTTTGCCCACACCCGGTGCGAGAAGACGATTCTTCGTTCACGTTCATGCCTCCTTCAGGAGAAAGGTTCGTCATTCCCCCTTCGACGTCGACCTCCGCACAATACAGCGATTTACTGACGGTCAGAATTGCAACCTCACCAGCGAACGGCTTGGTTTTGGGGAACCGGCGACGTGAGTCGCCGGGTTGC
>JAYTUG010000020.1:0-12190 GCA_043744695.1 Gemmataceae bacterium
GCGATCGCGATGGAAGTGTACGATGCCCAGAATCCGAACAAGCCGCTCCTGACCGCACCGCTGACGATCAAGACTGAGAACCAGGCGTTCTCGGTTGCCGCTACGCCGGTCGGAGTGGTCGTGGCTCCGGTGGTTGAAGCACCGAAGAAGGCCGACCCCGTTCCGAAAAAGTAATCGCTTCCCGAATCACCGATTCTTTTTCAGCCAGCGTCGCATTCCGATCAAGCCGAGACCAATGAGGCCAGCGGCAGCGGTCGTCGGTTCGGGAGCCGTGCCGGGATCGCCGGGTCCACCGCCGGGAGGAGGAGGCGGATCGGGCGGTAGTGGAATCGGATTCGCGCCGGGCATGGGCGGCGGATTGCCGGGCTGCTCGGTGGGCGTAATGATCGAGGGCGCGACCCGCAAGGTCCAATAGAAGGCCGATGCGGGGCTCGCCGCCACGAGTACCACGGCCGCAGCAACGACGGCCTGCCAGTTTCTCAGAATTCGCATCCTGCCGTATCCTCCGCGGGAACCGGTCCCTTCCCAACACTCGGCTTCATGGCACAGCGCCTCATCGGTGTCAACCCCGTCCGCCCGAGCGGAAGCTGGGGAAGGTGCGAATTCTGCCTCGACTTTCCGGCTTCGCGCGAATCTGACGGGCTTAACAGTTCCAGAAACTTTGCGGGTTGCAAGGCCAACCAACCGATGGAGGTGAAAGCAGTAGTTTACTCGCAGGAGCGGTCCGGCATGAAACGCAACCGGGTCAAAGCAGTGGGGCTCGGGGTGGCCTTGTGGGCCGGGTACTTGCACGGGGAAGATGCGCCGCGTTCGGCACCGCCGGCGGTGCTCCCGGCAACGGACCGGGCCAGCGATTGGACGCCAGCTCCCGCTGCCTCGGACGCGGTCTGGCTCCCGGCGCGACCCGCCGCCAACCTGCCCGCGACTCCTCCGACCGCGAGGGTCGTTCCACCGACTACGCTGACCCCGGCGTCGGTTGCGCCAGCGTCATTTCCCGTCGTGCTTCCCGAGATGAAGCCGCAGGAAGCTAAGCCGGAGTTCGTGAAGCCGATCTCGAGCCCCGGGCTCGTGGAAGTGCCCACTGGCCCGCGCGGGGCCGCGAGTTCGCTGATCGTCGGCCCAATTCTCGAGATTCCGCTACCGACCATTCCCGTGGAAGTTGTTGCGAAGCCCGCGTCCTTCCCGATCCCGGCAACGCTCGGATCGCTGCCCGAACTTCCCGCGATTCCCACGACCATTCCGGTCGCGATTCCGACGGCTCAACCGAAGGATCCGCTGCCGAAGCCGCGGACGGTCCCGCCTGCGATTCCGCCTGCGAAAGATTTGCTGGACCCGAGCCGCCTGCCCGCAGAACGGGAACTGCAAACCGCGCCGCCCGAACTCATGGTGCCGCCCGGTTCGCCCGTGCCCGGCAAGCACGGCACCTTCGGCTCGCACTCCGTTCGCATCTCGCAAGACTATCCGTCCGTTCGCGAGATGATGGACCACGACTCCGGTTGGTGGGGCGGCCGCGAAAGCAAAGGCGCGAGTGGCGAAGCGGCCTCCTCCGCGATGGATCGCCTCGAATTCCGCGCCGAATACCTGCTCTGGTTCGCGAACAATCAGCACGTTCCGATTCTCGCCACGACTTCGGATAACGGCGGCCTCGGCTTCCTCGGCGACCCCGGCACCCGCCCGCTCCTCGGGCCGGGGAACTTCGGCAACTCGCTGCGCAACGGCATGCGACTCCGCGGCGGATACTGGTTCGACGATTGCGGCAAGTGCGGCATCGATGCCAGCTTCTTCTTCCTCGGGAAACAAACCTCGTCGCAATCCTTCGACTCGGGAACCACCCCGACGATCACGCGGCCGATCTTCGCCCCAAACTTCCCCGGCGAGTTCGGCGAGGTCGTCGCCTTGCCAAACTTCTCGACCGGCACGCTCACCATCGAATCCACCAGCACCCTCTGGGGCTTCGACGCCAACCTGCGGCACGCGCTCCGCAAGGACTGCGACTTCCATTCTGAGGTGTTCGCCGGGTACCGATTCCTGGCCTTGAACGAGTCGCTCACCATCAACGAGTTCATCACGGCACTGCCGGGGAACGCGAACGATCCCGCCGGTACGAAGGTGACGGTCACCGATCGATTTGAGACCCGCAACCGCTTCAACGGTGGGCAGGTGGGGTACGCCGCCGAGAAGACGTGGAATCGCTGGTCCGTCGATGGCCGCGCCTCGCTCGCGCTGGGCAACACGACGCAGACCGTCGAGATCACCGGGAATCAAACGCGGCTGCGACCCGGCATGACTTCACCCGATGTCTTCTCCGGTGGCCTCCTCGCCACGGGACCCAACCTCGGCACCTTCTCGCAAAATCGGTTCAGCGTCGCCCCGGAGTTCTCGCTCAACGTCGGCTTCTGGGTCACGCCCGTGCTCAAGGCCTACGTCGGGTACAACTTCCTGTACTGGTCGAACGTGATTCGCCCCGGGGATCAGATCGATCGCGTGGTCGATCTCACGTTCGTGCCGAACCCTCCGCCCGGCGTGCCGTTCTCGGGGCAGAACCGCCCGCAGCCCACATTCCAGCAAGCCGATCTTTTCGTGAACGGCATCCAGTTCGGCCTCATGGGCCGCTGGTGATCTAAAAACGTCGCCATGATGATCCTGCGGCAATCGCGCCGCGGGTTGCGTTCGATCACTTCGCGCATCCCCTCCTGCGCCAGGCAATGGGCACCATAGGCTTCACCGTTTACGAAGAAATAGGGTGCGGCCCGATTTCGTTCTCCCTCGCTACTCAAGCAGGTTCGAGTGCTTCGATGCTTTCAACCAGATAGCCTCGGATGTCCGAGTTCACTTCTGTTTCCAACCGGGTTCGCAGTGCCGGGAGGATCGAATGGGCCGCGGTCCCGAACTCCGCCATCAAGACCGTGGCCGCCTTACGAATGCTTGCCGAGGGTGCTGCCAAAGACTCGGCTGCGACAGCGATCGCTTGGGTGTCCGCGGCATCCTCGCTGAGTACTCGGCGAGCGGAAATGAGGCGGATCCTCAGATTCGGATCGTCGAGAAGGGCACGAAGAGCTTCGGCAACGGCTCCTCCTGGAAAGGCCTGCAAGGCGAGAACCGCATTCAGCCGGAGGCCACTGTTGGTATGAGCGAGGCACTCGACGAGTAGCGGCACGGCCTCTTGTGGCAGTGGGTCGAGCCGGCCCAGCGCGTGGGCCGCATTCGCACGAACTTGAACTTCCGGATCGTGCAGCGCTTCGATCAATGCGGGAACAGCCTCCTCGGGAACCGCCAAGGCCTTGCGCCAACCCGCGGAGGCCAGCATGCGAACCTGCGGCTCGGCATCGCGGATTCCGGATGCGAATGCTTCGGGAGCTTCGGGCAGTTGCGCCACGGCCAGCGCCCGCATGGCCTCTTCGCGTAGGCTCGCCTCGCCGGTTTGGGCGGCCCGGAGCAGTGCGGTACCGGCCGGTACAGCCGCCGCGCCCAATTGCCCGAGCGCCCGTGCCGCCTCCACGCGAACCCAGTCGCTATCGTCCTCCGCGAGTCGCTGGCGCAAGCCTTCCACCACTTCGGGAGTACCACCCGCGAGTTTGGGCAGCACGCGCACGGCACGGGCCTTCACCTCGTCGTTTGCGTCGTCGAAAAGGGCCAGAATTTCTCCGCAAGTTGCTTCGTCGGCTTCTCCCCAAATTCCGAATGCGTCGGTCGCGGCGGCCCGTTGCTGCGGATCCGCGTCGGCCAGCGCGCTTCGCACGATGCGAATCGACTCGGGGGTCGGGTGGCCAATCTCACCGAGCGCACGAATGACGGCGAGTCGGACCCCGGCATCGCTGTCGCAGGCGGCCCGCTCGAGTGGGGCGATCGCATCGGCCGCGGTCGAACCGAGCTTGCCCAACGCCTCGGCGGTATTCGTGCGGACGTGCGGGTTCGGATGTCTCAAGGCGCGGACGAGAGCCGGGATGGCTTCGTCCGCGCCTTCCCCCATCTCTCCGAGCGCCTCGGCCGCCAGCGCGCTCACCCAGTTATCGGGATCTTTGAGCGCCCGGACCAAACGCGGAACCGCGACCTCGGCCGCGGACTCGCCAATTTTCCCCAAGGCCTCGACTGCCTTGGCGCGAACGCGGTCATTGTCGTCGCCCACGGCTTCTGCCAGGGCCGAGGCGGTGGTCGTGGCCGCACCCCCGATGTCGCCCAGCACCTCGGCGGTCCGGGCCCGGACCGCGTTGTCCGCACTTGCCAGGCCCTGGGTGAGAGCATCGGATGCGGCCGCCGGCAGTATGCCGATCCGACCCACGGCCTCGGCAGCCGCTTTACGCACCTCTTCGTCCCGGTCGTGGAGTAGAGCAACTAGGGAAGGAACCGCTGAGGCTGCCGGTGGCCCGAGATCGCCCAAAGCCCGCGCGGCCGCGATTCGAATGGCGATGCTCGGATCTTCGAGTAGCCCCGCCAAAGCGGGCAGCGTCGCGGCATCGCTCGTGCCACACTTGCCAAGAGCCTCGGCAGCCCGGCAGCGAACCGTTTCATCGGAATCGTTCAGAAGAGCGATTAAATCGGAAATGGCTTTCGCACCAATCGTCGATCCCAATCGCATGAGGGAGGCGGCGGCTTCGGCACGAATTGCGGCAGCCGAATCTCGCAGAAGCGTGCGAAGCGCCGGGACGGCAATGGCACCGGGATCGAGTACGACTTCCCCCAAACGTCGAGCGCGAAGGAGTCGCCAGATGCGACCGCGGCTCGAGGCGCGAAGTGGCCGCGGCGGACTTTTCAAAATCGTGCCGCCTACGATCCCCAACGATTCCGCGAGACTCAATCGGACCAAATCGCTCGGGTCCGTTGCCAGCCGAACCAATTGCGGCAAGGCGGTTGTCGCATGGAGTCGTCCGAGCGTCGAGACCGCGACCGCCCGGATGTGCTCGTTCGGATCGTCGAGGTGGTAAATGAGGTCGGGAATGGCGACCGGACCGATGGTGGCCAGGACCCGAGGCAGTTGCTCGCGCTGTTCCCGTGTGAGGGTCTCCGTCGAACGGAGCGAGATCAGGAGGGGACTCAGCGCGCTGGCACCATATTGCGGCAGGGCATTGCGGGCTCGTTCGTGGATGGGATCGTGCGGGCTCCAAAAGTCGGCAATGGTCTCGGTTAAAAGCCGCCCATTACGCACGGAGGCGAATATCTGCTGGAGGAGGACCAGCGTGAAAAAAGACTTGAACAGGGCGAGAAGAGTCGAAGCGGGACCAGGCACTGGACGGGCCACGGCAACCTGGGCCAGATGGTGGGTGTTGGCGAGGTTCAACAGATCGACGACGCTCAGAAGGTGAACGAGGGCGGAGGCCACGAAGTCGTGGTAGGTCACTTCGGGCGAAGGCGTCTTGTACCAGCCCGAGCCCAGCATCTGAAAGAGGGCGAAGTTCAGTAGCGCGAATCCTCCGATCATTCCCACGGCGGCGGAAGCAAGCAGAGGAACATCGACCTGCGGACCGTATTTGGCGAGTTCGCCCGCAAGCCGTTGGCCCTTCAACGGATTGTGGAGCGCCTTGTGGCCCCGGACCACTTCGTATCGCTCGACGTCGATGAACATGTAAGCGAGGCACGCAGCCAACCCCATGCCGAGCGAAACGACCGCGCAGGCAGCCGAGAGCACGGGAATGCTACTTCCCGCCAACGACCCTAACGTCAGAAGGCCGAGTTGAAGGCCGAGGAACACGGGCCACGATGCCCAGGCGAGGGCGCTTTCCCACGCCCGAAAACCGCCCCGAATACCGTTCCTCAATAGGAAGCCGATGATTCCCAGGATCCAATCGACGACACCGAACCAGAGGAGCCCAGCGATCAGCAATCCGAGCACCGTCAACGTGAGCAGGATGAGGGTGGACGATCGAACTAGGTCGGAGTCGATTAGCCAGCCCGTGGGATCCACGGCGAAAAGGAAATGTCGCGCGGCCATTCGCGTCCTCGATTGGAACTCGTACCCCACCCGCCTCGATTCGGGACGGGGCAAAGTTTAGCGGTTGCACGGTCGATAATAGATCTGTCGCCTGCATCCACTCGAGGTTTTCCTCGAGTTTCACTTGCGGTCGCTGCATGTCGCGTAAGTTCGCCATTTTGATGCTCGCTTCAGCCCTCTTGGCTTTGTCTATCGGTTCGTCCTCGGGATGTCGTTCGAAGCAGGTTAACTCTCCGGCCAGGGCGGGACTGAATACGCGCGATCTGGTCGACTTAGCCGCACAGACGGAGAGTGAAGAGTTAACCCCGGCCAATCAGTTGATTGCGATCGCCGAGCGCCTCCGAAAAGAACGACAACAGAAGCTCGAGGACCAATCGAAAAAAGAAGGCGGAACGGCGACGACCAGGCCCGAACGCAACATTCTTTGCCTTTCCGGAGGAGGCTCGTTCGGAGCTTACTCGGCGGGAGTTTTGGTCGGCTGGACCGAGCGCGGAACCCGGCCGGAGTTCGACGTCGTCACGGGAATTAGCACGGGTGCGCTGATCGCCCCCTTCGCCTTTCTCGGGCCGAAATACGATGCCACCATGAAGCGGTTCTATACCGAGTTGGAAAGTAAGGATCTGTATCGGGTGCGTCCGCTGCGAGCCTTACTCGGGGAATCGTTTGCAAATACCGCTCCGATGGCGGCACGGATCGATGCGATTCTGACTTCAGACATGATCGCGGACATCGCCGCCGCACACCGCGGGGGCCGCCGCCTCTATGTCGGAACGACGGAAGAGGAAGGGAAGCAGTTCATCGTGTGGGATCTGGGAGCCATGGCCGCCCGGAATTGTCCCGGGGATCGGGATTTGATTATGAAGGTTCTACTCGGATCCTCGGCCCCTGCCGGATTTTTCCCCGCTTCCAAAATCGACGTGACGGTCGACGGCATGCGGTACGTCGAGCGCCACGTGGACGGCGGAGTGTCCCAGGCCGTATTCTTCCGCCCGCCGTACGTGGCTCCGGAAGAGCGATCGGATGTGGCCGCCCGCGATCTGGCCGGTGCCAAGGTCTACACAATCGTTGCGGGAAAACTCTATGCCGACCCCGAAGTGATTCGCTCGTGGTCCCTGGCACAAGCTAGCAAAAGCGTCTCGACCTTGATCTACGCTCAGACGCGGGGCGATCTCCAACGCCTGTACACCGTCTGCCTTCTCACGGGAATGGATTATTACTTGTCGGCCATTCCCGCGGAGTATCCGGCACCGACATCCAGTGCGGAGTTCAAGCCGGTGATCATGACCGCACTTTTTGAAGAGGGACGGCGAGTCATGGGTACTGCCAAGCCCTGGCGAACGCTTCCACCGGGAGTAGGGCCGGGTGAGAGCACGCTGAACCGTGCGGGACCGTGCCTCACTTTTCAACAGCGCGGGCCGCTGCTACCGATCAGTGGCCCGAAGGGCCTCAGCATTCCTCCACTTCCCATCTCCGACCGCGGCAGTATTCCCACGCTTCCTTTTCAAGCACCCGCGAAGTGACGGGCGACCCGCGCCGTCTCCCGAATGAATCATCCCACGTAGACGCCATCGAGCACGCCGGAAAGCTGCACCGAGCGGCGGGGCCTCGTGTTGCCCAGGGCGAGGTCGGAGCCGAAGAAGACGAAGAGGTCTTGGGTGTCGCCGGAACCGGTGACGAGGTCGGCGAAGCCGTCGCCGTCTTCGTCCTTGGCGGCCACGCGGACGCCGCCGCGGAGATCGATGTTTCCGGCGAAGAAGTTGGCGACGGGCACTTGCGCTCCCGTGGTGACGAGCGACTTTCCACTGAGTGCGTAGACGCGGGGCCCGCCGTCGGGTCCGCCGCCGCCGATGATGTCGCCGAATCCGTCGTTGTTCAGGTCGCCGACGGTAACGTAGGCACCGTTGCGAAGCCCATCTTCGAAGATGAAGAAGTCGTGGAAGAGGTGGGTGGGCTGCACGCCGGAGAGGACGGTTCGACCGTCGTAGCCAGCAACGCGAGGCCCGCCGCCGAACCCGGCCGAGACGACGATGTCGGTGAACCCGTCGCCGTTCACATCGCCCAAGGTGGCCCGAGCACCACCGCGGAAGTCCGGATCTTCAATGGCGAAGAAGTTCGCAAGCACGGCACCGTCCGGCCCGTTCAGAATCGTGACGCGCGGCCCGCCACCCTGATCCGGCGTCACCACGATGTCGGCCTTGCCATCGGAGTTGAGATCGCCGGAAGCGACGAACGCACCGCCGAGGAAGCCTTCGAAAATAGGCCGCGTGTAGAGCACGGAGTTGGTCTTGCCGTCGAACACGCGGAGGAGCGCGGGCGCGCCGGGCCCGGTGACGGCAATCAGGTCGGGGGTGCCGTCGCCGTTGATGTCGGCACGAGCCACGCGAGCCCCGCGTGGAGCTTCGGCCGCGGTGAACGGCGTTAAGGTCGCCGTGGAAATTCCGCTTCCATTGTAAAGCACGACGCGGGTGCCATCGCTTCCCGCATATTCCACTATGGCGTTCTGATCCACGGCCACGTTCAACCTTGCGACCGCGAACGAATCCGAGTCGGTGCTGGCGACGAATCCACCGGTCGGTTGGTAGGCCGCGGCGATGGTGTAATTCCCGGCAGCGAGAGAAGTGAAGGTAGTGGCCGCGACCCCGGCGCTAAGGTTCGCGGTTCGCACGATCGGCCCGCCCGGTCCGGTGAGCGTGAACTGCACCGCGCCGGTCGGCGTGCTCCCGGCAGGTGCCGAGACTGTGGCCGTGGCAGTAGCCGAGCCTCCGGAAGCAATTGTGCTCGGAGTGACGGTCTGGCCAGTCTGAGTACCGAAGTTTACGGTGACCTGCTCGCCGCCAGTGGAAGCGGGGCTCGAGTTGCCGGCGGGGTCGATGGCCGCTCCGGCTTTGACGACGAGTGAAACGGTGCCCGGTTGCGCGAACCCACCCACCGTCACGGTATACGTCGAACCCGATCCCGCGATGTTCGTCACCGATCCGCCGGCCGTGCCGACAACGGTCAGGTTCGCGGCTGTGAGGCTGGCCACGCTTTGGCTGAACGTGACGGTGAAGCTCGCGGTGAAACTCGAACTTGTGGACGTGACCGTCGCTGCTTGGCCGGAAGCTCGCGTGACCGACGCAGTCGGAGCCACCGTGTCGATTGTGACTGCGAGCGTTGCGGTGTTGGCGACGTTGCCGGCCGAGTCGGTTGCCCGTGCGAAGACGTTGTGAACGCCGTTCGAGAGGGAACTCGCGGCGATGCTCCAGTTCCCGACCGTCGCGGTCGTCGTGCCGAGCGAGGTCGATCCCTCGAAGAGTTCGATCAATGCTCCGGCCTCAGCCGTTCCCGTAAACGTCGGCGTCACGACGTTGGTGATGTTGTCGGTGGAACTCGAACCGCTATCGCTACCCGCGGTCAGGTCCGGGGTCGAAACGCTCGGCGCGGTGGTGTCGAGCGTCACGGAGTTGTCGCTCGCGGTGCTGGCCGCGTTTGCGTTCCCGACCGCATCGGTCACCGCGCCGACCGCGACCGAAAGGAGAACCGTTCCGTCGCCCGTCAACCCACTGATGGCCACGTCGAAGGTCTTGTTGTCCGAACTCAGATTTGTGACGGTCCGGGTCGCACCCGCCAGCCCGCCCGCGGTTCCGGCGAGCGAAACGGATGTGGAGCCGAATCCGACGACCGCTTCGTTGAAGGCGACCGCGAAGTGGATCGGCTGCGTCTTGGTAGGATCGCCCTGGCCCGAAGCCTGCGACACCACCACGGTCGGGGCGGATTTGTCGATGGTGTAAACCGGGCCGGTGAAGCTCTGAACGCCGCTGCCGCCCAGCACGTTCCCTGCTGCGTCTTTGATGCTGTTGTTATCGATGAGGTCGAGGCGAATCGAGCCGCTGCCGGTGCCCGTGTTCACCGCGATCGTGTAGGTCGTTCCACTTCCAGCCACGCTCGCGATGCTCGCACCGCTCAGGCCGCTCGTCGCCAGTGCGAAGTCGGACGCATCGACGTTGGAGACCGGTTCCGAGAACGCAACCGTAAACGAGACGCTCGCCGCGTTGGTGGGCGAAGCACCGGCCAAAACGATGCTCGACACGATGGGCACCAGTTTATCGATTGCGTAGGCCGGACCGGTGAAATTGCCGTTGCCCACACCCGTTCCACCGAGCGCGTTCGTGGCGTCGTCTTGAATGCTGTCGTCGTCGGCGAGGTTCAGGCCGAGGGTCCCGCTGCCACTGCCCGTGTTCACCACGACGGTATAAATCGTGCCGCTTCCAGTCACGCTCGCGATGCTCGCGCCGCTCAGGCCGCTCGTCGCCAGTGTGAAGTCGGAGGCATCGACGTTGGAGACCGATTCCGAGAACGCCACCGTGAACGAGACGCTCGCCGCGTTGGTTGGCGAAGCACCGGCCAGAACGATGCTCAGAACGCTCGGCGACATCGTATCGATCGCCACCGCAATGCTGGAAGCCGGAAGCCCCGTGGCCGCGTTCCCCGCTGAGTCGCTGATGATCGGAGTCGAGGCGAGAACCAGCGTGAGGGTGCCGACACCCGTGCCGCTATCCACCTGGACGAAGTACTCGCCCGGCGTGGCCGTCGGGAACACATTCGTGATTCCAGAGCCCGTCAAACTTCCCGTGGTCGTGAGGGTGAAGTTGTCGAACCCGCCGTTCGGGTCGGCATCGACCCCGAACACGGCCTCACTAAAGGTGACGGTGAATTGCAGAGTCGGCGAGTTCGTCGGCCCTGCGGTCGGCGCAACGATCGACGCGGTTGGTGCCGTCGTATCCACTCTGAACGCAGTGGTCGGATCCGCGACCAAAGCATTACCCGCGAGATCGCTCACACCCGCGAATGTGGAGTTCAGCGTCAAGACGTAAGCGCCCTCCGCCGCGGTGACCGCCGCGAGGCCCGAGATCGTGTAGCTACTGCCGAACCCGCCGAGTGAGGCACCGACGAGTGAGACGAGGCTGCCGCCGCGGGTGAGTGTGAAGTCGCTCAGGTCGAGGCCCGTAACGGCGTCGTCGAAATTGAGAGCGATCTGAGCGACGGCTGCGTTCCGCGGGTCGGGCGAGACGGCCGTGAAGTTCGCCTGCGGCGCGGTCTTGTCGATCGCGTACGATTCATCGCCCGTATGCGTGGCGGAGAGTGGATTTCCCGCTGCGTCCACGATCGTGCCCGCGGCGGTGAGATCGAGCCGGATCGAGCCGTCGCCGGTGCCCGTGTCCACCGTCACGAGGAAGACCCGCGGGTCGGCCGTGCCGGCAACCGAGACGATGCTCGCCCCAATCACACCGCTAGCCGCGAGGGTGAAGTTGTCGAACCCGCCGGCCGCGATCATATCGATCCCGGTCACCGACTCGCTGAAGTTCACGAAGAAGCCGACCGTCGCCGCGTTCGTGAGCGATCCCGTGGCACCGTCTCGAACGATGCTCGCGACGGTGGGGGCGTTCGCATCGTAGAGCACCGTATCGTCCGAGGTCGTGCTCGACTCATTGGGGTTGCCCGCATCGTCGGTGAGGGCCCCGGCCGCGACCGCGATCGTCACCGTGCCATCGCCGGTGAGCCCGGACACGGCAACATCGAACGTCTTGCCATCGCCGCTCGGATTCGTGACGGTCTTCGTCGCCGATCCCAGTCCGCCCGCAGTGCCCGTGAGGGTGACGTGCAGACCCGTGAAGTTCACCGGCTCGCTGAAGATCACGGCGAAGTGGATCGGCTGCGCGCTCGTCGGATCGGATTGGCTCCCGGCCTGATTCGCCGTAACGGTCGGTGCCGTCTTGTCGATCGTGTAAACCTGGCCGGTGAAGTTGCCGTTGCCCGTCCCGGTGCCGCCGAGCTTGTTCCCGGCCCCATCGAGAATCGAATCGTCGTCCGCGAGGTTGAGCCCGATCGTTCCGCTGCCGGTGCCGGTGTTCACCGCCACGGTGTAGGTCGTTCCCGATCCGCTCACGTTCGCGATGCTCGCTCCGCTCACGCCGGTCGTTGCCAAGGCGAAGTCTGCCGCATCCACCCCGAAGACCGATTCGCTAAACGTCACTGTGAACTGGACGCTGCTCGCGTTGGTCGGGCTCGCAGTGGCGCGAACGATGCTCGTCACAACGGGTGTCGCCGTATCGATGACGATGGCCTTGTTCGCGCCGAGCGAACCGCTCGCGCCCGGGGCGGCCAGCGTCAGCGTCGCGCTGTTGCTCGCGGCGTCGGCAATCGTGCCGCCGTTGAGCGCCAGCGCGGTCGTCGAGACGTAATCGAGGTCGCCGGTCGTATCCCCGGACTGCACCGTATAGGTGA
>JAYTUG010000021.1:0-3105 GCA_043744695.1 Gemmataceae bacterium
GAGGTTTGGCACCTCGATGTCGGCTCATCACATCCTGGGGGTGGAGAAGCTCCCAAGGGTTCGGCTGTTCGCCGATGAAAGTGGTACGTGAGCTGGGTTCAGACCGTCGTGAGACAGGTCGGTCCCTATCTGCTGTGGGCGTAGGAAACTTGATGGGCTTTCTCCCTAGTACGAGAGGACTGGGAGGGACGCACCGCTGGTGTGCCAGTTATGACGCTAGTCGTACCGCTGGGTAGCTACGTGCGGAATGGATAAACGCTGAAAGCATATAAGCGTGAAACTTCCCCAAAGATAAGGTTTCCTCACAAGAAGGCTCCTCGTAGACTACGAGGTCGATAGGCCGGGTGTGTAAGGACAGTAATGTCCTCAGCTAACCGGTACTAACAGCCGAACGTTTGGCCACATTGTCCGTTTTCTTGCTACGACACAGAATCGCTCAAAACGTCTTCGATCTGCGGCTTCATACCCCACCAAATTGCAATGAATTCAATGATCTCCCGAGATCGTTCGATGCAGCTTGCCGGTGAATTTACCCAAGTGGCCACACCCGTTCCCATTCCGAACACGGCCGTTAAGCACTTGGGGCCAATGGTAGTCCGTTCAGGGCGAGAGTAGGTCATTGCCGGCGCTTTTCCATAGCCCCAGTGTCAGTCACCTGACACTGGGGTTTTTTCGTTTCTCCAATCCGCTCCCTCCCGAGCCGCCATGACACCCGCTTCTCCCACCGAAATCGACCTCATCCGCGAACTCCAACTCCGCCGCTGGGCCAGGGAAAATTACGTGCCCCAGCCCCAGCGCGAATGCGACTGGCACCCGATCATCCACGACGAAATGATCCGCCGCGACTCGGAATCCGCAGACGCGCATCTCGCGAGTTAAGAAATTAACCACAGAGGCACAGAGACACAGAGAAGATGGAAATCGATCTTTCTGAATCTTTCTGGTTTCTCTGTGTCTCTGTGCCTCTGTGGTTAATCTTCTGTCTAAAGGCTACGCATGAGTTTCTTCAACGGTCGCGTCACGTTCCTCCGCTTCCAGGTCGATGGGCCGAACCCGCGACTCTTTACCGAGGAGCATTTGTCGCGGCTCGAAGATTTCCAAGCCGGCCGGCAGAAGATTGCCTCCGCCGACGGCGTCGATGTCGGCTGGGCCGCAGGCGAACACATCCTCGATGTCGATTTTCAACCCGCCAAGAACATCGTCAACGACATGCTCGCCTTCGACCTTCGCGTCGATGTCGACAAGCTGCCCAACGACTTGATGAAGGCGTACTACTCGGTCGAATTGAAAGCGCTCGGCGCGCAGAACCCGAGCGGATTGCCGACGGCGAAGCAGAAGCGCGAAGCTAAGGATGCCGCCCGAGACCGTTTGGAGACGGAGGCGAAGGACGGCCGATTCAAGCGCCGCAAGTGTATCCCCGTCGTCTGGGATACGCTCTCGAACGAAATCCTCTTCGGCGCGACCTCGCTCACGCACGTCGATCGCCTCGTCAGTCTCTTCCAGCAATCCTTCGGCTACGGCTTGGAACCGATCACCGCCGGCAAGCGGGCCTTTCAACTGGCCGAACTCAACAAGCGATCCCGCACCGTCGATGATTCGTCGCCGTCCGCGTTCATCCCCGGCGTCTCGGCCGAGGATGTCGCTTGGATCGCCGACGACACCAGCCGCGATTTCCTCGGGAACGAGTTTCTCCTCTGGCTCTGGTACGTCGGCGACAACATCTCGGACACGGTGAAACTCGCCGATGATTCCGAAGTGACCTTCATGCTCGCCCGGACCCTGACGCTGGAATGTCCGCGCGGCGAAACGGGGCACGAGACGATCACCCACGAGGGGCCCAGCCGGCTGCCGGAAGCGAAGCGCGCCGTGCAATCGGGGAAGTTGCCCCGCAAAGCGGGCCTGACCTTGGTCCGGCACAGCGAGCAATTCGAATTGACGCTGCACGCCGAAACCCTCGGCGTCGGCAGCGCGAAGCTCCCGCCGCCCGCGGATGACATCACCCAAGCGCGAGCGAAGCTCGAAGAGCGCGCCCGGCAGATCCGGAGTTTGATCGAAACCCTCGATTTGCTTTACGACGCCTTCGGCCAGCAGCGCTTCGGCAAACCTTGGCCCGATACTTTGGCGAAGATGCAGAAATGGCTCGCACAAAGCGAACGGAAGTCCGGGTTGTGATAAGTGTGTTCAGGACGGAACGAGTTCACGACGCGATTTCACTGGCAACCCAATGCCTTTGAAGGGGTAGTGGAACTGGCCCACCGGTGTCAATCCTGGCACGGGTACCATGCGGGTGCGGTTGGCGCGGCGGTAAGCGCGAACCTGAGCATTCAATTTGGCTAAGTGCTTGCGCGGCGGTTGCGATTTGCGAAGTTCTACCCAAACGACTTTGGCCAAGGCTTCGATCGGGAGCAAGTCCGGGGCGCTGGCGTAACCCAGAGCGTTATAAAACGGCAAAGCAATCGCTCGGAAATCGGCCGCGAATCGGGTTGGCTCGCCGGAGTCAGCTGCCTCCACCAAGACTTGGAGTGGCGTAGTGTGCCGCTCGGCGAAGCTTTCCCGGTTCAGCAACCACGCGTCAACCGCTTCCGGTTTGATGATGCATTCCAACAATAGGCGCAGAGTAACTGGAACTCTTGCGAGATACACTCTTGTCCAAATTGAGGTCGGGATCGCCACGGGGAACTCCTATGGAAACTATATGACAGGAGTGTGTGTCCGCACGGGATTCGCAGGGGATTGTGCGAAGTCGACGTGGTCGCCCGGCGAATGGAGGACGTAGTTTGTCGCGGTGGCCAAGCGAACTGAGGGATATTCGATTCCTGCGTACATCGCTAGGTCAAGTTGGTTCGAGACGGCGTGCGAGGCGTGAACGGATTTGTTGCGGTCGGCCAAATCCAAGGTCTCCGCCGGGGCGACCTGATACTGCGCCAGAAAATCGACCCGGCAAGCGTCGTCATCCCGGGCCATGGCGACCGACAAGACGGTCGGCGTCGATTTGATCGCGACTTCGAAAAGGGTGTAACCGCGTTTCCGCGAGGGCGGATTGCCTTAGAAACAAGGGAGATCGCCGATGGTGCTGCGGTGAATTCTCGCCCAAAAACGATATTG
>JAYTUG010000022.1:0-3093 GCA_043744695.1 Gemmataceae bacterium
GCCGCGTTGGGAAGCTTCATCCTTGCCGGACATAAACTCGACGATCTCCTTCGAGATGCGGACGCTGCACCAGTCGTGGCCGCACATCGCGCAGAAGTCGGTATCCACGTCCAGGTCTTCGTCGTGGTAGGCCCGAGCGGTGTCGGGGTCGAAACTGAGTTCGAAGTGGCGTTCCCAATTGAGTGCGGCGCGGGCCTTGGTCAACTCGTCGTCGCGGTCGCGGCTGCCGGGGATGCCCAGCGCCACATCCGCGGCGTGGGCCGCGATCTTGTACGCAATGCACCCCTGCTTCACGTCGTCCTTCTTCGGCAAGCCGAGGTGTTCCTTCGGCGTCACGTAGCAGAGCATCGCCGCACCGTGATAGCCCGCGGCAGTGGCACCGATGCACGACGTGATGTGGTCGTAGCCGGGGAAGATGTCGGTCACGAGTGGCCCGAGAACGTAGAACGGTGCCCCGTGACAGACCGCCCGCTGAAGCTTCATGTTGTACTCGATCTGGTCGAACGGCACGTGCCCCGGCCCCTCGACCATCACTTGAACGCCCTTGCGCCAGGCCCGTTCGGTGAGTTCGCCGAGCGTGTAGAGTTCCGCAAGTTGAGCCGCGTCGGTGGCGTCGGCCAGCCCGCCGGGCCGCAGGCCGTCGCCGATCGAGAAGGTCACGTCGTACTGCCGCATCACGTCGCAGATCGCTTCCCAGTGGTCGTACATCGGGTTCTGTTTGCCGTGCGTGAGCATCCATTTGGCGAGGAGCGATCCACCGCGACTCACGATGCCGATGAGCCGTTTGCGGATGAACCCGAGGTGTTCGCGGAGTACGCCGGCGTGGATCGTGACGTAGTCCACGCCCTGAGCCGCTTGCTCTTTGAGCGAGGCGAGAATGATCTCCGGCGAGAGGTCTTCGATCTTGCGGCCGATGATCATCGAGTAGATGGGAACGGTGCCGATTGGCACGGTGCTGGCGCGAACGATGGCGTCGCGGGTGGCGTTGAGGTCGCCGCCGGTGGAGAGGTCCATCACGGTGTCCGCGCCCCAGCGCTCCGCCCAGCGCAGCTTCTCGACTTCTTCTTCGGTACTAGAACTCACCGGCGACGCGCCCATGTTCGCGTTGATTTTGGTGAGCGAGGCGCGGCCGATTGCCATTGGGTCGAGGTGGTAACCGAGGTGAACCTTGTTCGCGGGGATGACCATGCGGCCGGCGGCGACTTCGTCGCGCACTTGCTCCGCGGTCAGGTGCTTCTCGCGCTCGGCGACGCGCTTTATCTGCGGCGTGATGACGCCGAGCCGCGCCGATTCGAGTTGCGTGATCGGCTCGAATCCAACGGGGAACGTCACGCGGCGAAGGGTGCCGTCGCCTTGTTTGAAAACGATCGAACCCTTGGTCGGAACGAACGCCTTGCCCGCTGACCCATTGGCGAGCGTGGAGGAAATCTCCTCGGTGCTCCAGCCTTCCGGCAAGAAGTCCCACGCGGTCTTGTCCGAAGGCGCGGGCATGCCCGGCGTATCGGGCGAGGCGAAGGTCTTCGCTCCAGAGACGCCGGGTTCGATGGCCGGTCGTTTCGCGAAACTGCCCGGCGTCGTGCCTTGAGCCGCAGTCGAAGGGTTGAGGCCGAGCGGGGGAAGAGGCAGTTGAATAGCGCTCATCGCGTGAATGAACCTGCGCGGGCGAAGGGGATGATCACGATTTTAGGATAGGCGACGCTGCGGGATTGAACAGGCGAGCGACGGTTCGGCTCGACCGTCGCTTGCGCGTCCGGCTAACTACTGAACAATTCCAACGCTTCGTACTTCTCGCCGAGGACGGCCTTCGAATCGACGCCGAGCCACTGATCGAGTACGGTCGCATAGACGCGGCGGAAGTCGATCGCGTGGATCAAGTTGCCGGTCTCCATTTTGGTGAGGCTGGGGTGCTCGCCAACGATGCCCGACTTCACTTTGCCGCCGACGAGGAACATTGGAGCGCCGCTGCCGTGGTCGGTGCCCTTGCTACCGTTCTCGTAGCCGCGGCGGCCGAACTCCGAGAAGGTCATGATGCAGAGGCGGTCTTTGTGGCCGCGTTCGGCGAGATCGCGGTACAGGGCCGAGATGCCGTCCGAGATGGTTTGCAGTAAGTTCGCATGCGCTCCGATCGCGCCTCCCTGGCCGGCGTGCGTGTCGAAGCCATCGAGCGAAACGTAGAAGATGCGGGCGCCGAGGTTCGCGTCGATGAGTTGAGCCGCGAGTTTCAGCCGGTTGCCGAATGCGGTGGCCGGGTACGGCACCTTGGGCTGATAGTTCTTGCCGATCGCCGCGAGCTTGTCGCTCGAGGCGTAGGTGTTCAGCTGCGTACGAGCTACGAAGTCGAGTAGGTTGCCTGGCGAGCCGGGGGTGTTAGCCCCCGGAGTGCTACCCTTCGCCACGTTCGTGATCACGCCCTTCTGAGCGGCTTTATCCGCGCCGTTCGCCGAGGCCATCTTCAACTGGAAGTCTTCGAGCGATGTGACCGACGGCACACGAACCGGTGCCCCGTTGAGCGCGAGCGGTGAGGATTCGTTTCCCGCAGCGAGGTGAAACGCCGGTGCCGGCTGCGCCTTGAGCGCCTTGCCGATCCAGCCGTCGTTGAGGGTTTCGGCGGTGCTTCCGCCATGCCAGATGTCCATGGAGCGAAAGTGCGACTGGCTCGGGTTCGGGTAGCCGACGCCCTGGACCACGCACACGGCCGATTTGTCGTTGTGCAGGCGGGCCATGGCGTCGAACGCCGGGTGGAATCCGAGATCCTTGCCGATGCCCTTCACCCGATCCTTGGGAATGGCGAGCGTCGGGCGAATCTTGTAGTACTCGTCGTTCTTGTATGGGATGACGGTGTTGAGGCCGTCGTTCCCGCCCGTGAGTTGAACGACAACGAGGACGGTATCTTTCGCGCCCTTCTTGTCGGCGGTCGGTGCGGCGAACGCCGTGCGACCCAGGAATGCGGGCACGCTGGCCCCGAACCCGAGGAGTGAGGATTGTTGCAGAAAATCGCGGCGCGTGGTCATGGGAACTCCCAAATTGCGTGACAGATTAGCCGCGACGCGGAGTCCGCGGAGCGGAGCGCGGTTGGCGATGTCGCGCTCCGCT
>JAYTUG010000023.1:0-12103 GCA_043744695.1 Gemmataceae bacterium
CCCTGATTCCCCTCGCCTCATCAGCCTTCGCCACCGCGAGTTGCGGCAAGATTCCGCTCAAGGCTGTGCGCGATTCTGCAAACCATGTACTGCACCCCCGCCATTTCGTTCGAGCAACTTGCGGTTTCCCAATTTTACTCATCTCGTGCCGCCTTTTCCCGGCGAGCAAGACTTTCGCTCGAAAAGACATAATCCAACCGCGAGGAGAAACCTTCTCACGATTCTTTGGTGGGACAGCATCACAAGTGCAACTGCAGATACAACTTCATGCGGATCGCGTTCATCACATCTGGTGCCGCCGGGATGTTTTGCGGCAGTTGCATGCGCGACAACACGCTCGTCGCGGCACTGCGAAAGGACGGCCACGATGCCCTGCTCATCCCCACGTACACGCCGATTCGAACCGACGAAGCCGACGTGAGCGAACGCCGCGTCTTCTTCGGCGGCATCAACGTCTACCTCCAGCAGAAGTCCTGGTTCTTTCGCCACACGCCCTGGCTCCTCGATCGGCTCTTCAACTTCAATCGCTTGCTCCGTTGGGCGTCGCGCTTCGCGGTGCGAACCAAATACAGCGAACTCGGCGAACTGACCGTTTCCATGCTCCAGGGCCACGCCGGGAAGCAGACCAAGGAAGTCGACAAGCTCGCCGAGTGGCTGGCGAACGATCACCGCCCCGAGGTAGTCGTCCTTTCAAACGCCCTGCTCTCGGGCGTGCTTCCCGAACTGAAACGCAAGCTCCGAGTGCCCATCCTGGTGACGCTTCAGGGCGACGACATTTTTCTCGAAGCCTTGCCGGAACCTTACCGCACTCAATGCCTCGACTCGATTCGCGCGAACGACGCGGCCGTCGACGGCTACATCTGCACGAGCCGCTACTACGCGGACTTCATGGCGGGTTACCTGGGCCTGAATCGCGCGAAGATGCACGTCGTTTACCCCGGTTTGAACCTGGAAGGGCATGGCGGTGAACGCGAGGTTCGCCGCGAACCGCTCGCGATCGGTTATTTCGCGCGAATCTGCCCCGAGAAAGGCTTCCACAATCTCGTGGAAGCGTTCATCGCGTTGCGGAAAAACGCCGCGCCAGCACGGGTCCGATTACGCGCCTCCGGCTGGCTCGGCGACAACCAACGCGCCTACTTCAACGAGCAACTTCACAAGCTGGAAGCCGCAGGCCTCGCGGCCGATTTCGAATATGTGGAAAGCCCGAAGCACGAAGACAAAGTGAACTTCCTCCGTTCGATCGACCTCCTCTCGGTGCCAACGGCGTACCATGAATCGAAGGGCCTCTACGTGCTTGAAGCCTGGGCGAACGGCATTCCCGTCGTGCAGCCTCGCCACGGTTCATTCGCGGAACTGATCGAATCGACTGGTGGTGGCTTGCTCGTTCCGCCGGATGATCCCGCGGCCCTCGTTGAGGGGCTCGAGCAGTTACTCGGGGATTGCGACCTCCGCGATCGGATGGGTCGGGCCGGCGCGAAGGCGGTTCGCGAGCGATTCACTGCCCAGGTCATGGCCCGAGAAACCGTCGCGCTACTCGAACGATTCGCGGCTCAGCACACCTTCCCAGCGCAGGCCTCATGAGCTTCACCACCACGCGCCGCGTCGACTTCGGCGACACCGACATGGCCGGGATCATGCACTTCGCCAACTTCTTCCGCTTCATGGAATCGGCCGAGATCGACTTCCTCCACACGCTCGGCCTCACCGTGAGTTGGCGCGAGAACGACGTGAAGTGGGGCTTCCCGCGCGTCTCGGTCTCGTGCGATTTCACAAAACCGGCCCGTTTCGAGGATCTGTTGAGCATTGCGGTGACGGTCGAGAAGGTCGGCGCGAAGTCGGTGTCTTATCGGTTCGATTTCAGCAACCAACGCGGCGAAGCGCTCGCCGTCGGCCGCATCACGACGGTGTTCTGCCGCTCGGACGGCCCGGACCATCTGGAATCGGTCGCCCTGCCGGCGGAGATGCGCGCGAAGCTCGAGCCGCTTGCGAGCTCGAGATAATCATGGAATCGGAACCCTATCTGACGAAGCTCACGACCCGACTGCTCGATGGCATCGAACGGCTACCCGCGGACGTGCGCGAACGACACACTGCCTATCTGCTCACCGCCCAGAATCCAGATGGCGGTTTCTCCGGGCGCGAGGGCGGCTCCGACCTTTACTACACGGGATTCGCCCTGCGTTCGCTGGCCGTGCTTCAGGCGTTGAACCCGGAAATTTGCACGAATGCCGCCGGCTTCTTGCGGCAAAAGATGACCGGTTCCGCACATGTGGTCGATTTCTTCTCGCTAGTCGTGAGTTGCTATCTCGTGCCGCTCGGCGGTGGGCCAGATGTACTGCTCGAGGCGCCTTCGGACTGGCGCGAACGCGTCGCTTCCACCCTCGAAACGTTTCGCACCGCGGATGGCGGCTACGGCAAAACCCCAGCCGCACTTTACGGCAGCACCTACACCAGCTTCCTCGTCGTGCTTTGCTTGCAACTTTTGGACGTGCCGATCGCGCAGCCGGAACGACTGACGCACTTCGTGCAATCGCGGCGGCGACCCGATGGCGGCTACGTCGAAATTTCCGCCATGAAGCGGAGCGGCACGAACCCGACCGCTGCCGGCGTCGGCTTGCTTCAAATTCTCGGCGCGTTCGACGATGAAGCCAAAAATGCCGCGAGCAACTTCTTGACCGCCCTGCCCTCTCCATTGGAAGGCGGGTTCCGCGCCAACGACCGCATCCCCGCCGCCGACTTGCTCTCGACGTTCACGGGAAGTTGGACGCTGGAACAGATTGGGACCGCGAGCCAACTCGATTGGCCGGCGATCCGCGACTATGCCGAATCGTGCGAGCAACCGCGTGGCGGCTTCCGCGGCGGCCTCTGGGACGACGCCGCCGATGTCGAGTACACTTTCTACGGCCTGGGAACTCTGGCGCTGGCGGGATTGCTGGAGTGAATCTCAAAGCGCGAGAGCCGTACGCAAGCAGGCGTCCACCCGAGCCATCGTCGCACGACTCAATGAGCCGATCGGTTTGTGAATCAAGGCCCATTCGATGGTCGCCACGTTGAAGCAGGAAACGATCGAATCGTGCAGCAGACCGGACTGCTTTCCCTCACCCGTGTTCACTTCGATCAGGTGCGTGGTCGACTGGCCTACGGAACGAAGGTTTGAAGTGATTTGAACGACGATGGTATTCGCCAGTCGGGAGTTGTCGAGATCGTTCTGGATGATGAGGCACGGCCGCAATTTTCCGCCGGCCCCAGAGGCGAACGGATACCACGCGAGTGCGACATCACCGCGATGGAGGCTCACTTCTTCAACTCATCGTAGCGGTCGTAGTCATCCATCTTCGGATGGTTCCACCCTTCGGAGAACGTCCTATCGATGGCCGGGTAGGACTCGCCAGGAATCAGGGGACGTCGCTCTTGAAGTTGAAAGTACACCTCGGTGGGAAGCAATACGTACGAACGATTTGTGGAAGGATCGATTAGCTGCACCAGCCCATCGCTTCCTTCCACAATGGCTCGGCTCTGCGCTTCAGTTAGATAGGCATTCATTGCTGTCCCCCTTTGCATATCCTACATGCACGGCGCTTTGACAACAAGCGGACCAACCCCGAGAGAGTCGATGGCGCTTTCCGTTCAAAACCTCGCCAAGGATTACCCGACCCGCTCGGGGCCGCTTGCGATTCTGCGCGGCATCAACCTCGAGTTGAATCGCGGCGACTCGCTCGCCGTCACCGGGCCGTCCGGTTCCGGCAAAAGCACGCTGCTCCACATCCTCGGAACGCTCGACAACCCCACCTCAGGAAGTGTGACCCTAGAAGGAACGAATCCTTTCGCACTTCCGGAAGCGGAACTCGCGGCGTTTCGCAACCGCCGCATCGGCTTCGTCTTTCAAGACCATCATTTGTTGCCGCAGTGTTCGGTGTTGGAGAACGTGTTGATCCCGACTCTGGTGAACCGCGAGACCAAACCCGCGGACACCGAGGCGTATGCCCGCGTACTGCTCGATCGCGTGGGCCTCGGCGGCCGCCTCGAGCATCGACCCGCGGAGCTTTCCGGCGGCGAACGCCAGCGCGTCGCCGTCGCCCGTTCGCTCGTCCTCAAGCCGACGCTCCTGCTCGCCGACGAACCGACCGGCAACCTCGACCGCACCAACGCTCAGGCCGTCGGCGAACTGCTCCTCGAACTCCACCGCCAGGAAAACACCATCCTCGTTGTCGTCACGCACAGCACCGATCTGGCAAAGCTGTTTGCCCAGCGAATGGAAATGGTCGACGGAACGTTCGTGAGCGTTTAGCACCAGCACGAAGTTTTCGTCACTTCAAAACTCGCCTGCGCGGAAGACAAATCCAACCGGATCGACCTACGAGACCTCACTCGCCCGGCACCGCCACGATGCCCGTTTTGCGTTGGCCCGAATGGCCCACGTCCATCACGCGCCCGGTTTCGTCCAAGGCCAGATGGAAGCGCTCGGCACCTTGAAGGCGGTGCAGCGTCAGGTGGTAGTCCTGGTTCAACGCCGCGAGGAAGGGCAGCTTCTCGGGCGGTCGCGGAGCGCGGAGGCGACCCCAGGAACCGTCGCCGAGGTAGAGCACGCCGTCGTCGTCGGCGAGGCCACCCTTGAGCAGCTTGGTACGTTTGAACGTGTGGTCGTGGTGTTCCAGGACCACGGGCACGCGGTACTTCTCGAAGAGCGGCACCCAGTGCTTGCGGTTCGGCTCCCCGGTTCCCGGTACGAAGAACGAGCCTTCGTAGCTTCGAGCGGTGGGGTAGGCCGGCACGTGGTTCACGACCAGGACGTTGGGATGGTCGCGGCGGTCCTTGAGGTTCTTGTCGAGCCAGTCGGTTTGGTCGCCGTCGATGGCCGAGGTGTGACCGGTGTCCAACAGCACGAGGCTGAGGTACTGGCCGAAGTCGAGGGTGGCGTAGCCGGTGTCGGTGAAGAGGCCGTCGAAGAGGGAGTAGAAGAATGGAGCCTTCTCGCGCTTGGTGCCGTAGCCGCCCTCGACTTCGTGGTTGCCGAGGCAGGCGAGCATGGGAATGAGCCGACCATCGCGGCCGATCATGTGCTTGGAATAGTTCTTGAGGAAGGCGAGGTGCGTGGCGACGGCCCGGCCGTTCTCGTAGGCGAGGTCGCCGCCGATGACCGCGAACTGCGGGTCTTGCCGGGCGGCCTGGATGTTGTTGGCGACGGTGTGCTGGTTCACGCCGCAGTCGCCGCCCGAGATGAAGTGGATGGCGTCGGTCGCCTTCGCGGGCATGGTGCGGAATCGGTACGTCGGCGATTCCTTCCCGATGCGGAACTGGTAATCCGTGCCGGGCGTGAGGCCGGTGAGTTCGGCGCGGAAGACTTTGAAGTCGGTGTAGGGGTAGGGCTTCTCTTTGGTGGGCATCGAGCGCCAGGGTTGAGCCGCCTGCGCGAAGGCCGTACCGGTAATAGCCGCGTTCGCTGTGGAGAAGGTCGGCACGACCGAGCGATAGTAGACGCGCGTGTCCGCGACTTCACCCTTGGTGCCGACCCACTGCACGACCATGGTCGTGGTCGGATCGCGGAACCAAGTCAGGAACAGCGTGGTGGGCTGGAAGGTAGAATCGTCGGGGATCGATTTGGGCAGTGGGTCCACGGCATCGGAGACGCCGCTGGCAGCGAGGCCGAGGGACGTGCCGAGAAAGGCACGACGAGAGGGGAAGAACACGTGGGCAGCTCCGGGAGTGTCTTTGCGGCGGAAAGCACGACGCGGATGGCAGCCCGCAGCGCGATTGCGAGGACTTCACAATACCACAGGGCTCGCGGAACGGAAGCAATTTCTGAGGCTGCTCAAACAACGCTGGTCGCGGCTAACTCCCTCGCCGCCGCTTGTTCGAACCGATTGCACCCGCTGTGACCCGAGACCTGAATGGAAAAGTGCGTCAACTCCTGGTGCATGCAGAGCCCGATGGCCGTGTCGTCCGCAGCGGTGCCATCCCGTTCGGCTTGCCACCATCGGCAGGCCTTGCAGTGGCCGCACTCATCGCCCGAATCCATCAACTTGTTGAAGAGCGACATGCTAACGTCCTCGAAGGAGAAGAGGGACGAATGAACGCCGAGCGGCGAATCCCGAGAGAGAGCTTGAGCAGTTCTCAGGCCAATGGACGTGAACTGAAGCCGAGGGGCGTTCTCTCGACACATTAACCGGGCCACGCCCTAAGGTCAAAAAGAAAAACCGTCCGAAAGCACGGGGATGCCATCGGACGGTCGGGAGATCGCACCATGCGTGTGGCACGATCTTGAAGCCACCCTAACCGGGGTCGTGCCGCGATTCAACGGGTGAGTTGCAATTTTCCGACGGTATGGCATGTAACGCGGTGTAACGGTCCGCGCGTTTCCCCCGACCCTCTCGCTCAGCCAGCGATACTATTACGTTAAAGGCCTCGCCCGCTCAAAAGTGGAGTCGTCATGCGTCGAATTTTCGCTTCGCTTCTGATCGCAGGGCTCACGGCCTCGCTTTTACCCGCACGCATGATGGCAATCAGGCCGCCCGCTCAACGTGCGATCTCCGCCGAAGCCGTCGTGATCGGCAAGGTCACTGCAATCGAGCAAGACGCGATCGAAGCAGCACCCTTCCCCGGCGCTCCGAACAAACTGGCGTTCAAGATTGCCGTGGTTCGAGTGGAGACTTCGCTCGCCGGCGCGAACAACATCACGCACATCAAGATCGGGTTCATCCCCCCTGCCCCGCAACCCGCGGATCAGCCGGTGAAACCCGGACTCGTTCGTCCGCCAATTCGTCGGGGGCCGATGGCAACCGAACTGAAGGTCGGGCAGGAGTTCGTGTTCTTCCTCGTGAAGCATCCCGATGCGAATTTTTACGTGATGCCGAACATGAGCCCGCCGCTCGATGTGAAGGCCGAGGAAACGAAGAAGGACATCGAATCTCTGAAGAAGGTGCTGGCGGTCGTGGGCGACCCGGGGAAAGCGCTGGAGGCGTACAAGGCCGACGATCGTGCGTTTGCCGCGGCCGTGATGGCCAGTAAGTATCGTTCGTATCCGGATGCGGGAGGTGAGGTCGATCAGGTTCCCATCTCGGCGGCCGAGAGCAAGTCGATCTTGAAAGGACTGGCGGAAGGGAACTGGACCAAGCTCGACGGGGCTCCGAATGCCATGCAAGTGTTCTACTCACTCGGCCTGACTGAGAAGGACGGTTGGGTCGCTCCGAAGGCGGCACAGCCCCAGCCGGGGCAACCGCCGGTGAACTACAACGAACTCACACAGAAGGCATTCGTGAAGTGGCTCAACGGCCCCGGGAAGGATTACGCGATCAAGAAGATCGTGGCGAAGAAAAAGTGACCGCTGCGGCGAATCTTCGGACCGTCTTCATATCGTTGGTTGCTTCTCGGGATGAAGGTAAATGAAACTCTTCCCGAGTCGGCCTCCATAGTTTCCCGACGAGATCGACATCAGGTCGGGCACATTCCTCGCAGCAGCAATCGCGGCTTGAGTGGCCCCGGCGATCGCGCTCAGATCCGCCCCGTTAATAATGATCTCCTGCACGCTCGTCACGCCGGCAGGCAATCGGGATTGGTCGCCGAGTTCGTCTCGCAGCGTGGGGCAAAACTCGGCGTAGGTACTCGCGATCATGAACTTGTACTTACTTCCCGCTTTTGAGCCACTCGCTGCGACGCCGCCGGGGAACGGGAGGATCACGCCGGAAATCTGCGCAGCGGCTTCCGCAGCTAGCATGGCCGCACCGAGAGCCGCGTCCGCGGTTGCTCCAAAGAACCAGAGATTGCCCCCCATCAGGCCGTCGGCCCATCCGCAGCGGCGTTCGCAGACGAACTCACCACTCAAGATCGGAACCACCCAACAGCGACGTCCGAACCGCACATCGGTGTATTGATGGCCGTCGCCGAAGTAGGAAAGTTTACGACCGAGCGGGAACCAGTTCTCCTCCGCGGGCAGCACGTTGAAACAGGCGGTCGTGGGGCAGGTGAGCACGTTCTGGCAAACGCGTACAAGCAAGGAGCGTTCGAGCTTCGCCTCGCGATCTTTGTGGAAGCGCGGGACGTGAAACTGCACGATCGCTCCGGGCCGACCGTCCGGTGTTTGCGCTGCCTCCACGTATCGATCCAGGCCCGCTTCGCAATCGCAAAGTATGGTGGAACTCGCGTTCCCCGTCGCGGCGTTCACCGCGCGATCGAGCCAGTATCGATCGCGCGCGGTAATGAGCACCGAAGCGTAGATGCTGCGAAAGGCTTCGGCGTAGGTGTCGTCTATGGTGGCGGCCATACGTGGCTCCGGGAACTCGGACGAATGTTGCCAAGCAGTTTCCACTCCTGATGTAGAAAACGCGGCGCAATCTTACATGTGCTTCCGATCTCTGAGAACCGCACTTCCTCATTCGTGCTTATAAAGGGTGCTTTTAAAGAATTCCGGCTTCGGCACGAGTCGTGCTTCTCATTCCTCGAACGGATATGCCTCGCCCAATCAGGAGGTTAAGATGAAAGTTGCACAACTCCCGCTGCTTCAACGCGACCCAACCCGAATTCCGACCGCGAAGGCCCTCTCGGTGCCGCGCCTACTATTGGAACTCGCCTATCAGATGCACACGACGAAGGTCGTGGCCAATCTTCGAGCACCTGCCCAATCTGATTGGCGGCCTCGCAAGAGCCGTTAGTCCGCTTCGCTAACGTCCACAACTTCGTTTTCGGCAATCGCAACGTGGCGATTTACAACTTCCCGTTCGATAAGTCGAAGGCCGGTAAATTCGTCGAACGCTGGCAGAACTCCTACTTGCGATCCGAACCAGCCCCCGGACAAGATGCGGGTAACGATACGTACCGACCGACGAGATTCACCAACCCGAGGGTTTCCCACCAACTGTTGCTCATCGCCTGGGTCGCCGCCGGCGTCCCAGACTTGCGCCACCAGCCCTTCCCCGACAACGCCGCACGGATGCGGTCCTTGGCCCGCTCTAGACTCTTCGGCGCGATCCCCAAACGACCGTCGCTCAGAAGACGATAGCCGAGGAACTTCTCCCGATTGACGCGCAGCCTGAGTTTCACTTCCAAGAACTTCGACACCGACGCCATCGCGCGCTGCCCCGCCGCTGCCGACCGCACGTAGATATTGCAGTCGTCCGCATCAGCACCGCCTGGTGGGCGCTGCGTCCGGGTCGAAAACCGTAGCTCGAAGCCGAAAAGGTCGGGTCCAGCAAACGAGTCAGCACTTGCAATATCGCCCGTTGAACCAGACGATCCACCACCGTCGGACGCTCGCCCCCGCCCGGCTTCGGGATCGAAACCCCACGCACCGACTGCGGACGATACGATCCGTCGAGCAAACCCGACAGCAATTCCTGCTCGTGCCCGGCGAGCCACGACAACAGATCATCCACGGTCAACCCGTCGATGCCCGGTGCTCCTTGGTTCGCCTTCACCCGACGATAAGCTCGGTTCGGCCCGCGGAGGACTTCCACCTCCTCAAACGCAACATGCCTGGCACACAACGCAAAAAGCCCCGGAAAACCGGGGCTTTCATTGAGTGGAGGTGAGGAGAGTTGAACTCCTGACCTCTTGAATGCCATTCAAGCGCTCTACCAACTGAGCTACACCCCCTCAATCGTAGATTAAACTATCGGCGGAGTTCCCCAGTGTCAACCACTGAGCGGTCGGTTCACCGGCCGTCCGATTTGGTTGCGCGAAAACGGCCGGCAAGCCGGCCGCTAAATGGCGGACCGCGTGGCCAGGAACGCGAACACGATGCGGATTTGATCGTACGGCACTTCCTCATTCAACTCTAAGAATACCGGCTTGAGGCGGGCCGTGCCGTGCATCTCCGCCGCGGCCGCGATTCGTTCGCATACTTCTTCCGGAACCCATCCGAAAATCGAAGTTGGTTTCTCGAACTGCACGAACTCCGCGAGGTACTCCGCGACCGTAGAAGCGGCGAGTCCGATTTGCTCCGCCGCGACGGCAATCGAAGCTCCGCCCCGAAAGAGACGAAAGGCCTGATCCTTCTTGGGCGACATTTTCGACGGGCGAGGCTTGACTGCGACGTTCGCGCCGAAAGTTTTTGGAGCGGGAACGTCCGTCGTCAGCCCCGTACGTTCGCAGTGGCCGGCGATGGCCTCCAAGAACGCTTGGCCGAAGGATTGCAGGCGGAAATCGCCGACGCCGGAAACTCGCCGCAGTGCATCTTCGGTGGTCGGGCGACCGCGTGCCAATTCCGCCAACACGTTGTCGCTGAAGACGAGTTCGGGTTTGATCGCGGCGAGCGACGCCTCGTGCCGCCGCAGTTGCCGGAGGAGTTCGAACAGCTCGGGGTCCGCGCCGGCCGGTAGCGTGAACGATTGCCGCGTTGAAGTCGGCACCTCGGAATCTTCGCTTCGTGCGATCTGAATTAACCGCACGGGTCGCTTCCCGCCCATTACGGCCCACGAGTTCGCATTCAGATTCAATACGGGATACTCACCCTCGGATTGCACCAAGGCACTCTGACCGATCAGTTGATAAATCCAGTCGCGGAGGTCCGCCTTGGTCTCGCTCTTGAGTAGGCCGTAGGTGGAAAGTTGATCGTGCCCGCGCGAACGGATCGCTTCGCTTTTGGAGCCGCGAAGCACTTCGACGACGTGGGTGACTCCGAATTTCTCTTTCACCCGCGCGACGCAGGAGAGGATCTTCTGGGCCAGGACGAGTGCGTTGGGCACCTCCTGAGTATCGCCGAGGCAGTGGTCGCACGCCGCACAGTTCTCGTTGTCGTAACTCTGGCCGAAGTACTGCACCAGGGCCTGATGCCGGCACGAAGCACCTCGGCAATAGCGCGCCATCTCTTCGAGGTGCTTCACGCTCGCCAACGCGAACTCGGGCGGGGCCTGGGCTTCCAGGGCGGACTTCTCAATGATCGACTTGAGGGTGATGAAGTCTGCACCGGAGTAGAGCAGCACGCACTCGGCGGGCAGGCCGTCGCGACCGCCTCGGCCGGTTTCCTGCTGGTAGTGTTCGATGGTCTTGGGCATGGCCGCGTGAATCACGAAGCGGATGTTCGAGCGGTCGATGCCCATGCCGAAGGCGACGGTCGCGACCACGATGTCGGCTTCTTCGGCGGCGAACGCCTCCTGGGCGCTTCTGCGAGCCTCGGGCGACATGCCGGCGTGATAGGCGACGGCCCGGTAGCCGGCAGCCACGAGCGAGGATGTCATTTCGTCCACGTCCTTGCGGCGCAGACAGTAGACGATCCCGGCATCGCCGGGATGGCGGTCGATCACCTTGCGAACCTGGGGCAGCAAATCGAGGCGCGGGTGGACGCGAAAGGTGAGGTTGGGTCGGTCGAAGTTGCCGACGAGAATGTCCGGCGAGATCAACCCGAGTTGCTGGGCGATGTCTTGACGCACGCGTTCTGTGGCAGTGGCGGTGTAGCCGTGAACGGTCGCTCGGGGGAAGAAGTCGCGGAGCCGGGCGAGTTGACGATATTCGGGGCGGAAGTCGTGCCCCCAGTGGCTCACGCAGTGCGCTTCATCCACCGCGATGGTATGGGCACCCGCATCCCGAAGAAGTTGATAAACGTCCGTGTTGACGAGCCGTTCGGGAGAAGTGAACACGAGGCGAGTGACTCCGCGACGAATCTGGTCGGTCGCGGTGGCGCGTTCGTTTGCCGTGAGCGTGCTGTCGAGTCGGGCCGCCGGGACGCCGATGCGGGTGAGTGCATCGACTTGATCTTTCATCAGGGCAATCAAGGGCGAAACGACAACCGTGAGGCCGTCGCGGATGATGGCCGGCGCTTGGTAGCAAAGCGACTTTCCTCCGCCGGTCGGGAGGACGACGAGGGAATCTCGCGCTTCCAACGCCGCACGAATCGCTTGTTCTTGAAGCGGGCGAAGCGAAGTGAAGCCCCAATGTTTGCGAACGGCAGCGAGCAGTTGCGATGGCAAAGGTGAGGCGGGGCTGGCAGACATGTCTTCGTTCCGTGGCCGCGAGGGAAACGGAGCCTCAGTCGACAGTTGTACCCTACCCACTTCGCGAACCTGCGTCCACTCTACCGAAATGGTAACCCAGTGTTTTTGGCACGTTGAATCGACGATAAGCTGGCCCAATTCTCCACCTCTCCCCGTTGGGGAGAGGTCGCTCTGCCGATGCG
>JAYTUG010000024.1:0-12073 GCA_043744695.1 Gemmataceae bacterium
CGCGCGACATGATAAGGGCATGATCCACCTCGCCACCTCCCTGGCTCGGCACTTGCCGGGGCTGACCGAAACGCGATCCGATGCGGAACTGCTCGCTTCGTTCCGCTCGGATCGCGACGAAGTCGCGTTCGCGGAACTGGTTCGCCGGCACGGGCCGCTGGTTTGGTCCGCGTGCCGTCGCTTGCTTCCCGATCCGGCCGATGCCGAGGATGCCTTTCAAGCGACGTTCCTAGTTCTGGTTCGCCGGGCCCATCGGCTCGCGGGCCATCCCACGCTCGGGCCGTGGCTCTATCAAGTGGCGGTGTGGACGGCGCGGAACATGCGGCGACGCAACGCGCGAATCCTGTCGCGGCGACTGCCGCAGATGCCGGACGTGGCCGATCCTTCGCCGGGGCCGCAAGCCTTCGACCTTCGCAACGATCTGGATGAAGCGCTGCTCGCGCTTCCCGAGAAGTATCGCTCCGCTCTGGTGCTGTGCCATCTGCAAGGTTGGTCGCGGCGCGAAGCCGCGGCCCGTCTCGGCTGCCCGGAAGGAACGCTCTCCTCGCTTCTATCCCGTGGCCTCGATCGCCTTCGCGTGAAGTTGAAGGGGCTCGATCCGACTCAAGCGCTCGCCATCGGGGTCAGCTCGGTTCCACTCGTGCTGGCGACCGCCACCGTGAAGGCGGCGACCGGCTTCCATCTGGCGGCGGCGTGTGCCGCGACCTCCACCGCATCTCTACTGGCAGAAGGAGTGCTTCGCATGTTCTGGATCAAGAAAGCAACGGCCGCATCGTTCGCGTTGATCGCAGTGTTCGGTATGGGCATGGGCATCGGCGTGAGCGTGAATCAGATGCCGGGTGCGGCGGCCGGCGAAGGAGAAACTCTGGTCGCAAACGGGCTGGTCGCAAACGGGCCGGACGCAGACACCTCGGTCGAAGACGAGTTGTTTCGCAGAAAGCTCTTTCTGTTGAAGGCGAAGCTCGCCGCGGCCGAGAAGACGGTGGCTTCCGCCTTAAAAGGTGTGGAGTTAAGCAAGCGTAAGCTGGAGGTCTCCAAGGAAGACTTTTCGAACGGCACGGCGAAGTATGCGGATCACCTGCAAGATCAGATCACACTAACTCGTTTCGAGGAGAATTTGGCCCATGCACAACGGGCGGTCGCACAACTAGAACTCGAGATTGCCGAACTGATGGCGACGCGGAAGCCCACCGAGAATCGGTTCGAGGTAATCAGGCTCAAGAACGTGCAGGCCGATGAGGTGATGAAGGTTCTGCACGAACTCTTCAACGGGCCGAAGAACGACGGCAGCCGCGTTCGCCTCGTTGCCGAGAAGAGCAGCAATTCGCTCATCATTCTCAAGGCATCGCCGGCCGATCTGCTCACGATCCGCAAGCTGCTCGAGAAGGTGATCGACGCCGAGAAAGACGAGGACTCGACCAAGTTGAAGCCGGCCGGGAAGGAACTGTCGAAGGCAGGGGACACGGTGGACAAGCATCCCATGTACGCCTACCTCGACATCGCGATCGCGAGCAAGGACGAAACGTGGGCCTACTCGATCCGCGAGTACGGCCCTGGGAACAAGGTGGAAGGAACGGTCTACTTCGAGAACTTCGAGGTTCTGAGGCGATTCCTGATACGAATCGGTGCCGAGAGGGGAGGGCCGAAAACCGTGTATCTCACGGGTCCGGCAAATGCAAAGAACGAGACGATCCAGGCGATTCTGGATGTCTGTAAGGCGTCGGGGTTGCACGTTCTGGCTCAACGATACGCAGATCGCGTCAATCCCTTGCAACCAGCCGGGGCGGGGCTTCACAAGCCGCAGGAGCAGACCGACCGGAAGTGACGCGATGCCGGACCAACGATAGTTTGAAGGAAGGCGAGGTCTCTCCGCTTCCTTCCAGGGTGAATCGTGCTCGAACGGCGTCGGCATTTCTCGAACTGGTTCTGGCCGCCGCCGGCGATCGCGCCGCGACTCTGGCCCGCGGTCGCGGTCGCCTCGGCCTACACGACCGCGGTCTGGCTCTTCTGCCGCGAATACCAACCCGAACGGCCCGTCTGGGCCGAACAAATCGGCGTGCTCAACGCACTCATCATCGGCGTGCTGGTCGGCTTCCGCACCAAGGCCGCCTACGACCGCTGGTGGGAAGGCCGAATTCTCTGGGGCGAACTCACGAACCAGAGCCGCAACCTCTGCCTCAAAGCCGAGGCCTACGCGAAGCCGGGTGAAGCCGACCGGCGCGAACTCGCGCGGCTCGTAGCTGCGTTCGCGTGGGCGCTCATGAAACACTTACGTGGCACGATCGCGCTCCAAGAAGTGCCCGGCTTCGAGAAGGATCCCGCAAACCCGAGCCACGTGCCGGCCAATCTCGCGGAACGCATCATTCGGCTCGTCGCGTCGTGGCGAACGGCGGGTTCGCTCGACGGCCACTGCCATCAGATGCTCGACCTTCACACCTCGGCCTTCATGAACGTGTGCGGTGCCTGCGAACGCATCCGCGGCACGCCGTTGCCGGGTTCGTTCCTCTCGTTGCTCCGGCACGGCCTCATCCTGAGTTTCGCGGTCGCGCCGTGGCACCTCGCGATCCTGCTCGATGGTTGGTCGATCCTGGTGCAGGCAATCCTCGTCTACTTCCTGTTCGGCGTGGAACTCACGGCGGAAGAAGTGGAGCAACCGTTCGCGTTCGACCCGGACGATCTGCCGCTGGAAGCGTACTGCGAGACAATCCGCAGGAATGCCGATGAGATTCTGGAGGTGAATTAAGCGGGAGTTTCGACGGGAAGTTGAAAGAGTTCGGCGACGGAGACCGTGAATTGCGGCAGCACCGGCTCGGCAGTCAGTGCGTCCGAGCGACCGAACAAGTGGACCGTTCCATCGGCTCGATAGGCATGAATCGTCTCTTGAACCGGATCGATCACCCAGACCAATTTCGCTCCCGCCTCCAGCCATTCGATTCGCTTCTCGTTCACCTCGTATGCCAGATCGTTCGGCGACACGACTTCCACGACGAGGTCCGGAACGACCGTGCAGTGGCCTTGGCGCCTGGCTTGCTCCAACGTGATCCGCCCAATGGCGTGAAACGAAGTATCCGCTCGGCGAACGAGTGTGGGTTCGTCTGGGAAGCAGCGATACGACGTGCCTTCCGGCGACACCCAACCTAGACCTCGTGCCTCAACGTGGTTTGTCAGTCTGGTACAAACCCGACCCGCAGTGAAGCTGGATTGAAAGCTCACGTTCAACTCCTTCATTTCCCCTTCGACCAGTTCGAATCCCTTTCCGTGGTCTGGCAGCAGAAACAGATCGTCCGGTGTGTGCTTCCGTACCGGTGGAGGCGTGAGTAGAGCAGTCATCGGGAATCTCCTTACGGCTCCATTATACCGCGCGGCGTTCGCATTTGTCACGACTTCACCAATTCGAGAACAGACCAGAGCGAGGGGTCGTCCGCGAAGGGGAAGTCGCCGTTGACGCTGAGGAACTGATCGCCGAGTTCGCGATCGCGAACCAGGTAGTAGAAGCCGAGGCGCGGGTGTTCGGCAGGATCGAAGCCACTGAGCACGGCAGCGGGAAGGAACGCTTCGAGCCGGTATCCGGTCTTGGTTCGCACAGTGCGGAACGGGATGTCGCTCGCGCTGGCGAGCGGGGCGTCTTGCAAGGCTCGGTTAATCTTCATCGGCACGACGGCCGGTTCGTCCTTGTCTTCGCCGCCGCCCGCGGGCAAGAAGTGGAACTGATGGCAGTAGCGGGTGGCGCGGTGACTGCTGCGGGCGTCGCGGGTGTCGATCCAGAGCATGAGCCCATCGGACGACCAGGGCCGAGCCGCATCGCCGGCGGGGGCTTCCTCCTTGCCCGAGACCTGTGCCTGTACGGCGAGGCCGAACTCGTTCCACGCCAGCCGCACATCCGCGAAGTTCGCGGCCCCATCCAGATCGGCGAAGTTGTTCAACCGTGCGGCATCGGGCAGATCGACCAAATGCTCGGCATCCTCCGATTGGTCAGGCACTCCACCGACATACGAACACGGATGGCACAAGCGAACGAGGAAGCGGTTCGGAATGATCGGGGTCATGGAGTTGTTTTATGGAGCAGTTGGCTCAACTTCGCGAGCCCGAGTCTTCGCATGGTCTCGACGTTGCGTTCGGGGATGCCGAGCAGCACAGCGGGGTCGTCCGCCACCTCGGAGATGCTCTCTTCACGGAGGAGGTGCAGCATGGGATACGGCGAGCGGTTCGTGTAGTTCTCGACCGCGTCCGGAACCGTGCGCGCGAATTGATACTGAGGATGGAAGGAAGCAATTTGGATGACGCCGATCAGTTCGAGATCTTGAAGGAGCAAGTCGGCGCTGCCCAGGAAATCGTTGTAGTCGAGGAACTCATTCAGGACGTTCGGATGAATCAGGATTGTCGTTTCGAGGGTGGAACGCGGTGCGGCCGCGAGGTCGAGCAGTTCCCGTTTGAGGGGAATGAGCAACTCGCCTTCATCCGAGGTTTCGGTCACCGCGTAGCGGATGAGAGCGCCATCGAAGACGCGCCGAGCGAATGGGCAGAGGTTCAACCCGATCACGACGTTCGCGATCCACTGCTTCGTTTGCTCGATGACGAATTCCGGGTCCATGCGAGTTAGGGTAAACTCCAGCTCCAGGTTGGAAAGGGAATTCGCGATTTTTTCTTGCTCCGAATCGGAACTTCGGCGAAACTTCATCCACTCGCTGGGGTTTACGAAGGTTAAGGATCGATTCGGATTCGCTGCTCCCCCCGCCTTCTTCCCCGATGCTCAACCCATCGGGCTCGCCAGGAACCGGAACTTGCCACTCCGGACGCCGCCATGCCAAGCCGCTACTTTTACGCACTGGCATTTTGCGCTTTGCTTCCCGCCGCCAGTCGCGCCGATGTCAACCTGCCGACCGGCGGGACCGTCAAACGAGTCGATTTCGAACGCCACATCATGGGGTTGCTCTCGAAAGTGGGCTGCAACTCCGGCAGTTGTCACGGCTCCTTCCAGGGCAAGAACGGCTTTCGGCTGTCGCTTTTCGGCTACGAACCCTCGATGGATTTCGCGGCCCTCACCCGCGATAACCTCGGGCGTCGCGTGAACCTCGTCCGCCCCGATGAGAGCCTCCTGCTTGCGAAGTCCACGGGCACGATGGCCCACGATGGCGGCATGCGCTTTGGAAAAGATTCCTGGGTCTACGGCATCTTCCGCGAATGGATCAAGAGCGGAGCGAAGTGGACGCCCGGCAGCGGCAAGATCGAAAAGCTCGCGATCTCGCCCGCCGACTTCGCCGTACTCGCCTCGGACAAGCCCGTTCAACTCAAGATTTCCGCAACCTTCGACGACGGCACGACGGAAGACATCACGCCATTCTGCGATTTCAAAATCAGCGACGATTCCATCGCGGCGGTGTCGCCCTTCGGCGAACTCGTCGCCCGCCAACCCGGCGACGCCGGGCTCACCGTACTCTACCGCGGCAGCGTGCAAGCCATTCGCGTGCTGGTGCCTGCGCCCGCCAAGAGCGGTGGCTACCCCAAGGTGCCCGAAACGAACAGTATCGACCGCGAAGTTTTCGCCAAGCTCAAGCTGCTGAACATGGTTCCCGCCGAACTCGCTTCGGATGAAGTCTTCCTCCGCCGCATGACGATCGACACCATCGCACAACTACCCAAGCCGGAAGAGGTCCGGGCCTTTCTCGCGGACGAGGATCCGAAGAAGCGCGAGAAGCTGATCGACAAGTTGCTCGCCCATCCGCTTCATGCCGCGGTCTGGGCTACGAAACTCAGCGACATCACCGGGAACAACACGCAAGCCCTGGAACAGCCGCAGCAACTCCAGCCGAAGCGCTCGCAGATGTGGCACGATTGGCTCCGCAAGCGGGTCGCCGACAACGTGCCTTACGATCGGATGGTTCGCGACATCCTCACGGCGACCAGCATCGACCAGATGACGCCCGAAGAATGGGTCGCCTTCGTGAAGAAGGTCGACTCGCAGGCCGAGAAAGGCTTCACCACCGATTATTCCGAGAAGAAGACGCTCGATCTGTTCTGGCGACGGCAGCAGGCCGTGCCCATCGAACAGTGGGGCGAAAAAGTCGCGGCCGCGTTCCTCGGTGTGCGGCTCGAATGCGCTCAGTGCCACAAGCACCCGACCGACCGCTGGACGCAGGACGACTATTGGGCCTTCGCGAACATCTTCGCGCCGGTCTCGTTCGCCAACGCGAATCAGTTCAGCAGCCCGGCCGTCAAGAAGGTCGTGGATGTCGAGAATGCGGTTCGGAAGGAAGCGGTCCCGGCCGGCAAGAACGCCAACCAAATCTCGCTAGTTCGTGAATTGTTTATCGGTGCGAACGGCGGTAAAGGTCGACCCAATCCCGCGAACAACAAGCTCTCGGCTCCTCGGGCTTTGGCCGGTCCCGAGATCGTCGTGAAAGCGGGCGAAGACCCCCGGGTTAAACTCGCCGCGTGGATCGCGGGTGAAAAGAATCCGTTCTTCGCCAAGAGCTTCGTGAACCGCGCCTGGGCCCACTACTTCGGCGTCGGGCTCGTGAATCCGGTCGACGACTTCTCGCTCGCCAACCCGCCGACCAACGCCCGGCTCCTGAACGCCCTGGCCGAAGAATTCGTCTCGTCCGGCTTCGACATCCGCAAGCTCGAACGCTCGATCCTGCTCAGCCGCACTTACCAGCTGAGCTACGAGACCAACGACACGAACAAGTTCGACAAGAACAACTTCTCGCACGCTTTCATCCGCCCGCTCATGGCCGAGCAAGTGGTGGACGTGTTGAACTCGGCGCTCGGCGTGGACGAGACATTCAAGACTAACGAACTCACCGCGCCGGAAGGCACGAAGATGATCGAGATCGGTTCGAGTCGCTTGCAGAACGCGAACCTGGCTTACGTGCTTCGCATCTTCGGTCGGCCACCGCGAACCACGGCTTGCGACTGCGAACGCGCCGCGGAACCCGCCCTGCCGCAGACGCTGTTCCGCATGACCGACCCAGAGATGATGAAGAAGTTCACCGACGCGAAGGGCCGTGCCGCGACCCTGGCCAAGGCGAAGATGTCCGACGACGACCTGATCGACGACCTGTTCCTCGCCGCCCTCACGCGCACGCCCAAAGCCGACGAGAAGGAAGCAGCCGTGAAGCATCTGGCCACCGCGAAGACCCGTACCGATGCGATCACCGACCTGCTTTGGGCCCTCGTGAATACCCGCGAGTTCATTCTGAATCACTGATTCCATCAAGCCTACCCGTTGCCACGGGTGGACAATTACAAGGAGACCTGCCCATGTCCATGCTGCCACGAACCGATTGCGAAGGGTTCCACCGCCGAGATTTCCTCTCGGTCGGTTCCGCCGGAATTCTCGGCCTCACGCTGCCCGGCATCCTCGCCGCCGAAGCGAAAGCCGCCGCCAAAAAGGACGACTCGCTCTCCAAACGCAAAGCGCAGAGCGTGATCCTCGTCTGGCTCGCCGGCGGACCCGCGACCATCGACATGTGGGACAACAAGCCCGACGCCCCAGAAGGCATTCGAGGCGAGTTCAAGTCCATCGCCACGAACGTCGCCGGGATTCAACTCGCCGAAACGCTGCCCAAGATGGCGCAAGTTACCGACAAAATCAGCATCGTTCGCTCGCTGTACCACACGATCCCTTCGCACGGCCCGGCGTCCGTCTTCATGACGACCGGGAACAAGCCGACCGCCGCGCTTCAGTACCCGGCCCAGGGCTCGGTTGCCGCGAAACTGCTTCAAACGGAAATCGGAGTGCCGCCGTACGTCACCTTCGGCGACCTCCGCAACGGCAGCGCCGGCCTCGCCGGCTACCTCGGCACCGGCTACAACCCGTTCGTCATCGAAGGGAACGGCGGCGGAGGCAAGGGCGGACCCGCCTCTTTCCGCGTTCGCGGCATCAGCCTCGACGGCAAGTTCACCCTGGACGAACTCGCCAAACGCGATGCCCTGCTCCAAAAGTTCGACAACGGCTTCAAGAGCATCGACAGGAACAGCGAACTCGTGGACGGCCTCGACACCTTCCACAAGCAGGCCCTCGAAATCCTGCGTTCCGACAAGACGAAGAAGGCCTTCGACTTGAACCAGGAGAAGGCCTCGACCCGCGAAGCCTACGGCAACACGTCGCTCGGCCAGGGCGCACTCGCGGCTCGCCGGCTCATCGAAGCGGGCGTTCGCTACGCCACGGTTTCGCTCGGCGGCTGGGACACCCACGCCCAAACGTTCCAGGCCCACAAGACTCGCCTGATGCCGACGCTCGACCAGACTCTTTCCGCACTCATCGCCGACCTCGAAGATCGCGGGCTGCTAGAGAGTACGATCGTGATGTGTGCCGGTGAGTTCGGCCGCACGCCGAAGGTGAACAAGAACGTGGGTCGCGATCACTGGGCCCGTTCGATGGCGTGCGTGCTCGCCGGTGGCGGCCTCAAGCGCGGCTACGTTCACGGCAGCACCGACGCCTCCGGCATGGCACCGGCCACCGAACCGGTCACCCCGGACGATGTCGCCAGCACCATCTTCCAGCAACTCGGCGTCGATCCGCACACCGAAATCCAGACGCCGACCGGCCGCCCGGTGCAACTCTTCCGAGAAGGCAAGGTCATCGAGAAGTTGATTGCGTAAGCGGACGAATTCGCTCGAACCATTAGCGGCCGGGGGCACTTGCCCCGGCCGCTTTTGCGTTCGGCCAGCGAGACAACCGCGAATCCTCGGACGGCCGCACGGCATTCTGCTAGATTGAATGGTTCACACACGCACCTGAGACGACACCAATGACCGTTGAGAACCCGACCGAAGAAAAAGCGACCGAGACTGCGACCGTGAGCGGCTTCTCGAACCTGGGCCTCGATCCGAAGATCGTCGAATCGCTGACCGCGCTCGGCTACGAAGAACCCACGCCCATTCAGAGGGAAGCGATCCCGCAGCTACTGCAAGGCAAGGATCTGGTCGGCCTCGCCGCCACCGGCACCGGTAAGACGGCGGCCTTCGCACTGCCCCTGATCCAACGGCTCGCGTCCACCGACGACAAGAAGCAGCCCGCGGCACTCATCCTGGTTCCGACCCGCGAACTCGCCATGCAGGTGGCCGAGGCGGTTCACAAATACGGGAAGCCGTTCAAGACGCTCGTGCTGCCCGTGTACGGCGGCACCGAATTCCGCCAGCAGGCGCGGGCCCTCGATCGCGGCGTCGATGTCGTCGTTGCCACGCCGGGCCGCGCACTCGATCACCTCCGCCGCGGCACGCTCATCCTCAAGGGCATCTCCGTCGTCGTGCTCGACGAAGCGGACGAAATGCTCGACATGGGCTTCGCCGAAGACATCGAAGCGCTCCTGAACGAGACTCCGAAGGAACGGCAGACGATGCTGTTCTCGGCGACGATGCCGCCGCGAATTGAAGCGATTGCGAGGAAGCACCTCACGAAGCCGGTGAACATTCGGTTGCCGCAGGAGAAGGTCGCGGCGGGTGAAATGCCGCGCGTGAGGCAGGTGGCGTACATCGTGCCGCGCGCTCATAAACTCGCGACTTTGGCCCGCGTTCTCGACGTCGAAGCGCCGACGGCGGCGCTCATCTTCTGCCGCACCCGCACCGAGGTGGACGAACTCGCCGAGACGCTCGCCGCCCGCGGCTACCGCCCCGAAGCCCTCCACGGCGGTCTCTCGCAAGAGCAGCGCGACAAGGTCATGCGGCTCTTCCGCGCCGGCACCGCGGACCTGCTCGTCGCCACGGACGTGGCCGCCCGCGGCCTCGATGTCGAACACCTCTCGCACGTCGTGAATTATCACATGCCCGCGGAAACGGAAGCGTACGTCCACCGCATCGGCCGCGTGGGCCGGGCCGGCCGCGAAGGCACCGCCATCACGCTCGCCGAGCCCAAGGAACACCGCCTCCTCAAGAACATCGAGCGGGCCACGGGAAAGAAAATCGAAGTCGGCCGCGTGCCTACGGTCGCGGACCTCCGCTCCCGGCGGCTCGAACGGACCCGCGAATCGATCCAAGAAGCCATCGAGGCCGGCGAACTCGACCACTTCCGCGTCGTCGTGGAGGCACTTTCTTCGACCTACGACATCATGGACATCGCGCTGGCGGCAACGAAACTCGCCCACCGCTTGGAAACGGGCGAGGACCAGGGCGGCGAGGAAGAGATTCCCGTAACCCCGGTGCGGGACGAACGGGATCGGCCGCGCGACAACGGACCGCCGCGACCGGGTCCGGGTGGTCGGCGTGGGGGGCCGGCGATGGGCCGGCTCTTCTTCACGGTCGGCCGCATGGATGGCGTGATGCCGCGCGATCTGGTCGGAGCCATCGCGCACGAAGCGGGCATCCCCGGCCCGGACATCGGCATGGTGGACATTGCCGAGCGCTTCTCGATTGTCGAAGTGCCGGAAGACGCCGCGGACTACGCGATCGAATCGCTTCAGGGCGTCCGCATTCGCGGCCGCCGTGTGAACGTACGCCGCGACCGCCGCGATATGTGAAGTTAGACTTCGTACCGTTCCCTGATGTCCGTGGCGAGCAAGACGCCCGGCGCGAGCGGCAACTCGATGGTGCCATCGCGGACCGGGAAAGCCCGCATCCTGCAACTCGCGCCGCAACGACGACATGCGAAAGGCGAGCGAGTTCTGAGATACAGTGTAGGAACAATGGTGAAACTCTCTCGTTGGAAAGCCGCCAGCGGCTTGATCCTGCTTCTCGGCGCATCTCTATCTGCCGCGGAACCGCACCGTTCGTTCGCGCCCGTGGTTCGGCCCAAGCCGCCCGAGGTTCGCGGCATCGCCCGCACCGATGTGGATCGGTTCATCCTCGCGGCACTGGAAGCGAAGCAACTCGGACTCAATCCGGAGGCGGATCGCACCACGCTGATTCGCCGCGTTGCCTTCGACCTCACCGGTCTGCCGCCGACGGTCGCCGAGATCGATGCATTCCTCGGGGACATGTCGTCAGATGCCTACGAGAAGATGGTCGATCGCGCGTTGGCGTCGCCGCACTACGGGCAGCGTTGGGGCAAAATCTGGCTCGACGCCGCCGGTTACGCCGACTCCAACGGCTACTTCAACGCCGATAGCGACCGCCCGCTCGCCTGGAAGTACCGCGATTACGTCGTGAAGGCCATCAACGCCGATAAGCCGTACGACCGCTTCGTGAAGGAGCAGATCGCCGGCGACGAACTCGTGGGCTATTCGCCAACCGGCGACGTGACGCCCGAGATGATCGAAGCCCTCACGGCCACGCACTTCATCCGCAACGCCCCGGACGGCACCGGCGAAAGCGATGGCAACCCCGACGAGGTTCGCATCGACCGCTACACCGTCCTCGAAGGCAACGTGCAGAACGTCATGAACTCGCTGCTCGGCATCACCGTGCAGTGTGCCCGCTGCCACGATCACAAGTTCGAGCCGCTCACGCAGGAAGAATACTACGGCCTCCAGGCGATCTTCTTCCCGGTCTACAACCCCGAGAAGTGGACGAAGCCGAACGAACGCTTGGTGACGGTCGGAATGAAGGCCGAGATCGTCGCGGTCCAGCGCCGCAACGAGATGATCGACAAGCAGGTGAAGGCCGCCAACGATGGACTCGCGGCATTCGCCGAGACGCTCCGCGAGCAACTTCGCGAGGAACGCAAGCTCGCCGCCAAGGCCGCGCTAACCGACGACGACCTCGCGAAGCGCTTCCCGGAGTATGCCGCGCTGCGAGATTCCGTGAAGCAAACGGTGGCTGCGCGCGAGAAGGATCGGCCCAAACCGGCGGAGAAAATCGCGGCATATTTTGAAACGGATCCGACCCCGCCGGTGCATCACTTGCTCAAGCGCGGCGTTCAAAATCAACCCGGCGCGGAAGTGCAACCCGGCGTCCTGGCTTCGCTCGGTGGGAAGTTCCACATTGCGAAGCCCGCGGATCGCGCGACCACCGGACGCCGAACCGCGTTCGCAAACTGGATTGCTTCCGCGGAGAACCCGCTCTTCGCGAGGGTCATGGTCAATCGCGTCTGGCAGCATCACTTCGGCACCGGGATCGTCGCCACGTCGGACAATCTCGGCGCTTCCGGCGCGAAGCCCTCGCACCCCGAACTCCTCGACTACCTCGCCGCCGAGTT
>JAYTUG010000025.1:0-3074 GCA_043744695.1 Gemmataceae bacterium
TAATCGACGCTGAGCGCGAACGGCTCGTAGCCCTCTGCCTTCGCCAACGTTAAGAGAGTGGCGCTATCGAGGCCACCGCTGAGCAACACGACCGCACGGGGCATGACTTGTCCACTCCGGGGCAACGGGGATACGATGTAGGATAGGGCAAACCCCGCGGAGGCGATGCGATGGCTCAGACGACGATGAATCCGGTGCAGGCTATCGAGTTGCCGGTGGAGACCCGGAAAACGTTGTCGCTGACCGAGGTGCTAGAGGCAATCGACAATCTGAGCGAAGAAGATCGGGAAGAACTGTACGAGTTGACACGGGAGAGGCGCATCGAAGCCAATCGCGCCCAAATGTGGGAAGCGGCCGAAGAAGCCCGGAGGGACTACGCGGCGGGGAACTACCGCGTTCTGACACCTGAACAAATCGCGGACGAGATGTTCTCGTGAAACGCGAACTCGTGTACACGACGGGATTCAACCGCGATGCCCGACGTTGGGCCAAGAAGCATCCGACCACGAAGCCCGACATTGTGGCGACGCTGGCCGAGTTGGAAGCAGACGCGTTTCACCCTGCCCTTCGAGCGCACAAACTCAGCGGCAAACTGTCGGCCTGCTGGGCCTGTTCCGCAGGCTACGACATCCGAATCGTGTTCGAATTCATCGCGCACGACGGTGCCGAAGCGATTCGCTTGTTCGCCCTCGGCACCCACGACGATGTTTACAACTGACCCTCCGAGACCCGCATGACCCACACCGAAACGCCGTCGGCCGAGCAATTGGAAACCTTTCCGAACCCCAATCCGGGGCGGGACTACTCCATTGAAATCATCTGTCCCGAGTTCACCAGTGTCTGTCCGCTGACGGGGCAGCCCGATTTTGGCACCATCACTTACACCTACACCCCGGGCGAGGTCTGCGTCGAATTGAAATCGCTCAAGCTCTATTTGCAGCGCTTCCGCAACCAGGGCATCTATTACGAGCAAGTGACCAACCGGTTGCTCGACGATTTCGTCTCCGCGGCCAAACCCGTGCGTCTGAAGATCGTCTCCGCGTGGACGCCGCGCGGCGGCATCACGACGAACGTGACCTGCACTTACGAAGTGGGATCGTGATCGCCGTCGTTCATCTATTCGCCGGAGCCCGCGAACTGGTGGGGATGGCATCGGTGACCATCGCCGTGCGAGACTGTCCAACCGTGGCCGATCTCCGAAGGGCTTTGATTCAGCAGCATCCCGAATTGAACGCGCTGCTCGCCCATTCGCGTATCGCGGTGAACCAAGAGTTCGCCGACGACACCGCCGTCGTCCCCGACGGGGCCGAGATCGCGCTGATTCCGCCCGTCAGCGGGGGCTGATTCCATGATCCACCTCACCCGCGAACCGATCGACTCCGGCGCGCTGCTCGACGCCGTGCGCGACCCGCGGTGCGGGGCCGTCGTGCTCTTCCTCGGCACCGTGCGCGAACTGACCGGGGCACTCCGCACCGTCCACTTGGAGTATGATGCCTACGGGCCGATGGCGGAGAAGAAGCTGCGCGAAGTCGCCGCGCTCGCCGGGGAACGCTGGCCCGTGCACCGGGTGGCGATCGTCCACCGACTCGGGAAGTTGGATGTCGGCGACATCGCGGTGGCCGTCGCCGTCGGCACCCCGCACCGGGCCGAAGCCTTCGCCGCCGCGGAGTTCATCATGGATCGAGTGAAGGAACTCGTGCCCATCTGGAAACGGGAGAATGCGCCCGACGGCACTGCCGAATGGGTGCACGGAACGACTTCATGACCGCGCTCGTCGACACCTTCGGCCGCATCCACAACAACCTGCGCATCAGCGTCACGGATCGCTGCAACCTGCGCTGCACCTACTGCATGCCCGAGAACGTGACGTTCCTCGACAAGTCGGAACTGCTATCGTTCGAGGAGATGACCCGATTCGCCCGAGTCGCCGCGACGCTCGGTGTGAACAAGATTCGCCTCACCGGGGGCGAGCCGCTTCTGCGGCGCGATCTGCCTGCTCTTGTGAAGATGATCGCGGCGGTGCCGGGGATCGTCGACATCGGCCTGACCACCAACGGCCTGCTGCTGGCGAATCAGGCCCGAGCGTTGTTCGATGCGGGCCTGCGGCGGTTGAACGTCTCGCTCGACACGCTCGACACGGGGCGGTTCTTAGAACTCTCTCGGCGCGAAGGTTTGCCCCAAGTGCTCGCCGGATTGCAGGCCGCCAAGCGCGCCGGATTCGACCCGATCAAGGTGAACGCCGTGGCGATCCGCGGCTTCATCGAGCACGACGCCGTGCCGCTGGCCCACTTTTGCCGCGAGGAGGGCTTTGAACTGCGCTTCATCGAGTACATGCCGATCGGCGCGGACGTGTGGGAGCGGGAGAAGGTCGTCTTCGCCCACGAACTGCTGGAGTGGCTCGAAGCCGGCTTCTCGCCGCTCGCCCCCGCGGCCGACTACGACCCGCGCTCCCCGGCCATGGACTTCGAGTACGCCGACGGCCGGGGTCGCGTGGGCATCATCGCCTCGGTGTCGCGCCCGTTCTGCCGGAGCTGCAACCGCATCCGCCTCACGGCCGAGGGCAAGCTGCGGAACTGTTTGTTCGCGCTCGACGAAGTCGACGTGAAGCCGCTGATCAGAGCCGGCGATGACAGCGCGATCCGCGAAGCGCTCTTGGCCAACGTCCGCGACAAATGGGAAGGCCACGAAATCAACTCGGCGAAGTTCGTGAAGCCCTTGCGGACGATGCACGCGATCGGGGGTTAGTCCTGAAGGAAGCGGAATGGCAAAGTTGTGATGATGCAGGAGCGATGATCGACCTCCTCTGGCAAAGGGAAGGGATTTCACAAAGTGGATTTGATCTCGGACCACTGGCGATTTGCGGGAATAACACTTCACTGCCCCGGACTTCCCCCGGCCCCTTGATGACGGAGCGAATCGAAATTTACTCTATCTCCGGCTCCGGATATCCCTCACTCCTCCGCGCGCCAGCGCTCGACGGCTCCGGCCTGCGTTTGCTCGAAAGCCTCCGCCTTCGCGTTAAAGACCTCGACTTCGTCCGCAACGAAATCCTCGTCCGGGAAGGCAAGGGCAAT
>JAYTUG010000026.1:0-3066 GCA_043744695.1 Gemmataceae bacterium
GGCGAGCCGAAGAACGGCTCCGCGACGAACGCCGTCAGATGTTGCGGACCATCTCGGGAACCCAACGGACCGGCGTCCGCGACTGGTGAGAACGATGCGCCACTTCCCGAAACTTCTCGCAATCGGGGATCGGGTGGCACCGTGCTTCCAGCCGGTGTTCCTCGCGATCGCGTCGTTGTTTCTTGCCGCGTCCGCGTTCGCGCAGCCCGCCTTGTTCGAACCGGCTCAAGGCTTCTACAAGGCGCGCGGCACCAAGGTCGCCGCGACCTGGAGCGTCGATCGCACGGAGCTTCCCGAGGATGGCGTACTCACCGCCACGCTCACCATCACCGGCGCGACCAACCCGCAAGAGATCGTTCGCCCCGACCTCGCCAAGGTGCGCGATGACGAGGGCCGATTGCCTTACGCGGAACGCTTCCAAATCGAAGACGTGCCGGGTCCGAATTTCGCGTATCGCCTGCGGCCGCGGAGCGCGAACGTGAACCGCCTGCCCACGCTCGATTTCTGGTACGACTCCGGCGTGAAGGTCGGGAACCCATTCAAGAAGACGACCGCGAAGGGCATCGATCTCGTCGTGACAAAGGTGGTAAAGGCCCGCCCGCCCGCTGTGCCGCTGTTGGAGCCGGATCGCCTCTTCGAACTTGAAACCGGCTCGCTGGGTCGGGAGCCGTTCGCCGCCGGGTGGGGTTCGTGGCTGCTGTTGTTCGCGATGGGCCTTTCGATTCCCGCGCTCTGGTACGGTCTCTGGCGACGGGTGTATCCGAACGGTGTGAGGCTCGCGAAGTTGCGGCGGAGCCGGGCCGTTCGCCGCGCCGCGGATGCGATTCGCAAGGCAAAGCGGTCCGCCGATCCCGCCGGGGCGATTGCCGCTGCCGTACTCGGCTATCTCCGGGCGCGATTCGCGCTGCCGCCCGGTGCCGATACGCCGAGTGAAGTCGAGGACGCATTGCACGACCCGGCGGTTGCAGCGTTCCTCCGCCGTTGCGACGAAGCCCGATTCGCGACGAGCAGTGACAACCCGCTGTCACTCGCTTCCGATGCCGAGTCGCTCATCGCGGGCCTGGAGGCCAAGGAATGAAACCCACCTTCCTGGGCCTGGCACTTTTCGGGCTCATCGGCCTGAGCCTTCAGCGAGCCGATGAAACCATTCTCGCCGATGCGGAGCGATCCTTCTCCGAGGGTGTGAAGGCCCGGAATGATGCCGAGACCGCGCGGAAGCACTTTTCCCGGGCCGCTCGGGATTTCGACGAACTCTGGCAGCACGGCCAGCGCAACCCGGCCCTCGCCCGCAACCGCGCCCGCGCCCACCGCCTCGCCGGGAACCTGCCCGGGGCGATTGCCGCACTTCACGAAGGTCTCGCCGTCGCCCGCTACGATCGCCCACTTCAGGTTGAACTCGAAGATGCCCGTTCCGCAATCGGGTACCCGCACGACGACCTCGCCGAGCAGTGCCGCCCCCGGCCGCTCGGCGGCATCGGCACCCGCATGTCCGCACTCGAAGCCTACCTCGCCGTCGGCGGCCTCTGGCTGCTCGCTTGCCTCGGCGCGGCCCGGTTCGCCATGACCCGCGCCCCCGTGTGGCTAGTCGCTTCCGGCATCGCCCTGCTCGCCCTCGCCACCCTCGGCGGCTTCTGGTGGCACGACCGCGACAGGCAAAGTGAGGCAAACGCCCGACCGCTGTTGATCGTGAAAGAAGATTCCGCTTTGAAACTCGGCAACGGCGAAAGCTGGCCCGACCGCGTCAAGTGGAAGCTGCCTCGCGGCGTCGAGGTCCGCGAACTCGCTCGTCGCGGCGGCTGGATTCAGGTCGAACTCGCCGGCGGCACCGTCGGCTGGCTACCGGAGGCGAACGCGATTCCCGTATCATAAGGGTAGTCTGCACTCCGAGTATGGCCGCACTCGGAGAGTGCGGACTACTGACAGATGAAACGCTATCTTGCTCCATTCACGAGGTTCATCATGCCGAAGTTGACAATCGATGGGGCGGGCGATGTTGAGGTGCCGGCCGGGAAGCGGTTGGTGAACGCCCTCACGGACGATGCGAAGGTGGATCAACTCCACGCCTGCGGCGGCAACGCCCGGTGTACGACGTGCCGCGTTGAATTTCTTGCTGGTGAACCGTCGCAGATCACGGAGGTTGAGAAGAATTTGCTGGCGGCTCGCGGCCTCAGCGGCGTGCGTCTCAGTTGCCAAATCACCTGCAACGCGGACATGACCGTGAAGATCATCAGCCGGTTGGCGGGCAGCGGCCGCGTCGATGCCGGCAAGCGGCCCGAAGACGCGATCACCCCGCCGCCGGTGTGGGTGACGAAGTAGGACTACTGGCCTTTCCCAATAACGGACTGCTCGCCAAAATGCGTTCATAGGAGAACTTCAATGTCCCCGACGATTGCCTCTTTGGGGCTGGATAAACTCACCATCGAGGAACGCATCGCACTCGCCGGTGAGTTGTGGGAGAGCGTCGAAGCCGAACGAGTGCCGAATCCGCTTACAGATGAATTTCGTGCAGAACTCCATCGTCGGGCCGAAGACGCGATCCTCAATCCGGACGACGGTATCCCCTGGGAAGAAGTCAAGGCAAAAGGACGGCTGAGGATTGGCCAATGAGCCATCCCGTTATCCTACGTCGGATTGCCGAAGTCGAGTACTTTCACGCGATTGAATGGTACGAACTCGAGCAAACCGGCCTGGGAATTCGGTTCGAACGCGAAGTGCAGGCCACTCTCGCGGCAATTGCCGACCGCCCCGAGGCATTCGCCTTCGCGACTCGGGATATCCGAGAGGCAAAAGTCGATGGCTTCCCCTACGTCGTTTACTATCTAATTCAAATCCGGCGCATCGACGTCCTCAGCGTTTTCCATCAGTCGCGCGATCCGAAGGAATGGCAATCCCGAGCATGAGGCCGACGACAGATCTTTGTAGGGCCGCGAAAGGAGATCCTCAATGTCCCCGACGATTGCCTCACTAGCAGGCTGCTGAAAAAGTCGGAGCGTTTATGTGAGGGGCGAAACTCGAAGTCACTACAGCCTTCAAGTTGCTTTTTTTCGCATCGTGGTGCGACTCGAA
>JAYTUG010000027.1:0-11986 GCA_043744695.1 Gemmataceae bacterium
CGCATCGGCATCGCGACCTCTCCCCCACAAAGCTGGGGGAGAGGTGTCGCCGACACTGTCGTTCCAAATCGAGAGGTTCACCAGCCGGTCGATGGCTACGGTTTCTCGAACAACTTGGCATCCAATTTGTCCACGACCTTCATGTTGGTCGGCTTGCTCTCGATGAAGGTCTTCCCGTCGCGAACCACCTTGAGCTTCGAGAATTCCTTGACGCCCTCCACTTCTTTCCACTCCTCGTAGTAGGTCTCTTCCAGCACCTCTTTCCAGCCCTGGAACTCGTCCTTGACGTTTATCTCCGTCTTCAGCATGAGGCCGCTTTCCTTGTCGAAGTAGATGGTGATTGCGGGCTTGTCCTTCCGTTCGACCATGACGCCGAGCGTGGGCTTGTCGTTCACTTTCTTACCGACGACGTTGGAGAGTTTGAACGCCTTATCGTGGTTGAGGGGGGCGAGGGTCGCGACCCACATCGAGTATGCCATCGCCAGCGAGTGATCTTTCTTCTCGCCGGTCGATTCCTCGACCTTGCCGTCCGCGACGTCCCAGACTTTACCTCCGGCGATCACGCCCGTGATCTTGATCTTCATTCCCATCACGTCGGCGATCATATCGAAGCGCAGAGCATCCGGCGCCCGGAAGTAGAAGTCGGCCGCGTAATCGATCTTCATGCCGGCCGCCTCGACGACCCCCTGATCCTTCCACGACATGGCGATGGCCTTGCCGTCGTCCTTGAGTCCGCGTGCCTTGATGGCGCGGGCCACGGTGGCCTTCGGTTCGGGTTCCTCGGCGCGAACGCCAGACGACCAGACGAGAAGCACGACCAGGGATGCGATCGGGATGCGCTGCATGACGACCTCACGAGTTGGGAAAGGGAACTTCGAGACTTGTGCCGGTGATTGTAGCCGGGTTCACGCGGGAAACCACTTCGCGGGATCGACGCGATAATACGCCGTGAGAAGTTGATAGACCTCGGGGTACATTTCCTTCATGTCGTGGGGCCGGCAGTAGAACGCCTCGGACGCATCCGCGAAGAATTCCGTCTCGTTGTCCGAGGCCTGCGCGGAGAAGAACGTCTCTTCGTCGCCCTTCTGGATCGACCGGCGATGATCCTCGAAGGCGATGGTCATGATGTAGGTCCAGCGAGCTTCGAGTTCGCGGTTGCCGAGCGGCGGCGTGCCGTTGATCGCGTTATCCAGGAAGTCGAGTTGATGGGCGAACTCGTGGATCACCACATTGTAACCTTCGTCCGGGTCGCGGCCCTCCGGTAGCACGTCTTCCCACGAAAGGATGACCGGCCCGCGATATACCGCCTGGCCCTCGGCTTCCATCTCCGATAGCTCGTCGTCTTCCCAGCCGTCCTCGCGCTGAGGCGTGCGGAACTTCCCCGGATACACCACGATCGACTCAACGCGCGAATAGTAGTCGTGGTCGAGGCCCAGCAGCAAGAGCCCGGCTTGGGCCGCGATTGTAACCTTCATTTCTTCCGTCACGAAAAGCCCGCGGGTTCCCTCCCACTGCTTCTCCGCAATCAGGATGCAGGTGATATCGCGGAGGCGGGCCCGCTCGGGCTCCGAAAGGTGCAGATAGTGGGCGACGTTGGAACGCAGAAACGCTTCCCACCGAATGGGGAACGGCTCGGCGAGAAGTTTTCGCCGGCGGCGATTGCGAAGCCACGAGAAGATCATGGAAGCATTGTAATCTGGGAAGTGCGAGCGGCATTCTTCGGCAAGGCCCGGCACGCTTTCGCGCGTGCCAGGCAAAGCGAGCGGCTACTTGTCTTTCTTCTCTTCCTTCTTGGGGGCCGCGAGCTTGGCCGTGGGGAGCGCGTCCTTGAGCGTCTCCAGCGCCTTGATGGCGTCTTCGCGCGTCGCGAACCCGGTCGGGCCGGACATAGCGAGCAGCTTGCCATCCGCGTCGCGAATCACGAACCGGAACTTGTCGTCCTTGCCTTCGTTCACCTCGATCACCCCAGCCGCCTTGGTGGTCTTGGTGGTGTCCTTCTTGGTCGTGTCCTTCTTGGTGGTGTCCTTCTTGTCCTGAGCCGCGGCGAGGGAGAGCGGGCCCGAGGCCACGAGGCCGGTCATGCCGGCAAACAGAACCAGGCTGCAAAGCAACTTCGTCACGAAATGAGCCTCCGAATGAAGTGGAGAACGAACTCCGCGAGTCGGAGTCCAACGCTATTATGCAAGCATTCCGGAGGGATTCAACAACCTCACGACCCCGCGAACAATTTCGCCACGGGAATCGCGAAGCCCGGTAGAAGTGGCGTAGAGAGGGAGTGGTCGCAGGTGAAAAGGTGGACATCGCAATCGGGCCGATACTCGGCAACGGTCTTGTCGTCGGGGTCGAGAACCCAGACGAGTTGCACACCCGCCGCGAAGTATTCCTCTTTGTTCGCGCGCACTTCATTGCTGGAATCGTTCTTGCTCCGAACCTCGACCACGATCTCCGGAATCGTTTCGAGATAGCCTTCCTTCGAACGGCGAGCCGGGAGCGAGGCCGTCAGAATGAATGCGGCATCCGCACCGACCACGCGATCCGGCTTGCGTCGCAGGACAATACCGACTTCCGCACAAACCTCGCCGAGTCCGCGATCTTCGGCTTCCGATCCCAAGTATTGAACAATTTTGGCCTGGCGGCGGCCGTGAGTGTGTCCGGGTGGTGCCAAGACGACGAGCCTCCCATCGTCCAGTTCGTAGCGCACATCCCCGGACGAAAAGGATGTTGGCAGCTCCGCAAGATCCGCAGCCGTGAGAAGCCGCTCGCCTCGGAGTGGAAGTACAGTCTTCGATGGTGTGATGGTCGCGGTGATCATGATTGGATTCTACAGCGCCGGCCTCTTGGAATGCCAGTCCGTGGCGGCTTCGAACATGCGGGCGATCCGGAGCAACTTCTCTTCTTCGAACGGCGGCGCGAGGAGTTGCAGGCCGATCGGCAGGTTCGACTTCGTGAAGCCGCACGGCAAACTCAGGCCCGGCAAGCCCGCCAGATTGCACGACACGGTGTAGACGTCCGAAAGGTACATCGCCAGCGGGTCGTCGGACTTCGCGCCAATTTTGAACGCGGCGGTGGGCGTCGTCGGGCCCATCACAACATCGCACTTCGCGAAAGCGTCGTCGAAGTCCTGCTTCACGAGCCGGCGAACCTTGAGCGCCTTCAAATAGTAAGCATCCTTGTACCCGCTGGAGAGGACGTAGGTGCCGATCATGATGCGGCGCTGGACTTCTTTGCCGAAGCCTTCTCCACGAGACTTGGAGTAAGTGCCGATGAGGTCGGCTTTCTGTCTGGTGCGGTGGCCGTAGTGCATGCCGTCGAATCGGGCGAGGTTGCCGGACGCTTCCGCCGGCGCGACGATGTAATAGGCCGCGAGCGCCAGAGGGCTGTGCGGCAACGACACCTCGACGAGCGTGGCACCGAGCTTCTGGTATTCCTTGAGGGCCGTTCGCACAGCACCTTCGACTTCGGAATCGAGCCCTTCGCCGAAGAATTCGCGGGGCACGCCGATTCGCAAATTGCGAACGGGTTCGTTCACGGTTCGCGCGTACTCCGGCACTGGTACGTTCACGCTGGTGCTATCGCGCGGGTCGTGGCCCGCGATTGCTTCCAGCAGCAGTGCCTCATCGGTTACGGTGTGGGCGAAGGGGCCAACCTGATCGAGCGACGAGGCGAAGGCGATGAGGCCGTACCGGCTGACGCGGCCATAGGTCGGCTTGAGTCCGACGATGCCGCAGAGAGCCGCGGGTTGGCGGATCGAACCGCCCGTATCGGTGCCGAGTGAAAGCGGTGTTTCGCCTCCGGCGACCGCCGCCGCGCTGCCGCCGGACGAGCCGCCAGGAATGCACTCGGTGTTCCACGGGTTCCGCGTGACCTGGTAGGCACTGTTCTCGGTAGAAGAGCCCATCGCGAACTCGTCCATGTTCGTTTTGCCGAGCAGGATTGCGTCTTCCGCGATGAGTCGTTCCACGACGTGCGCGTTGTAAGGCGGTACGAAGTTCTCGAGAATCCGGCTAGCACAGGTCGTGCGAACGCCCTTCGTGCAGAGCACGTCCTTGATGGCGACGGGCACGCCGGCGAGTTTGCCGAGCGGCCGGCCGGCGCTTCGCTTCGCGTCGACGGCGGCGGCCTGGGTTCGCACGGAGGCTTCATCGACGTGAAGAAAGGCCTGGAGTTTCGGTTCGCGTTGGCGGATGGAGGCAAGAAACGCGTCGGCAATCTCGACGGCGGTTGTTTGGCCCGAGACTTGAAGTGCGATCAGTTCCGTGGCTGTGCTGTCGATCATGATGGAATCCGGATACCGTTTAGCCGCGACCCGGAGTCCGCGAAGGGGAGCGCTCCGCTCCGCAGAATCCGCGTCGCGGCTAAACGGTATGTCGCATTAACTGTCGGTATTGAACACAGCGGGGACGCCGAAGTAGTTGCCGATGCGGTTGGGTGCGTTGGCGAGTGCGTCGTCCACGGAAAGTGACGGTGTGGGCACATCGTCGCGGAAGGCGTTCGCGATAGGAAGCGGGTGCGCCAGCGGTTCGACGCCTTCGGTGTTCAGCTTTTGGAGTTGATCGACGTAATCGAGAATGGCGGAAAGTTGCGGCTGAAGGCGCACGAGATCGTCGTCGGCCAGTTCGAGCCGAGCCAATTTCGCCACCTTGCGGACTTCGTCGAGGGTGAGCGACATGGCTACACTTGAACGCTGGCGAACGGCAGTTTCTTGATCGGGCGCTGAATCTTGCCGCTTCGGATGCACTGGACGCAGACGCGCGAGCGAACGGTTTCGCCGTCCTTCTGTACCTTGATCCGCTGGAGGTTCGGCTTGAAGCGGCGCTTGGTAGTGCCGGTGATCTTCTTGCCAACGCCTCCGAGGTACTTGGCCTTACCGCGGTAGGTCTTCATATTGCCGACAACGGGCTTCTTCCCGCACACTGCGCACTGCATACCCATGGCAAACCTCACTCAAAATCGGAACTCGTGTTATAGCGGAAGGGACGTGAGCGGCAAGCAGGACCACGGAAAGGTCGATAGAATGCTCTGAGAAGACGGGGTGATTCGATGCGCATGCCCAAGCTGAGTTCAGGCCTTTTCGTTGCCCTGATCATGACCTCGATCGTCGCCCTCCCGCTCTTTTTGTTTCTGGCGTGGGAAGAGAACGCGATGCTCGTCGCGGCACTAGCGGGTCTGATCGGATGGCTCCTCGGCCTGCTTTATCCGCACATCAGTCGCGGTCTGGGATTGGTCCCGTATTGCTATTCGATTGCATTTTTCATCAGTTTGGCCGCAGTGATTTCCGAGCGATTCGTGGAACCGTTTGGTGCCGTGCTGTTCCTCATCGGGATCGCTTTTTCAAGATTATCAGTTGCACTAAATGCAGTCGGCCACTTACTGGTTGGTTTAGTGGGACTAGGTGTCGCCGCGATGACAGCCGCAGTGGTTGTCTCGCTCACAAATTCCTCAGCCGATTCGCGACCGTCGGCAATTCCGCTCGTCGTGGCGCTCGGATTGCTCGCGCTGGTCTCCTGGCCTCTTCTCCTCCGCCCCGCCATCGAACTCGCTTGCGAACCGATCATCAGGCTCCAGTACCGCATCCGGAGCGTCGGGCCGGGCGTGGTGCAGATCCCGATACACGGCCCGTCGATTGTCATCGCCAATCATGCGTGCTGGTTCGACCCGTTCTTTCTCGCACTGCTTTTGCCGAGGCCGATCACGCCGATGATGACCTCGGACTTCTACGATCTGCCCGTCGCCCACTGGCTGCTCAAGAGCGTGTTCCACGCCATCCGCGTGCCGGAGAAATCGCTCAAGCAAGATGTCCCCGACGAAATTCGGGAAGCGATTGCGGCCCTCGATCGCGGCGAATGCGTCGTGATTTTTCCGGAAGGGATGCTGCGGCGAAGCGAAGAGAAACCGCTGAAGCGGTTCGGCCGCGGGGTCTGGCAGATTCTCGCGGCGCGGCCCCACACGCCTGTGTTCGCATGCTGGATTGAAGGCGGTTGGCGCAGCTACTGTTCGTACTTCAACGGGCCGCCAACCAAAAACAAGCGGCTCGACTTTCGGCGACATATCGCCGTGGCCGTGCCCGCTCCGATTACCGTCGATGCCGAGATACTCTCGAAACACCTGACGACGCGCATCGCTTTGATGAACGCGGTGCTGAAGTCGCGGAAGTTGCTGGAGTTGCCGGAGGTGCCAGCATTCGAATTGCCGAAGGAGGAGTAGTGCCGCTCGCGGCTTCGCGATTGAACTACTCAGCGGCTACGGGGAACAGTTCGGCGAGCGCCAGCGTGAACCCGGGAAGGACCGGTCCGCCATCGAGCGTGTCGCCACGACTCAGACGAAGGTCCTTGCCGGTCGAATCGTAAACGTAAATGCGCTCGTGGCGAGGATACACGATCCAGACGAGTCGAGCACCGGCTTGAAGATACTCATCCACCTTGGTCTCGATTTCCTCGGCGTGGTCGTTCGGGCTCACCACCTCGACGAAGAGATCGGGGAGAACGTTCCATTCGTTCGTGGAGGGCACCGGTCGGTTCTTCGCCCACCGGCTGTACGGAACGAAGGCGACATCCGGCCTGCGGTTCCGGTCCACAGGGAGCGGAAGCTTGAAGATCACCTCCATGCACGCTTCGCCAATGTCGTGATTGACACCATAGTTGCTGAGGCGAAACGCAAGACGGTTTGCGAAAACCTGTGAATCGGCACTCATGGGCGGCATCTCCACTTTCACGCCATCGACGATTTCATAGTGATCGCGGTCCACGTACTCGTCGTAAGCGAGAATCTCGCCCGGCATCGCTTCCAGAATCGTTGCCATCGCAGTCTCCTTTCCCACAGATTAACTCAGCGGACGCCTTCGATCAAGCCTTCCATCGGGCTGCTGGCGTTGGCGTAAAGCTTCTTCGGAATCCGCCCCGCGAGGAACGCCAACCGGCCCGCGTCGCAAGCGTAGCGCATCGCCCAGGCCATGCGCTCGGGGTCCTTCGCGCTGGCGATCGCCGTGTTGAGCAGCACGCCGTCGCAGCCCAGTTCCATGGCCATGGCCACGTCGCTCGCCGTGCCCACGCCCGCATCCACGATCACCGGATAGTCCGGGTCTCCGTCCTTCAAATACTCCAGAATGATGCGGATGTTCGTGGGGTTCTGGATGCCCTGACCGCTGCCGATGGGACTGCCCGCGGGCATCACGCTCGCCGCTCCGGCCTGCTTCAGACGACGAGCCAGAATGGGATCGTCCGACGTGTACACGAGGACTTGGAAGCCTTCGTTCACGAGAACCTCCGTAGCCCGGAGCGTGTCGATGGGATCGGGCAGAAGCGTCTTCTTGTCGGCGAGGCATTCGAGCTTCACCCAGCTCGCACCGGGGTTGCCGAGGTTCGTCAGAAGTTCGCGGGCGAGGCGAGCGTGGCGAATTGCGTCGTCCGCCGAGAAACACCCCGCCGTGTTCGGCAGAATGGTCAGCTTCTTGAGGTCGAGAAAGTCGAGGAGGCTCTTGCCTTCCTTGTCGATGAGACGTTCGCGGCGAACCGCCACGGTCGTGACTTCGCAACCGCTGGCGATCATGCACTTCTGCATGATGTCGTAGCTGGCGAACTTGCCGGTACCCGTGAAGAGCCGGCTCGCAAACGTGAACGTGCCGATCTTCAGGGGCTTGTCCGTTGGCGGGCCGGAACCGCCTCCGACCAGCGTGACGATCTCGATGGCGTCCCCGTCTTGAAGCATGCGGGCCGAGTGCTCCGCACGCGGCACCACGTCGCGGTTCACTTCCACCGCGAGCTTGGAAGCATCCTTCCCCAGAGCTCGAATTAACTCGGCCACGGTCATTGAATCGGGAAACGAACGCGGCTCGGCGTTCACGGTGATCTTCGGCATGGTGCGGCCTCAAGGTGTTACTTTCAGAATACCGGAAGCACCGGCGGAGCGAAGGGGTTGAGGCTACGAGGCGGAATCGAGTAGAATAGCGGGAACTGGAGGGCGAACGATGGAACCGCTTGTCAAACTAACGGTGCCGCTGCCGGACATTCTCGAAGAGGTCGGGGGCGAGTATCGGGTGAAGGGGCACCGTATCACGCTTTACCACATCGTCACGGCCCACAATGAGCGGTGGATCGGTCCGCACGCGATGGTCTTCCACTTTCCCACGCTCTCGCTGTACGAGATCGAGAAGGTCCTCGAGTTCTACCAAGCCAATCAGGAGGCCGTACTCGACTTCGTTCGGCAGTATCGAGCTGTTCTGGATCGACAAATGGCTGAGCTTCCGAAGGGGCCATCGAAGGCAACACTCCTCGCGCGACTCGAGGCGCAGAAGAAGGAAGCCACTTCCCCAGCCTGAATCCGGGACGCGATATGCCGCTTGCTTTTCTTTTGGACGAACATCTTCGCGGCGACTTGTGGGATCACGTTCAATCCCACAATCGAGCCAGCGACCTTCTCATCGACGCCGAGCGAATTGGCGACCCTCGCGACCTTCCCCTGGGAACGAAAGATCCCGAAGTCCTGATTTGGGCCGACGAGAACGAACGCATCGTCTTGAGTCGCGATTTCAGGACGATGCCGGGCCATTTTGAAGTGCATTATGCCGCTGGCCGTCGCTCCCCTGGCGTGGCATTGCTTCGGCCTTCCGCGTCACTTCAAGAGATTGTCTCGTACCTCGCGGTCGCCACCTATGCGGCTGAGGCCTACGAATTTGCCGATGCGGTCCGGGTGATCCCTGAAGCCTAATGAACCGCCTTCCATCCGCAGTGCCGCCCGGTACAACATTTCTCAGGCCCTCTCGCAAACTCCGGTGCCCGCCTCAATGTCCAGTGCCGCCGACCCGACGGCCGTCTTCCTCGCCGCCCTCCAGGCGTCGCGATTGCTCTCCGCCGCGCAACTCCAGGACATTACCGCCTGGGCCGCTCAGGCTCGCGCCGACGTGCCCACCACCGCCAAGGAGATCAATCGCCGCGGCTGGCTCAGCGTCTACCAGATCAAGGAAATCGCCCGCGGCCGCGGCAAAGACTTGATCATGGGCAACTACGTCGTCAGCGACCTGCTCGGTGAAGGCGGCATGGGCCGCGTCTTCAAGGCGCACAACACGCGACTCGGGAGGGATGAGGCGCTCAAGGTCATTCGCGCCGACAAGCTGAAACACCCGTCGGCTCAGGCCCGCTTCACCCTCGAAATGCAGGCCCTCGGAAAGGTCAAACATCCGAACGTCGTCACGGCCTTCGACGCGGGCCTGCTCGGAGACTCGCACTTCGTCTCGATGGAACTCATCGACGGCATCGACCTCACGCGGATGGTGCGGGAACGCGGGCCGCTGCCGATACCGCTGGCTTGCGAGTACATCCGCCAATCCGCCCTCGGCCTCCAGCACGCCCTCGAACTCGGCATGGTCCACCGCGACATCAAGCCCTCGAACATCCTCGTGTCGCGCGACGGTAAGCAGGTGAAGCTCGTGGACCTCGGGCTGGCGCGGTTGCAGGAACCGATCTCGGAGGGAGCGAATCGCGTGACCCAGGAAGGCTTCGTGATCGGCACGCCGGACTTCCTCGCGCCCGAACAAGCCCGCAATCCCGGCGGTGTGGATATCCGCGCGGACATCTATGCACTCGGCGCGACGCTCTTTTACATCCTCACGGGGAAGGTGCCCTACAGCGGCGCAAACGCCACCGAGAAGCTCCTCAAACACTGCACGGAGCCGCCGCCGGTGTTGCTTCCGCTCCGGCCCGATGCTCCACCGCAACTCGAACAGCTCATTCACTGGTGCATGGCGAAGCGCGCCGAGGACCGCCCGCAGACGCCGATTCAACTCGCGCACGCGCTCCAGCCGTTCTGCCCACCAACTCCGAGCGGCCACCGACCGGCACAGCAGGTCGCCGCGACGCCACCGCCCGCCTTCCTCCGCGCGGCTCCGGCAGACGATCCGAATTCCAGTAGCCAGGTGTTCAAGCTACCCGCGCAATCCAACGACACCGATCCGATTCGGCGGCGAGCCAATGCGGGCTTCCCTTATGCGATGGTCGGGCTCACGTTCGGGATCCTGCTTCTTGCGGCGATCTTCGCCTATGCGGCTTACCTGGCACTTCAACCGAGACCACTACCTCCGATTGAGGCGTTCACGAACGTCGCCGAGATGAAGATGGTGAAGATCGAGGGCGGAACCTTCGATATGGGTTCGCCTGCGAACGAACCGGGCCGCGCGGAGCCGAAGCCGCGCCAACCCGACGACGAATCGCCGGTTCACAAGGTCGCGATCCGAGGCCCATTCCTGATGTCGGCCACGGAAGTGACGCACAACCAATACTTGAAGGTGGTGGGCACGAGCCCGCCGCAATCGTCGGTCGTCAAGCGGGCGGCCAACGCCGGCGATCATCCCGTCGAGTTCGTCTCGTACGAAGACGCGATGGAGTTCTGCCGCAAGCTCACCGAGAAGGAAAAGATCGAGCCGCACGCGAGGCCGGGGTGGGTGTATCGGCTACCGACGGAAGCGGAGTGGGAATACTGTTGCCGGGCTGGCATGGATACGGCATACGCTTTCGGCAGCAAATTGAGCAACATTCCGAAACTCGGCGGCAGCATCCAGCCCGGTGGCCGCTACATGCCCACGAGTGAAGAAAAAGAACAAGACTTGGAAGGCAACACGAACAAAGAAGCGTTGATCGAAGACATGCCGGGGCGCGTCCTGCAGTTCGAGCCGAATGCCTTTGGGCTCTACGACATGCACGGCAACGTAGCGGAGTGGTGCCTCGACTGGTACAAGCGAGGCTACCCCAGTGCCGAGCCGCGCGACAATCCGCCCGGCCCGCTCACCGGCGAACGGCGCGTCGTCCGCGGCGGATCGTACAAGGATCCCGCCTCGGTGTGCCGCTCCGCGGCCCGCATCGGATATAGCCCGAGCGAACGACGGGCGACCATCGGCTTCCGAATCGTTTATGCTCCCGCGATCAAATGAAACCCGGTTTCTGCTTTGGAAACCGGGTTTCTGTTCAATGAGAAACCCGGTTTCCAAAGCAGAAACCGGGTTTCGGAAAGGTTTCCCCATGTCAGTGAATTGGCGAGGTGTGTTTCCCGCGGTCTGTACGCAGTTTCACGCGGACCAATCGTTAAACATCCCGGGTACGTTGGCCCACGTCGATGTCATGCTTCAAGCCGGCATTCACGGCCTCGTGATGATGGGCAGCGTCGGCGAGAATACGACCCTCGAACCGACTGAGAAAAAGGAACTGTTGAAGGCCACGATCGCTCACGTCAACAAACGCGTGCCGATCCTGACGGGCGTCGCGGAGTACACGACGGCCGGTGCATGCCGCTGGGCTGCGGACGCCGCGAAACTCGGGGCCGACGGCCTCATGGTGCTGCCGCCGATGGTCTACAAGACGGACGATCGCGAAACGATCGCGCACTTTCGCTCCGTGGCGAAGGCCTCCGATCTGCCGATCATGGTTTACAACAATCCGCCGGCGTACAAGGTAGACATCACACCGCAGATGTTCGTCGAAATGGCCGACGAACCGAATTTCGCGTGCATCAAGGAATCGAGCGACAACCCGCGTCGCATCACGGACATCATCAACCTCACGAAGGACCGTTACGTACTATTCGCGGGCGTCGACGATCTGTTCCTGGAATGTCTGATGCTCGGTGCCGTGGGTTGGGTGAGCGGCCTCGTGAATGCCTTCCCGCACGAAAACAAGCTGATCTGGGATCTCACTGAGGCGGGCAAGTGGAAGGAAGCGCTCGACGTCTATCGGTGGTACACGCCGCTGCTGCACCTCGACACGCACGTCAAGCTCGTCCAGTACATCAAGCTCGCCTCGGCGGAGTGCGGCTACGGCACGGAACTGTGCCGCTCGCCGCGCCTGCCGATCGTGGGCAAGGAACGCGAGGACGTGCTGGCGATCATCCGGCAGGCGATCAAAACGAAGCCGAAACGCTAAAGATTACTGACAGTCAGGAATGCAAAGTCACATATGGAGAAGCCACGAACGCCACACCTCTCCCCGCTGGGGAGAGGTCGCCA
>JAYTUG010000028.1:0-3048 GCA_043744695.1 Gemmataceae bacterium
CGTTGGAACCGGTAGCAGCGTTTCAGGGATGGTTCCCGGTCCAGTTGCCCGGCTCGGTCACACCGCCGCGTGCACGGACTTCCTTCATGCGAGCCGGCAAAAAGGCCGGCAAGGCAGGATGACGTATGAAGACGGTGTTCACAACCGGCGAGGCGGCCAAGATTTGTAAGGTCAGCCAACAAACCATCATCCGTTGCTTCGACAACGGACAGCTCAAGGGGTTCCGCGTTCCCGGATCCAAGTTCCGGCGGATTCCTCGCGAAGCGCTCTACAAGTTCATGCGCGACAACAACATCCCCACCGATGCCCTGGAAAGCGGCAAGCGGAAGGTGTTGCTCGTGGACGACGATCCCGAAGTGGTCGAGACCATCCACCGCGCCCTCCAGGAGGATGGCCGCTTCGAAGTGCGGATCGCCACCAACGGCTTCGATGCCGGCATGATGGTGAAGGAATACCGCCCCGACCTGCTCGTGTTGGATGTGATGCTTCCGGATATTAACGGTAAGGAAGTCTGCCACCGGGTCCGCGCCGACCCGAGCATGGAAGACGTCCGCATCGTGTGCATCTCGGGCATGATCGAAGACGACAAGATTCAGGAGTTGAAGCTCGCGGGAGCCGACGACTTCCTGGGCAAGCCGTTCGACGTGGACGTACTCATCGAGAAGATGTGCGTTCAGTTGGATATGGAAGTCGCGGTTCTGGTGTAATCGAGTAGCCGCGATGCGGAGTCTGTGGGGCAAGTGGCTCCACCAACTCCGCGTCGCGGCTAAACACTATTTTTCAGGAGTCCTACGGTGCCAGGGAAGGCCGTGGGTCGGTCCGCGGTCGATCTGCCGTGGTTCTGCCCCAATACGAACAGCCTGGTGGGGCTCGCCGAAGACCCGGCTGGCCTCTCGCGGTTGGCACCTGCCGATCCCGGCCTCTTCACGTTCCTCTGCCGCTTCGCGTTGGCCGAAGATAACTCTCCGTTCATTCCGCCTCACGAGCGCCTCGTCTCGTCGGCACTCCCAGAAACGGCCGCCGCCTATCTCGACGCCACGCCGCTCGGCTGGCTCGACCCCGAATCGCTGCTGGTTCAAACGGTGAACGCGGTCGCGGAGTGTTCCGCCCGCATCGCGCGTTCGCTGGCCGAACAGACGCAACGCGCCTTCCCGGAAGCCGCCGAAACCGCTGCCCGCCTCGCGATGCTCGGTTGGTACGCCGTTCTCGCTTGCGACGAATCGGCCACAGCCACTTGCTTGCAAGATACTGCGTTTGAAGCAAACCCATCGGCAACTCAGGAATCGCATTGGGGTCTGGATCACGACGCGATCGCGCGCCGACTCGTGGGTCGCTGGAAGCTTCCCGCCTGGCTCGGTTCGCTCGTCGGTTGTTTGAACCTTCCGTTTGAAGCGGCCGCACACTTGGGAGCGGACGTCGACCTGTTCGCCGTCGTGTCGCTGGCCGTCCATTCGGCTCAGGAACAGACGACGAATCTCGGGCTCACGCACGGTTGTGAACGCGAGAAGTTGCTCACGCACCTCGGTATTGCCGAGGCACATCTCGCAGAGCTACCTTCCTCGGAGCAGCCCGTCGCTGACGCTTCCGGCTCGTCCTTCGATCAGAATCCACACCGAGTGCCGCTCGTCGCGAACCTACTGCGGGCTGCGGGTCTGGCCCGCCGGCGCAACGGTGCGGCACTCGTCGTGCGGCTCGAAGAACGGATCGACGAACTGCACCGCTCGGCGGCAAGCCTCGCCGAACTCGCCGGGAACCGCCTGCACGATGCGAAGCTGGTCTCGCTCGCGGAGTTCGCCGCCGGTGCCGGGCACGAGATCAACAACCCGCTCGCCGTGATCTCGGGCAATGCCCAGCGCCTGCTTCGCACCGAACAAGACGACGACCGCGCCGAGAGCCTTCGCTCCGTGGTCCGACAAGCCCAACGGATCAGCGGCATCTTGCGCGAACTGATGCACTTCGCCCGCCCGCCGAAGGCCGAGTTCGAGCACGTCCTCGTGCTGAACTTGGCGAACGCGGTTTGCAACGAACTGATGCCGCTGGCGGAGGAACGCGGGGTTCGCCTCGAACTGAGCAACGCCGCCCCGGATGCCCGCCTGAATGTAGATGCGAAACAACTTCGCTCGGCACTCACCGCCGTCATTCGCAATGGAATTGAAGCCGCAAGTCTCGGCGGCTGGGTTCGCCTCAAATGCACGCGGCACGAAGAGTCGCTACTTTTCACGGTCGAGGATAGCGGGCCGGGTCTGACGCGGGATGTGGCCGCACATGCGTTCGATCCGTTTTACTGCGGTCGGGCCGCGGGCCGCGGTCGCGGGCTCGGCCTCTCCACCGCCTGGCGGCTCGCGAATCAGAACGGCGGCGAAATCCACTTCGAGCCGACCGACGGCCCCACGCGCTTCGTCTTCACGTTTCCCCTCGCCGCACCGCAGGCCTCGACGGCCGAACGCCGCTCGGCTTGAGGCGTCGATCAACACTCTGACTGCTGACGTGAGAGTGGAATTTGAACAATTCTGGGCTGCCGCAAGAAGAAGCCGATCTACGAAGCCCGCGACCCGCTCCGTGCAATTGCTCGGCATCCGACTCGCTGCAATTCGTGACGTTTCGCGAATCGCCGTCCTGATTTTTTTCTTCACTTTGCGAATTCGCCACGATTTCCAGCGTTTGCTGCGTTTCGACACGACCCATGCGGCCATGCTCAGCTTCGAACACCGTCGTAACTGGTGAACGGGTATGCATATCGGCCCCTTCGCAAGCATGGCCGCTACCGGCCCTGCTCGCCGAACCCATTGACGGACTTGCGCTTGGGGTGAAAACGAGCGCGATCATCCCGGTTGCAAGAAGCAGCAAATGCTGGGAATGATGGAGTTTCATGGCATGGCCGCCCAGTTTGGGAGGTTTGGGAGTGAATGGAGAGACTTGAAGTGATGTGAACACGCGAACAGCACGATTCTACTTTCATTTTTGGCCGCTGGGTGCCTCAGGAATTAGGCAATTGCGATCGTTCTCGTCTGAAACGCAGGCTTCGCTTTTGAATCGGCCCAGGTCGAT
>JAYTUG010000029.1:0-3033 GCA_043744695.1 Gemmataceae bacterium
GGCCCTGGAGGAGCATTTGCACCATCCGCAGCCGGTGGGGGTGGGCCAGCGTCTTGAGGCATTCCGCCGCTTGCGCCAGGGCGTCCAGCGGCGTGAGCCGGAGCGGTTTCGGAGATTTCGTTGTGGTCACCATGCTCCCCTCCATTGACTCCAATATATCGGAACCTTCCGACTTGTCAATCAGTCTTTCTTCCCGGAGGGCAAGCGGCGTTCGGGGTGAGTGATCTCGTTCCTTCTTCAACGGGTGCGGCGCTTCGCCCGGCAAGTCGGCGAAAGTCCCGAAGGTGCTTCCGTTAATGGTCGTGCCGGTGGTGGATGTCCGGGTAGTGGACGTGGGAGTGTGTCATCGCATCGTGCTTGTGCGGGTGGCTGTGCGGCTCGCCGGGCGGGTCGTTGGGGGAGTGTTCGTGTTGATGGTGTTCGTCGTGGATGTGGCGGTGGTCATGCTCCATCGGCTCGTGTCGGTGTTTGTGTTCGTGTCGCTCAGTAAGGTGTAGCCACACGCCGACCCCCATCAGCGCCGCCGCAATGCCGAATCGGATCGAAAGCCCGTCCTGGAAGATCGCCAGCGACAACAAGGCCCCGACGAAGGGGGCGAGCGAGAAGTACGCCCCGGTGCGGGCCGTCCCCAAGTGTCGCAGGGCCAGCACGAAAAACGTCAGGCTGACTCCGTACCCCAGCAGGCCCACCGCAGCGGCTGCCAGGACAGTCGGGAGGACCGGAAGGTGCGATCCGGCGAAGAGGGCGAGGCACAGGTTCACGCCGCCCGCAACCAGTCCCTTTGCGGCGGCGATTTGCATGGGGTTTCCGCCAGAGACTTTCCGGGTGAGGTTGTTGTCGATGCCCCAGGCGAGGCACGCACCGGCAATGGCGAGCGCACCCCACGGAACCCCGGTTGCGGCATCGCCGGTCCAGGAAAGCAGTACGCCGCCCCCGGTGATGAACGCCATCCCCAGGGCGATTCGGCGGTCGAAGTTCTCTTTGAACACGAACCACGCCAGCAGCGCCGTCAGGACGCCTTCGAGGTTGAGTAGCAAGGATGCGGAGGCGGCGGGGGTCGAGGCGAGGCCGAGCATGAGCAGCACCGGCCCGATCACGCCGCCGAACAGGATGGCCCCGGCGAGCCAGGGCAGGTCGGCCCGATTCAAGGATGCTTCCGTCGAGTCCTTCCCCGTCAGCCGGGCGGCGAGCAACAGCCAGAGCGACAGTCCCAATCCCGAACCGAAGTAGAGCAGACCCGCCAGCAGCCACGGGTCCACGCTGCCGAGCAGCAACTTCGACAGGGGCGTGCTTGCGCCGAAGAGGGCGGCGGCTGTGAAGGCGTACACGATCCCGATGGGGAGTTTGGGTTTCATCGACAACATTCTTTCATCATAACCGCCAGCGGCTCCGGGTCGGGCCGGTACGGATACCGGCAGACTTCCGCACGTCTGAGGCTTCGCCACCGGAACCTCGGAACTCTGGCATCGGTAGTCTCGCTCACTTCTTCGGCAACGTCTTCACGAACTTCATCGCCCGCTCGATCCACCCCTTCAACTGGTCGTCGTCCTCGACGCCCTCCGGCTCGACGGCGATCCAGTTCCGCATCGGCTTGCGGGTGATGTCGAACGCCCGGACATGCGGCTCACGCAGAGCCGCTTCCCCCTCGTCCGGGCCGAGGCGGGCGATCAGCCGGTCCTTCCAGACCCCCGCCAGTGCGTTGCCGTTGAGCAGGAAGCAGATGCAGCCGAACATTTTCGTTTCTTTGACACCCTTATTGCGGGCCAGGGCGTCCCGGATGCGACTGGCGAGGGTTTCATCGAAGGCCATTGGTCCCTCTGTTCGTCATCTGTTTGCATCAGGGGTCGTCACTACTGCGCTTGCCGTCGTTGAATGCGGTGGTGGCCCGGCTTCCACCGTAGGTCGAGGCCAGTACATCATCACACAAACACCCACGAGGGCAATTGCACCCCCGATTACGTCGGCCCGGTCGGGCCGGTTGCCATCGAAGTACCAGCCCCACAGAAGCGACAGCACGATGAAGAAGCCGCCATATACCGCATACACTCGCCCGAAGTGACTCGCTTGGAGTGTCGGAATGATGCCGTAGAGGATCAAGACGATCCCGCCGACCAGCCCCCACCACGTCGGGCGGTCATCACGCAGCCACTTCCAAATCAGCCAACCACCGCCGATTTCACATACTCCCGCAACGATGAACAACGATAGAGAACGCAAAATTGAAACTGTGTCAGCCATCATGTCTCCCCTGTGTTGCTCGATAGTAGCGCCCTGGCTCCCCCGTCAATGTTCGTGCCGGTTGTGAACGTCCTGGCATTAGGGGTGTTGCTGTGCCGGGGGACCGGGTTTATCGACAGCACGCCCGCAACATCGCCGCCAGCGGCTCCGGGTCGGCCTGCCGGTGATCGTTGCCGACCTCAATCAACGTCGCCCCGCTGATCTTCGCCAGTTCCTCGGAGTTGGCGAAAGAAACCACGTCGTCGGCCTGACTGTGCAGGATCATCGTGTCTGGCTTCACCGTCTTGGCCGTGCCGTACTCCTTCCACGCCGGGCCGATCCGCTGTTGATGTTCATGGCGACGGCCCCACCCCGACTCGAACTCACGACGACCTGGGGGCGGTGCTTGTCGAACTCGGCCTGGGCGATGCGGACGGCTTCTTGCATATCCTCGTGCGGGAGCGCCGGGTTGATGACTTCGTGGCCGTGGTCATTGAGGTAGGTCGGCTTCACGCCGCCGACCGCCGAGTTCCAGCCGTGCAGGAAGAGGACTTTCATGGTCATTCCTTCCTCAAGTCGTCGTAGCACTGTAGCAGCCTGCGCCCGACTTCCTCCGGCACGTTCAGCTTCGCCACGTCATCGACTCCGGTGGAGATGGCGATGAGAGCGCCGAGCATGTGCCGCTCCTGGTCGTCAGGCAGCGTCTCGTCGCCCAGGTACTTCTCGTGGTAGGCCAGCCACGCCGCCGTGATACTGCACCAGAGGGCGACCTCGCTCTCCGGGTGCATGTCCCGCATGAAGCCGATCTCGAACTGC
>JAYTUG010000030.1:0-11896 GCA_043744695.1 Gemmataceae bacterium
GGCGAGCGCGAAGCACAGATGGCGGAGCAGGGTGGAAGTGTCGCGCGGTCCCGACCAGCGGAGTGCGATCAGGGCCGCGAGCATGGATTGCCCGAGCAAAGGGGCGAGCCTGATCGAGGAAAGCGGTGTTCACGAAGAGCGTCGCCGGCAGTTTCAAATCTCGCAGCACGGGCCACGCTTGCGTGTAAGGCCGGAACTTCAAACCGTTGCGGGACGAGCAACGCGACTCTTGTAGAGGCCTCTCAATTGGCCATCGACTCCATCCATCGTCTCCACTCCCAGCTCTCGCCGATAGAGGGAGTAGCACCGCGCCCCTGCCTGGAGACGCATGATTGCACCTTCCGCAATTGGCTGGGCATATTCCGGGCACTCCGCGACGAGTGTGGTGAGAATCTCTCGATTCCAATCTTGTGAATGCTTGACGTCGAGTGTCGCGTGCAGGACGAAGTACTGGCGTGCGTTCGCGTCGAGTCCGAGTCGCTTCAGCCCCTCGTTGACCAGCGCGACCCGCCCAGGCGCGGTGAGTTCTACCACTCCCAAGCCGCCGATGGCGTGGTAGGCGTAACTGCGGTTCGCGGCGAGCCCGGTCAACAGGTTCGCGAGCGCGAGCGGCTCCCACGCCGTTTCCTCCAGAAGGGGGGTGAGTTCCAAGGCCTGAGACACTCGATCGAGCAGCGCTCCGTGCATGTTGCGGCCCTGGCCGCGGCCCATCTCGTCCCAAAAATTCCGCGCGAGTTCGAGCTTGGCCAGCGTCGGCATCTTCACTTGGGTTAATGCGACGAGATCGTCGAACCCGGCCTCGCCCGCGATTTCCTGGGTGAGGAACCACCGCATTTCTTCGCGAGTGGCCTTCTCCGCGAGATAGGCGAAGAGCGAATCGTGTTGCCCGGGGCCGTTCCGTTCGAGGGCCTCGAACCAGGCTACGAATGCCCTCGGCTCGCGGGGGGCCTCCCGAGCCAGCGGAATCGCTCGCAGCCGTTCGCCTTCGAGGAACTCGGCCTCCAGCCCGCGAAGTGCGAACTCCGCGACCAGTGCGTCGCGCCAGTCAGCCCGTGGAAGCGACGGGCAAAGTCTTTGCGTGTTGAAACGGGCCAATCGCAAATGCAGGTCGCGTTCGGCTGTCGAGTTCGGCGAGGATTCGACAGTCGCGACCATGGAAAGTCCTTCAGTTGCGTTCGACCCCGTTTCGGTGCCGCAACCGTAGATCGGGATGCAAGTCCGGTCAAGGAAAGTTCGGGGACCTCGTGATCGGAAGCGCAACTGGTGAATTGATGACGGTTGACGGTCGTGGCATTTGAGCTATGGTTGCGACGCCGTTTATCTTTCGTTCGGCGATTGCAGCCGCGAGCCCGTTCCATGACGCTCCTTCGTTTGCTGCCCCGATTTCGCCGAGCCTACCGGGAGCTCGATGCCTTGGCCGCGCGGGAAAGGTGGTCCCGCGCTGAAATCGAAGTTTGGCAACTGGAGCGGCTCAACGCGGTCTGGCAGCACGCCGCCACCCACGTTCCCCACTATCGGCAACTGAATGCGAAACTCCGCTTGCCCGTTCGATTCGTCTCGCTCGCCGAGTTCCGTGCCGCCGTCCCGATCCTGCCGCGGTCGGCAATCAAAGTCGATCCGCGTTCCTTCCTATCGGAACAGCCCAGCCCCGGTCGATGGCATGTCTCGTCGGGTTCGACGGGAAGTCCGACAAGTTTCTACTGGGGTGACGAGGCCCACCAGGAAGCGCTGCGCTGCCGCTACCGGCTGCAGGCGTCTTGGGGGGCGGACATCTTCGACCGGACGGTCATGCTCTGGGGGAATGGAGCCGCGCACACCCCCGGGCTGGGCGGCGTCCTCGCCCGATGGCGGCGACGGGCCGAGGACCAACTCCGCAACCGGCTCCGCCTCTCGGCCTATCTTCTGGATTCCGCTCATCTCCGCGACCACCTACGGTACTTGGCGAAGTTCCGGCCGGTCATGCTCTACGCCTATAGTACCGCGGCTTACCTGCTCGCCCGGGAGGCCGAGGCCGTGGGCTTCCGGTGCGACTCCCTCAAGTTCTGCTGCCTCAGCGCCGAGCCGGCTTACCCTCACGTGGTCCAGACCGTCGAGCGGAGTTTCGGCGTGCCGGCCGTCGTCGAGTATGGGGCAACCGAGTGCCCGCTGATCGCCGGCGAAGGGCCGGATCGTCGCTGCCGCGTGCGCGAAGATCTCGTTCTCTTGGAGACCGTCCCACTCGACGAAGTCGGTCGGCACGAGATCGTCTTGACCGTACTCGGCAACCCCTCGTTCCCACTCCTGCGGTACGCCATCGGCGACGTGACCGACGCTCCGTTGGATATCCCCGACCACGGGTTCGCCGTGATGAAGGGCATCGGCGGCCGGAGAAACGAGACCCTCCTCACGGGTGCGGGGAGCATTCTCCACCCCTTACGGTTCGACTTCCTATTTGGGTTCGATCTGGCCGAGATCGTGAGGCGGTACACGGTTCACCAGAATGCGGACGGTGGGGTCGCGGTTGTCGTAGAGGCGTCCGGTCCGGTCTCATCCCGACAGGTGGCCCGCCTCCGGCGGGAATTGGACGATTTATTGGAAGGGTATCCCGTCACGCTGGAGTTCGTCGGCCAGTTGCCTCGGGCCACCCGCAAACACCGCTGGACCACTTCCGATCTCTCCGCGACGAAGGAAGCAGATGCGGGTCGAGAAATACCACCCGTCGGAGCCACTTGATGCCGGACCCCGTCAGAATCGAACCGCTCCTGATCCGCGACTCGCCTGCCTCACCGCCCCGACGCCCCCGCGTCCTTCTTTTCGCCTATGCCTGTAGCCCGGATCATGGGTCCGAACCGGGCGTCGGGTGGAACCGGGCGGTCGAAGCGGCTCGGTCGTGCGATACCTGGGTCGTCTGCGAGGAGTCGCGTTATGGCCCGCCGATCCGCCAGTACCTCGCCGTCCGCGGCCCCATCCCTGGGTTGACGTTCGTCTTCGTTCCGAAGGTTGTTTGGCCCCGCCCGATCCGGTGGCTGCCCGGCCTGGCCCACCTGGGTTATCACCTCTGGCAGCGCCGAGCGTATCGTGTCGCGGCGCAACTGCATGCGAAAGTCGGGTTCGATCTCGTTCATCAAGTCACGTTCTGCGGATACCGGGAGCCGAGTTACCTCTGGCGGCTCGGCGTGCCATTCGTCTGGGGTCCTGTCGGGGGAACGCAGAATTACCCGTGGCGGTTTCTCGGGATGGCCGGCCCGGCAGGTGCCGTCCGCGAAGTCGTAAGGAGCGTGCTGAACGGATTCCAACTTCGATTCAGCCTCCAGGTTCGTCGGGCGGCGCGATCGGCAGCGGTGATCCTGGCCGCTAACACCACCGTCCAGCGAGACCTCGCCCGCAAGCTACGGGTTAGTCCGCGACTCCAGCTCGAGACGGGGATTCGAGCCGTCAGCACCGTTTCGCGCCCGCCCTCGCAAGGGCCCTTACGCATCCTATGGTCCGGCGAACTCCAGTGCTGGAAGGCACTGCCACTGTTGCTCCACGCGCTGGCGGCGCTCCCGGCGGACGTTCGATACGAGCTACGCGTTCTTGGTCGGGGGTCGCTCGAAAATCGATGGCGGCGACTCGCCCTTAAGCTCGGCGTCGATCGCCAGACGACCTGGATCGGGTGGCTCCCCTTCCAAGAAGCGCTTGGGCAGTACGTGTGGGCCGACGTACTCGCCTTCACCAGTCTCCGCGACACGTCGGGGAACGTTGTGCTGGAGGCTCTTGCGGAAGGCCTTCCCGTGATCTGCCTAGACCATCAGGGTGTCCGGGACATCGTCACCAAGGAGTGCGGCATCAAAGTGCCGGTGACCCGACCCCGCGATGTGATTGCTGGACTCGCGGCCGCCATCGACCGACTGGCCCGCGACCCAGATCTCAAGGGGCAACTCGGCCGTGGGGCCCTGAAGCGGGCCCACGACTTCCTTTGGTCAGTCCAGGGTGAGCGGATGTCCGCAGTCTACATCGAGGTATTGGCCGAGCGTCGGATTAATCCGCCTCACTGCCGATCGATGGGATGACCATGTGTAATGCACCACAAAGTTTGGTACAGATCGGAAGAGTGGCCGACGTGCCGCAATCTAGGGATCGGACCGCCGAACGACCGACCGGGTGTGGATTGATGGATGAGTGCTCAGTATCGGAGGCCGGCGAAAGCGCTGATGAGCGGCGTGGCCCTCCCGGCCACCTTTTCATCCCGGTCGTGGTTCCTGCTGCCACTGAGTCCGATACCGACTCCGGCGTTGAGTCCGAGATCTAAGGCGGCACGGTCGCCGAAGCTGTGCCGCCAGGAGATGTCCACTGTCGGAGCGATAAACGTCGCCGCGCCGCGATTGATGTTGAAGAACACGTCGAGGCCGGGTCCGAGGGTGACAGCATCGCGACCGCCTCGCGTCGTCACCCAGCGAACGCCGGCACCGGCCCCTTCGGAGGCTCCGAACTTCGTCAGGAGGGCACCGTAGAACCCCTCGACGAGGAACGAAGTCCGTGCGGTGGAGTACACGGCGACACTCGGCCGAATGCCCATCTGCTGGCCGAACAACAGGTCCATGCCGAACGCAGGCGCGACGCGACGACCGGAGGTGACCCACTCACCCGTTAGGACGTCGGTTTTGTCGGCGAGCGTCGACGAATCCGCAGGGGATAGAGGCAAGCTGGCGGGGGGTGGGTCGCCCGCATGAGCGAACGACGGCAGGCCGATCAGCACGGCCACTATCAGGGTACGTAGGTGCATGAACTTCCCTCGAAGGACAGGTCCGCTGTGCGGCAATACACAGGCTCCAGGGGCTAGTCAATCCCACGAGGAAGTGGTTGCGGGGGTTCAATCGAGAACCCCTCGACTTCAAACGGAAGGCGAGGCCCACCCAAAAATCTTGGCTCGCGCTCTGGCATTTTCGCCGCGGCACTGCATAACTTGACCTTACGCGGCCGTGCGGTATCATTCGGTCCGTGATTCTGTTTACCCCGTGCTGGAGGTCCCTGCCGTGGCCCATATCGTGACCGCGAATTGCAACGAGTGCAAGTACACCGATTGCTGCGTTGTCTGCCCGGTAGAGTGCTTCTACCAGGACGAGACGATGCTGTACATCGATCCGGCGGACTGCATCGACTGCGAAGCCTGCGTGCCGGAGTGCCCGGTCGAGGCCATCTTTGCGGAAGGGAACACGCCGTCGCAGTGGAGCAGTTACATTCAACTGAACGCAGATAAATCCGCGGCTCTCAAGGCGACCGGGCACATCACCGAAAAGCAGGACGCCCTCGAAGGCCCCGGCTGCTCGGCGAAGAAATAGGTACGACTTGCCGCTCGCGGCTTGGCGATTGCGATTCGATTCGGAATCGCGAAGCCGCAAGCGGCTAAACTGATGACCGGTATTCTCCTCATCCAACTCGGCACCCCGGACGCGCCCACGCCCGAGGCCGTCAAGCCCTACCTCAAGCAATTCCTCTCCGACCCGCGCGTTATCGAGAACCAGGGCTGGAAGTGGAAGCTGATTCTCAACGCTTTCATCCTCCGCACTCGGCCCAAAGAGTCCGCCGCGAAGTACGCCCGCATCTGGGATCCCGTCACGGGTTCCCCTTTGATGCACTTCACCCAACGGCAAACGGAACTGCTCCAGCCGCGGTTTCCCGGCATCCCCGTTCGCTTCGGCATGATCGTCGGCAACCCCTCCGTGGCGAAGGTCGCCTCCGAGATGATCGCGTCCGGCGTCGATCGGCTCGTCGTGCTGCCGTTGTTCCCGCAATACTCCGCGACCACGACCGCCAGCGCGACCGACTCGCTATTTAAGGCCATGCTGAAGGAACGCCGCGTGCCCGCGATTCTCCTGGTCACTTCGTACTGCGAACACTCCGCGTATCTGGACGCACTCGAAGCCTCGATTCGCAACGATCTCTCGACGCTGGATTGGGAACCCGAGCACTTCGTGGTCAGCTTCCACGGCTTGCCTCAGAGTTACGCGAAGCAGGGGGACTACTATCCCGCCGAGGTGGTGCGAACCACGCGCGAACTCGTGAAGCGCATGGGCTGGCAGCGCGGACAGTGGTCGCAGACGTACCAATCCCGCTTCGGCCGCTCGGAATGGCTCAAGCCTTACACGGACGATGTGCTCGCCAAATTGGCCAAGAAGGGGATCAAGCGCGTCTTCGTGGCCTTGCCGGGCTTCACGTCGGATTGCCTGGAGACGATCGACGAGATTGGCCGCGAGAGCCGGGAGGTGTTCGACCATGCCGGCGGCGAGAAGTTGCACAATGGCCGCTGCCTGAACGATCAGCCCAAATGGATCGACGCGATGGAGCGCATCCTCCGCGACGAGGCTGCGGGCTGGCTCTGAGATTCATTCCGTTTTCTTCACCGCAGCATCTTCGACCCCCGGAGACTGCGAACGCCATATTGCGCCCACGACCACGATGGCCAAAGCCCCTAAGGTGAAGACGGCTGCGATGCTGTCGGGGATCACTTCGTACGGGGCCGGGCCTGCTGTCCGAGCGCGGGCGACGACCGGTCGCAACAACTTCGAGATGAGGGCGATGGCCAAGCAGCACCCGGCCAGCCCACCGATCTCCATTCTGAACGGCCGAGACCGCTTCCACAATAGGCCTGTGATGGCACCGACCGCGAGCACGGCTGGCAGCCCGAACGTCGCAACCCAGAACACCCGCTCCCACCCTTCGTGGTTGTTCTTGTACAACGGCCGCCCGAAGAAAATGATGAGGACTTCGGCCACGAGCAACGCGCTGCAGCCCAAAGCGCTCCCAACGAGGGCTCGGCTGAACCAACCATGCACACTCCGCCGCCACGCCACTCGATTGCCCCCGCCTCGTCGCCGAGTGAATACATCTAAGCCGCGATGCTGAGTCCGCAAGGAGAAGTCGATCCTTATCCGTCCGAGTCACTCCACTTTCTTCACCACGGCTGCGGCACCGATGCGGCCCTTCACGACCTGCGGCTCGGCGTCATCCGGGTCGAGCTTGCCGTATTCGAGGCGGGCGGTACCGCCGATTTCCTCGAACGTCAGCGAGCCATTCGCCGACAGCGTCACGTTCACTTTCGTCTTCGCGCCGGCGATCAGACCGCGGAAGCCGACCGTCTTCGCATGAATCTCGACCTCCGAGCCGCCATCGATCTTGGAGCCGTCGCGGCCCATCCCCGTGGGCGTCTCAAAGGCAACCGTGCCGCCGGGTGCCTGGACGATCACGTGCGAACGACCGTCGATCCGGGAACGAAACGCGACCGTGCCGCCGGGTGCTTTCACCGACAAACGCGAGCCACCTTCAATCTTGCCGATCACGATGATTTGTTCCGCTTCCAGTTCCGAGCAATCGAGAACGGCCCCGGCTTCGAGGTCTTTCACGATCAGCGTCTTCACCCAGCCTCGAACCGCAACGGTGCTGCCGGGCGGCACGTTCGGCGAGTAGTGCTGAACGCGATCGAGTACGATCGCTCGCGGAGCATCGGGTCGAAACGGATTCCGCGGCGCGGGCTCCGGTTGGAGAACGATCATCGGCTCGGGCACATCCGCCGGCTTCGGAATCTGTTCGGGGACAGACGGAGCGGGGATGCGAAGCGAGGTGAAGACTTCGCGCGGCGCGGGGGCCTGTGCGACTTCGCGAGCGGGTTCTTCGGTAGATCGGGCCGTGCCCAGTACATCGATGTCGGGTACCGCCCGACCTACGAGGAACGGCCAAGCGAAGGCGCCGCCGAGTGCCACGGCAACACCCGCGAGAAAGCCGACCAGGAAGCGACTCTTCGAGGGTTCGGGCGAAAAGAGAACGCGACTCGGCTCGGGAATTACCCAAGCGCAATCGTGCAACGGCTCCGTATCGGTTGCCGCTTCGACTGGTTCATCGCCTTTCAGCCCGCACACGGGGCAGGCCACGTCGTTCAACAATTCCTCGGCTCGCGGCAACCCGCACGACCGGCACGCAATCGTGGCCATCGGACACTCCTCCTCCAGGTGGGGCGTCTCTGAGTTTACTCGATTCCAAAGCCTGCAAGCAAGCGATTGCGAACTGCGGCGGCTCAACAAAACGTGAAAGGCAAAATGACCGTATCGGCCGAGATGCTACGCTTCGTTCGCTCACTTGAAATGCATCGCATTCAGAACGCCACACCGAGTTGGACGAAGAGCCCTTCGAGTGAAACGTTTGAAGGTCGCGTCACGAGTTTACCCACGCCCACATCGTCCACGAAGCGCGGCTGATCCACCACGTTCCAATAGTTCGCGATCTCGTAACCGGCGCGGGCCGTCACGGTGCGGTACTGCCAGCCGAGGCCGACGCTCGCGCTGGCCATCGGCACCACTTTGCGGATGTTGTAAGCCGTGTTCGCATAGACCGTCTTGCCGGCGTTGTTCGTTTCGAAGAGGGGATTGTCGGACTGCCCGCTCAGGAAGCCGCCGTTGGCCCGAGCATAGAGGTGGAAGCCCTTCCACCCCACCCACACGCCCTCGGCACCGAGGAGGGGCCCGAAGCCCTGGAAGTTCAAGTTCGCGGAGACCGTGGCACTGCGGGCATCGAGGCCGTCGTAGTAGGCGCTGAACGCTTGCCGCAGGCTGGCAAAGCGGAGGCCGCCGGAGAGGTGCACGGCGAAGTGTTCGTCCACCGCAAAGCGCTTGCCGAGCAAGAGGTCGTAGGCGTTGTACTCGAAGTTGGCCTGGGCACTCGCGTAAGTCACGGTGTTGGTCAGGCCCGGTTTCGTGAGCGTGGGGAAGAGCGTTTGGCCGGCGGGCACGTGGAGCGAGTCGGCGGCGCTCGAGTGGAAGTAGGTGTAGCCGAAGTAGGCTTCCCATCCAGATTCGCCGAAGCGGTGGCCGAGTTCGGCTCGCACGCCGGGCTGCACGTCGAAGTTCAAGGAGCGGACGGGTCCGCTCGGCACGAGGCCGGTGGCGTCGCCCGGAACGACGAAGTCGAACGCGGTGCGGTGAGGGCGGAGCAGGAGGAATTCGACGGAGGCGAAGGGGCCGCCTTCTTCCGGAGCGGAGGGCTTCAGGTGGCCGGGCGTTCCGTGGTAGGCGGGGTGTTCGGCTGGTGCGTCGGTGGTGAAGCCCGGCGGCGTGAGATCGCGAACGGGAAGTTCGGACTCCGTTGTAACGGGCGGTAGCGCGGCAGGGGGAGCGGCCTCGGCGATTCGCGCCAGCGCGAGAAGTCCGAACGCAACGACGATACCTCGCCAGCTTCCCCGCGGCATAGCAACCCCCCTGGGCAAAGAGACGTTCCGACAATCCTTGAAGCCTGCCACATAACGGCGCGAGCCGAACGGCACAACCCCGGTTCGCGAAGCCCGCAAAGCCGAGGGCGAAGTCTGGGTCGCCAGCTTGCCTACTTCGAGATGTACACCCTTACGGCCGCTGATTCCTGCTGCGTCATGCAGTGCAAGGTGCCGAGTCCCCAGACCAAATCGACGCAGTGGATACCGACCACTTCGCGATCGGGGAACAAGTCGCCGAGGATGCCGAGAGCCACGCGATCCTGAGGGTCGTTGAAGGTCGGCACGATCACCGCGCCGTTGGCGATGTAGAAGTTCGCATAACTTGCCGGTAGCCGCATTCCGTCGAACACCAGCGGCGCGGGCATCGGCAACGGTACCACCTCCAACTTGCCGCCATCGAGATCGCACATCCCACGCAGGCGTTCGAGATTCTCCTGAAGGGGAAGGTAGTTTGCGTCGGCCGTGTTCTTCTCCTCCACCGCGACAATCGTCTTGGCGTTGGCGAAGCGAGCGAGGTCGTCGACATGGCCGTGAGTGTCGTCGCCGGCGATGCCCTCGTTCAGCCAAAGCACCTTCTTCACGCCGAGGTAGTCGGCAAAGACGCGTTCGTAGTCGGCCCGGTCGAAGGGCGGGTTCCGCTCCTGCACCTTGCTGAGCAGACATTCTTCGGTCGTGAGCAGGAGGCCTTGGCCATTCACGTCGATGCTGCCGCCTTCGAGCACGACGCGATGGTTCTTGAAGCTCGGCTGCCACGACTTCACGCCGAGCTTCTCTGCCGCGAACGCGGGCAGGAGATCGTCCTTCGTCCAGTCGTCGTACTTGGCCCAGGCGTTGAAGTGCCAGTTCAAGACGGCGCGTTCTCCGCGATCGTTCACGATGAAAATCGGCCCCGAGTCGCGGACCCACGACCGATCGGTGGGCAATTCCCAGCACTGCACCTTCGCCAGATCGATGCCCGCCATCGCGAGTCGCTTCTTCACGGCATCGAGCATCTTCGGCCCGCGCACGATCAGGTTCACCGGTTCGTGCCGCGTGAGGGCGCGAATGATCTCGGTGTACACCCAGCGAATAGGGCTGAACTTGCCGGGCCAGTCCGTGAGTTTGTGAGGCCAGGCCAGCCACGTGGAGGCGTGCGGCTCCCACTCGGCAGGCATCCGGTAGCCTTCTGCCGCGGGCGTGGAGGTTGTGTCGGATTCGAGCATAAGAGAGGTTGTATCGGTCGGGGCTGGCGGGAAGAGTGCGAAAGCGTGGCCGCAGGTTCTTGCCGCCAATATATTTGTTCCAGAGTTCACGCGACGATGCCAACGCTCGAGGCTGTTCGTGGGAACTACTCGCACCATCTTGCTGGTCGAAGACGATCCGGACCTTCGCGAGGTCTTGGAATTAGCACTTGAGGGGAACGGGTTCGCCGTTCGGGCCGTAGGGGATGCCCGCGATGCCGAGACCGCGTTGAATAGCGGGTTGCCCTGCCTCGTGATTACGGACATGTTGCTTCCCGGCGCGAGCGGGTTCAGCATCATTCGGTCGGTCGCGGAGCGATCGGAAGGCCAGATTCCGGTTCTGATGATCTCGGGGAATACGTCCCGCGAACACCGCGATTACGCTCTGGCAGCGGGTGCGAATGGCTTTCTCGCCAAGCCCTTCGACTTGAACGAACTGATTTCGCTCGCCTTGAAGTTTTGCCCGCCGCCCCGCCCGACCGCCGTCGAACTCGCCGCGCTGCCGGTCTGAAACAATCTCGAACTCCTTGTGAACGGATGCGTTGACGCGTGCCGATTGAAGTGTTAGGCTTGGCGAACATCCGCTTCATCGTTCCTTCACCTCGCCCGACAGGCGAAACGATGCCTCCCCCGGAATTGACTGTGTCTCGCGAACGGGTCATCCTCGACGAGTGTCAGGAAGCCATTGGCTACGAGTTCCAGCGCCCGGAGTTGCTCCGCGCCGCACTGACGCACACCTCGAGTGCCAACACGCGAGCCGCCTCGAACGAACGCCTCGAGTTCCTCGGCGACAGCGTACTCGGCCTCATCACCTGCAAGCTGCTCTACAAGCGGTTCCCGGACTATCAGGAAGGCGACCTCACGAAGGTGAAGTCTGTCGTCGTGAGCCGCAAAACGTGTGCGGCCTTCAGCCAATCGCTGAACCTCGGCAGCTTCCTTTTCATCGGCAAGGGCGTCGGCCATTACGGCGAAATTCCCTCGAACATGCACGCGGATGTGTTCGAAGCGCTCGTCGCCGCCATCTTCCTCGATGGCGGATGGGATGCGGCCAAGGAATTCGTCATGCGGTTCATCGAGCCGGAAGTGGAACGCGTGGCGCAGGAAGCGGTCGCCTCCAACGCGAAGTCGCAACTCCAGCACATCGTTCAGCGGATGTGGGGCGGCATACCTCGCTACTTGCTATTGGATGAGCAAGGCCCGGACCACGACAAGTGTTTCAAGGTCGCGGCGGATGTGGATGGGCACCGCTTCCCGCCAGCCTGGGGCCGCACCAAGAAGGATGCCGAACTCAAGGCGGCGATGAACGCGATGGCCGAGATCAACGAGGAAGAGACACCGTACCCCTCGAACTGAGACCACCCGGCGTTCCCGGGTAGGCCAATCGATTCTGGTAACGGGAAACCGAAGCGACCTTCTGACCCTCTCCTCGGCGCGGGGAGAGGGTGGTTTGCGAACTGCG
>JAYTUG010000031.1:0-3027 GCA_043744695.1 Gemmataceae bacterium
AGCCGCGATCCATCAGGTGAACGTGAACCCCGATGCGAGTCTGGCTGAACAACGCGCGAACGCGTTCCGCCGCGGCCGGCTTCCGTTTTCCATCGAGTAATTGAACGGCCTTCGGGCCGAGTTTCCGCTTCGCGGCGACGCGCGGAGCCAAGTAGTCGCCCAGGAAGTGGGCCAGTTCGTGCGCGATCGAGAACCGCCGTTCGTCCTCCGAATCGGTCGAGTCGATGAAGGCGAGACCGTGCCCGTCGTATGCCACGAGGCAGGCCCGCAGCGGCCGATCCGGGACGTTCAACTTGTGAATGATGCCGTTGTTCGCGAGCCAGATTTGAATCGAGCGAACCGTTGGCCTCGCTAAAGCGATCAGCGTCAGAGGCACAGCGACGGTTAAAGGGCGTTCAAGCAGTCGTGGAAACGGCTCGGGCGTTCCCGCCGCGGACCAGAATCGATTCGCCAACTCGGCGACCCACAACGGCACGTTCACGAGGGCGCCTCCGCATCCGGTCGGTCGTCGTCTCGTGCCGCGAGTAACATGCCGCCGGTCTGCTCGGGCTGCCGGGATTGCAGCGTGGCGAGCACCTGACCGCGGCGGACGGCCAACGCCAACGCATCGGCATCGGCGTGGAACCGCGTCGCAACCGCATCGATGTCCGCTTTGAATCGGTCCTCATCCGGCGAGCGACAGAGGCGAATCATGGTCAGCGACTCCAGAGAACAGTTCATTGCGGCGGCGAGGGCGGCATCGTCGAGAGTTTCGCTGCGAGCGTAGCCGGCGAGCGGGCACGCGAGAAAAAACGGATCGCGCTCCAGCCGCAGGGCCAGAGATTCAAGATGGTTCGTCATGGAGCCCCCTTGCTCGCTTGATCCGGAGCTTGATCTTATCCTTGAACTTCTTCACCGTGGCCTCGCATTCCTCGGCGGAACGTTCATCCAACTTCAAAACCGCGGCGAAGGCCTCGGTCGATTTCTCACCGGCGAGATATACGTCGAGCCCGGCGAGTTCCTCGGGCGACAACCCATCTTTCACATGGACGAGAATCGTCGCCTCGACCCACTCGGCCTCTTCGTACAGTTCCAAGTCGCGGCTCGTGGTATTCCCCGCGTCGTCGCCGAGTTCGACATCCTCGAACGATATTCTTCCGAATTGATGTTTCTTCTCACCGCGGAGGAGGTTCTTCAAATCCCCAACGGCGGACATCATCAAGTACGATTTCAGGCTCTTCCCCATCTCCGGCTTGAACGACTGCGGATTCTTCATGAGCGAGACGAGCGCGACCGTTACCGCATCGTGGTTCATCTGTTCATCGACGCTCCGGTTGTTGATCTGCAACCAGTTGAAGAGTGGTGTGTAGAACGCCGTGAAGAGATCTGCCGTGGCCGTGGGGTCGCCGGACAGCAGCTTTTGGAGAAGCTCCTGCTCGGCTACCGGGCTCGGCCATTCGGTGAGGAACATGGCGGTGCGAAACGAGAATCGTGTCGGTGGGTAATCCTGACCGGTGACGTGCGATAACGGTCGTCCTGTCGCTCAAACGATTTTAACCACGGATCAGATTGTTTCGCAACTCACATTTTCTTCGTCGCACTTTTCGCACTCGCGCGGATGAGTTTCGTGAAGCCTCAATCCGAGGCCCACACCACGGAGAATATCGTGAACGATCTCATCACCTGCCCGAACTGCGGCCACGAAATCGAGATGCACGCGGCGGCATCCGCCCAGATGCGCGAACACATCCTGCACGACCTCCAGGATCGGGAACGTGCCCTTCAACAGAAGGCACAGTCGGTCGATGCCGACCTTCAATCGCGGCTGAACGCCGAAACGGTTCGCCTCCGCAAGGAGATCGAGAAGACCACCCGCACCGCGTTCTCGCAGGAAGTCGACGAGTTGCGTGAGAAGTTGGACACGGCCAACGCCGCCGAGGTGCTGCTTCGCAAGGATCGCCGGGCGCTCGAAGAGCAGAAACGCGAACTCGAACTCGCCGTGAACCGCACCCTGGACGAGGAACGCGAAACGCTCCGCGAACAGGCCCGCGTGCAACTCGTCGAGCAGAGCCGCCACCGCGACGCGGATAAGGACAAGCTCATCACCGATCTCAAGCGGCAGATCGACGACATGAAGCGCACCGCGGAGTTCGGTTCGCAGCAGGCCCAGGGCTTCACCCTCGAACTGGAACTCGAACACGAACTCCGACGGCACTTCCCCATGGACGCGATCGAGGCCGTGCCCGGCGGCGCGAACGGAGGCGACGTTCTCCAAGGCGTCTTCGACCGCAACGGTTCACCCTGCGGCACCATCCTCTGGGAGTCGAAGCGGACGAAGACGTGGAACGATTCTTGGCTGCCGAAACTCCGCGACGATCAAAGGCGGGCCAAGTCCGAGATCGCGGTGCTGCTCTCGGTGGAGTTGCCGAAGTCGCTGGCCAACTTCGGGTGCATCGACGGTACCTGGATTACGAACCGCGACTGTTACATCGGCCTGGCCGCTGCCCTGCGACACGGCGTGATCGAGGCCGCCCGCGCTCGCGAAACCGCACACGGCAAGATGACCAAGGTCGATCTCGTGTTCCAGTACTTCGCCGGCTCCGAGTTCCGTCAGAAGATCGAAGGCCTCGTCGAGGCCTTTGTGGAAATGAAGAAGGATCTCGATTCCGAGAAGCGGTCTTTCTGCCGGATCTGGAACAAGCGCGAGAAGCAGATTGCCCGCGCGATGGTGAACACCTCGGCCCTCTACGGCGACCTCGGCTGCATCATCGGCCCCGGCCTCACCGGCATCCCGCAGTTGGAACTCGGCTCCATCGCCGAGGCCAAGCGACCCACCAACCGCCTCGAAGACTTCACCGAAAGCGACGTGGGGTTCTGACTGACGCGGGACGCCTGCTCTCCCCTGGGAGCGCGGGCGTCTCGCCCGCAACAGCTCCGGAGTTCACCGAGCAACACCGGTCCGATTCGTTTCGCTCTCCAGCCACGGACTCGACTCTCAAAACTCGGGTTCCATAGCGGGCGAGACGCGCCCGCGCTCCCAGGTTCAAC
>JAYTUG010000032.1:0-11768 GCA_043744695.1 Gemmataceae bacterium
CGAACTGCATGCGCAGTTCGCGAACCACCCTCTCCCCAGCGGGGAGAGGGTCAGAGTGCCTACTTCCAGTGGCACACCCGAATGCTGCGGCACAACGGAGGCGATTTACTGGAATGGCTACAATCCGGATGGTGAGAATGCTAACGGCATTCAAGACTGCGTGTGTACGGAAGCCTTCTGCGAAACTCGTAGCCTTTGCAGTTTGCATTGCGAGTGCACACTTGAAGATCGTGTGATCCCGGATGAGTCATACCTCCAGATGAGAAATCCAATCTGCCCTCAGTGTCGTCACCCCTCCAGCAAGAGAATCGCTAATCACAAAACCGACCAACTCAAGCATCTTCGTAAGTGTGATCGCCGCAGACATGAATGGGCTCACACACTTTCCCGCTACGAGTCGATTGATGACGATGATTGACTGAGCCAAACATAGGGCATGGCCCGTCGTCCTCGCTACTCCGATTGGAATCCCAGCGGCAACACGGTAGGAGGGAGGGGGAATACACTTGTGCCGCCTCATCGGTCCACCAGTTCTTGCGTCGGTTTGGGGCAGACTTTCCAGGTCTCCAGATAGGTGGCTTCCAGTGGAACGAGGACGTGTTCGCCGGGGCCGAGGAAGAGGGGCATCGAACGCAACCTATCGCCCACGGCTATCGGCTCGATGTACGCGGTCAGAGATGGGGCCGCTTCATACGAAACCAGAGTCAACGGCTTCTTGGCCGGCGGATTGAATGGCTCGTCTCCGAACTCATCCAGGATCGCCTTGTGGATGCCCTTCGGATCGCGCGGCGTCGGAGGGAAGGGATCGATCACTAACAGATGGACGCCAGCTCGAAGGAACGCGACGGCCTTATCGATGAAAGATTGAAAAGCCATTTTGCCGTCCTTGTTTCCCGGCGAAATCACCTCGATGATCGCAACTACGTCTCCCGCATAATGGCGAACGCTGATCCGGTTCGACTTGCGGGCGTAGTGAATCGAATCGGGCTCTAGCTTCTGGACCAACTTGGTCCGGGGTGCTTCGAGGACGGCGGTTTCGCCGCTCGAATTCGACTTCGATTTCCTTTTCCCGGTGCGGCCGGTTTCGACCGCGATCACATCCGGCTCCGGTCCATTCACGCGTTGATCGACATATGCGTAATAGCCTTCCGGCATGGAGCCGCCGTTGAGTGCATCGCGAATCCGAATCGTCCACGATTGATGGAAGTCGTGGTAAAGGCCGGACGGTACTCGGGTCCAGTCGTGGATCGGCATGAGGCACCTCCATCGCCCATGATACCTTACCGTCGCTTCTTCTTGTTCTTCTTCTTGCGTTCGTCGGCGCGTTCCTTGGCGCTCTTGCGGTGGCCGGTGTCGCCCTTCAGCTTCATGGCGTCCATGCCGCCCGGCATGAACGCGCCCGCCTTGCCCAGACCCGTCACCATCTTCAAACGCTGCCACATGCTCATCTGCGACATCTGCTTCATCAAGGCCCGCACCTGATCGAACTGCTTTAAGAATTGATTGACCTCGTGCGGTTCCACACCCGAGCCCTTCGCAATGCGACGCCGGCGGTTCGGGTCGATCGAATCGGGGTCGAGCTTCTCCTTCTTCGTCATGGAATCGATCATGCCCTGCACGCGTTTCAGAGCCTCTTCGGGGTCCTCGCCCTCGGGGATCATGTCGGCCATGCCGGGCATGCGGCCCAGCATGTCCTTCATGCCCATCTTGGCGATCATTTGAAATTGCGAGCGGAACATTTCCAGCGTGAAGTTGCCCTTTTGCAGCGCCTCCTGCTGCTTCGCCATGTCCTCGGCGGAGATGTCCTTCTGGATGTCGGCGATCTTGCCGACGATGCCCATGAGGTCGCCCTGACCCATGATGCGGCCAGCCATTCGCTCGGGGACGAACTCTTCGAGTTTGTCGACCTTCTCGCCCATGCCGATGAACTTGACGGGTACGCCGGTCACGCCCTTGATGGACATGGCCGCGCCGCCGCGGGCGTCGCCGTCGAGCTTGGTGAGAATGCAGGCGTTGAGTTCGAGGGCGTCGTTGAACGCCTTCGCCACGTTCGCCGCTTCCTGCCCGATCATCGCATCGACGACGAGATAAACTTCGTCCGGCTTCACGAGCTTGTCGATCCGCTTCAACTCGTCCATCAACTCTTGGTCGATCTGGAGCCGGCCGGCGGTGTCGAGAATGACCACGTCGCAGAGCGTACGCTTAGCCTCGGCTACGGCGTTGCGGCAGACGTCGACGGGCGTCGTCTTCTCGCTGAAGACGGGGATGCCGATCTGTTCGCCGAGCGTCTGGAGTTGTTCGACGGCACCGGGGCGTTGAAGGTCGGCGGCGGCGAGGAGCGGCTTGCGGCCCTTGCTCTGGAGCGTGAGCGCGAGCTTCGCGGCGGTCGTGGTTTTACCGGAACCCTGGAGGCCGCACAGCATGATGACGACGGGCCGATCCGCGCGCTGCGGGATCTTGTGATCGACCGGACCCATCAGGGCCACGAGTTCCTCGTACACGATCTGGATGATCTGTTCCGAGGGGTTGATCCGGGCCATCACGTCTTGGCCGACGGCCTTGGCTTCGACGCGCGCAACGAAATCGGTGACGACGTTGAAGTTCACGTCTGCTTCGAGGAAGGCGCGGCGGACTTCGCGCAGGCCTTCCTTGATGTTGTCGGCCGTGAGCTTGCCGCCCTTGAACTTCTTGAAGGCCTCGGACAGCGAGCGGGTAATGCCTTCGAACATGCAACACCATCGAGACGAATGCTGAGTCGCCAATCGAGATACTTTAAGACTATGGCGGGTCCGGTTCAACGGGACGCAACGGCTCGGGAATCTCGCCGAAACTCGCCCGCCTTACGATTCGGCCGCGTTGGGGAGTACAATAGGTGGAACCGATTGAGTTCTAACGCAGGATCGGATCGAACGATGGAACTCCACCAGCTTCGCTACTTCGTGGCCGTCGCCGAGACGGGCAGCTTCACCCGTGCCGCCGAACGCGCAGGCGTGACGCAACCCACCCTCAGCGAGCAAGTCATTCGGCTGGAAGGAAAGACTCATGGAGTGGGGCGGCGGCTCTTCGATCGCCTGGGCCGCAAGGTCGTACTCACGGATGCGGGAAACGAGTTGCTGGGTCGGGCCCAGGCGATTCTTGCGGCGGTCGATGAAGCGGAGCGGGTGGTCCGCGATTCCACGGAGGGCGGTCGGCTTCGCATCGGAGCGATTCCGACCATCGCGCCGTTCGTGCTCCCCGCCGCAGTCGTCCGATTTAGCAAGGCCCATCCCGGCATTCGGCTTCAGCTTCAAGAAGACCGCACCGAACGGCTCCTGGCCGACGTCCTCGCCGGCGAACTCGACGTGGCGATCATGGCGCTCCCCATCCGCGACGATCGCCTCCACGTCGAAAAGCTCTACTCCGAACCGCTGGTCATGGCACTGCCTGCGAAGCACCGGCTGGCTTCAAAGACCGAAGTCAAGTTGGTGGACGTGATGGACGAGCCGTTCATCCTGCTCGATGAAATGCACTGCTTCGGCGATCAAGTCTTGAGCCTGTGCCGGCGCGGGGGAGTGGAACCAAAGGTGGTGTGTCGTGGAGAGCAGATCGCGACGCTGCTGGCGATGGTGGCGGTGGGTCAGGGTGTTTCCGTGGTGCCCGAAATGGCGGCGGTGGGCGATAGCTCGCCGAAGCGGGTCTACCGGCCGCTCGGCAAACCGAGCCCGACTCGCACGCTCTGCGCCGTCTGGCACAAACAGCGGTACCGGCCACCTTCGCTCCGCGCGTTCGTGGAGGTCGTGAAGCAACCGGGATGAACGACTTGCTCTATCCAGGCGTCCCATTCACATGCAGTTCGTTGTCGTTTCCCGTAGCCGGTTGGCCTAACGGGAACACTTTGTCGATGTGTCGCGCATCGACCCACACGGCCGACTCGGGGATTCCATTTTTCGTGTTCCCGGGCGTTCCGATCACGACGCTCGTTTGCAGCACCATGCAGAATTCCGGATGGCGAATCTCGTAGCTCGAACCATCCGAGATTTGCAGGCGGAAGGGCTCGAACGGCGACATTCGCGTGAACTTCAACAGGTCGTTGGGGGACATGAGTTCTCCTTTTAGGATTATCTTAATGCGGATTTCATTCCTCCGCCATCGGCAGCGGTTCGGCACCCGGTGGCGGTTTCCCTTTCCCCAACTTCACGTACTCGGCTCGGCGGGCGGCGTACTCCGCCGCCGAGATCGCGTCGATCTCGCTTTCCGGCTCCGTGGCCTGCTTGAAGATTTGCTTCAAGAAGGGAATGCACCAGCCGCAGCCCGTGCCCGCGCCGCCGCACATCGAGAGCTGGCTCGCCACCTTGGGCTCGTGCATCCGCGACCAGTTCACGAGTTTGCGTCGGGTCACGTGGAAGCAGTAGCAGACTTTGTCGTCCATGTTCATCGCGGTTCATCCGAATAGCTGGTGCCGGCGCGGTATGATGCTCCACGTCTGGCTCGGTTCATTATCCCGGAGAGTGCATGGAGGTTGCAACCGAATCGCGAAATCCGGACGACCAGCGAGTGGTTTTGTGCGGGCTCGGGCGCGTGGGCTGGCGCGTGTACGAGTTGCTCCGAGGGCAGGGCCAATCGATGGCCGTCGTGGATACGAATCCGCCGCTGGACGATCCGCGGCTCGTCGGCGCAATCGTGGTGAAGGGCGATTGCCGGCGGCAGGAAGACCTGGAGAAGGCCGGCGTGCGTCAGGCTCGCGGAGTACTGCTGCTCAGCAGCGACGACCTCGTGAATGTCTCGGCGGCGTTGCTCGTGAGAAAGCTGAACCCGGATGCCCGCGTCGTCGTCCGCATGTTCAACCAGAACTTACTCGCCCGCTTCGGATCCATCGTTAAGAACACTGTGGCACTGAGCGTCTCGGCGCTCACGGCCCCGATGCTCGCACTCACCGCCGCCACGGGCGAGGCACTCGGCGCGTTCAAACTCGAATCGGGTCCGCAGCAAGTCTCCGAGTTGCTCGTGAAGGAAGGTTCGACGCTTGCGAATCGCACCGTGGCCGAAGTTTGCCGGCAGCACCATCTCGTACCGCTCGTCGTGACCGGCGCGGACGGCACCTCGAAGGTGCTGCTCGATGTGGTCGGCGACGCGCAATTGTTGCCGAACGATCGGCTGGTGGTAGTCGGAACTCCGAAAGATTTGCGGCCGCTGATTGCCGAGAGCCGAGGCGATCTCTTGCCCGGCGTACTCTGGGCCGGTGCCGTTCGCCGATGGATCCGCACGCTTCGCCGCACGTTGCTCGAAGTCGATCTCTCCGTGAAGATCATCACGCCGGTGCTCTTTATCACGCTGCTCACGAGCACCTTGATCTTCCGCTATGGGTTTGAAGCCACCTGGGCCGACGGGCTCTACCAAACTGTCACGATTATCGCGACCGGCTCCGAGTTGCACGGCGAAGGCCGCGACTCCTGGGCGAAGGTGTTCCTCAGCGTGTTGAAGTTGGCCGGTGCCGCACTCGTGGCTGGGTTCACCGCGATCCTGACGAACTACCTGATCCGGGCGCGACTCGGCGGCGCGCTCGAACTGCGCCGCGTCCCGGACGGCGGGCACATCGTCGTCTGCGGGATCGGCAACATCGGCTACCGCTGCGTGGAAGAACTCCTCGCCATCGGCGAACGCGTCGTTGCCATCGACCGCAACAACGACAACCCGTTCATCGCGACCACTCGCCGCCAGGGCGTGCCCACCTTTGTGGGCGATGCCACGCTGGGAGAGGTGCTGCGGCAAGCGCGGGCGGATACGGCCAAGGCCGTGATTGCCGCGACGTCCTCGGAACTGGCGAACCTCGAGATCGCATTGCTCGTGCGCGACTTGAACCCGAAGCAGCGCGTGGTCGTACGGCTCTCCGATGCTCAGTTCGCGGAAGCCGTGCGCGATGCCGCGGACATCCGCTACGCGGCCTCGATTCCCACACTGGCTGCTCCTGCCTTCGCTGCGGCTCTGTTCGGCGATCGCGTGCAAACGCTCATCACCGCCGCCGGGCACACGCTGATCGTCGTCGAACTCGTCGTTCAAGACGACGATCCCTGTTTAAACGGTCAATCGCTTCGCGCCGCGGTCGTCGACTATCGCTTTCTGCCGATCGCCTTGAACGGGCAGGACCCCGCGACGGTACCGGACAGCCGCTTGAAGCCCGGCGACCGCCTCATCGCCGTCGCGGAACTCCCGGACCTCGAACGCCTCCTGCGCCGCGAACCGGCCATCAAGAATCGCAGCGTCTCGATCGAGGCGTTCCCGCTGACGGCGAAAGAAGCCCTCGTCACGCTGGTTCGCACGGCGGCGCGATGCTCGCAGGACGAGGCGGAACGGTTGCTCGCGAAGTTGCCGTTCGCGGTAGCGACGAGTCTGTCGCGCGGCCAGGCGGAGGAACTGCAGGCGAAGTTGACCCGCGAACGCGCGACCGTGCGGATTCTGGAGAGCCCTCCGACTTAACTTTGCAGCGGGTAGAGCGGCCGGCGGATGCGGTGGTACTCGAATCGGGCCGGGTTGATGGCCGTGAGCCCCGGCGTATCCACCTCGATGATCGAGCCGGCGATGGGAGCGTACGCCGCCTTGTAAGCGACCGCGGCCTTCACGACAATCGCGCGGGCCGCCTTCGGGTCGATGCCGAGGCTGGTGAGTTGGCCGAGGCTGAACGGCGGCGTGCGAAGTGAGTTCAGGATCAGCGTGTTGCCTTCGCCGAGGTCGATTACGGCGGTATGGCCCTGGGCGTTCTGGCGTTTGCCGCCGTGCCGCGCTTCGGTTTCCACCCAATGCCCGTCGTGCAGTAAGCGCACGGTGCCGCGAACCTTCACGGGTTCGCCGTGCATCCGGTCCACTGCTCCTCCGACCTCGGCTTCAAACGTGCCACCGATGCCGGCCGCCTTCGCCTGAGCGACCGCTTGTGGAGCATAGAGCGCGACCACGAAGCCCGTCGCATTCTGTCGAAGCAATTCGGCGAGAAGCACGGTACTATCGCCGGCGGAGCCGCCGCCGACGTTGTCGCCGAGGTCGACGAGAATCACGGGTGTCTTGCTGGAAGCGATCGCCGCGCGAACCGCTTCCTCCGGCTTCGGCGACTCGACGTTCAACTGTTCGCGTACCTCCCACATCTTGTCGGCGAGCTTCGTCGCGGCACGCTCGGCAACCGCGCGGTCGCCATCGGCTACGGCAATGATGCTCACGCCCATCGCGGGCACGTCGGCGTAGGCGAAGCCCGCCATCACGCTGATCGAGAGTACGCCGGGCTCCTTCTCCACCTCGCGGGCCAGTTTCAAGAGATCGCTCATGGGCGAACGATCCGTGGCCTGGCCGAGCAAGTTGATGAGCATCGGCGGCTTCGCCACGAACGAGATGGGGCGAACCTCGCCCTTGATGGTTCGTGTCAGGAGTTCCGCGGCGAGCAGGCCGCATTCGCGCTGGTCGATGTGCGGGTAGGTTTGGTAGCCGACGAGGATGTTCGCGGTCTCGGCCATCTGCGGCGTGATGTTCCCATGGAAGTCGAGGCTCACGGCGATGGGCAGCTTCGGCCCGACGGCCGCCCGCAATCGCCGCAACACCTCGGCATCCGCGTCCGGATGCTTCGGCGTCACCATCGCCCCATGCAGCGCGAGCAGCACGCCATCGGGTTCGGCCAGGCGGATGCCCGTGATCAGCGCATCGACCATGTGCTCGAAGAAATCGTCGGTCACGGGGCCGGAGGGCGTGCCCCAAGCCATGGCGATGGGAACGATGTCGTAGCCGAACTTTTCAGCGCCGACGATGAACCCGCCGACTTCGTGGTGCGCGTCGCGCCAAACCGGCACGAGCGCCGCCCCGTACGTGAGGCTCGCCTCGCGAAACTTGTTCAGATCCGTCGGAGTCGACGCGAACGTGTTCGACTCGTGCATGAACCCGCCGATGGCAATCCGCATGGAATGGCTCCTGAATCCCACTGGTTACCACCGGTGGGCTTGGGGTTTTCAACACCATTTGTATCCTGAACTCTGCCCATTCCCAATCGAAAAGGTGATCCTGTGTCCGTGAACGTGGCGGTGGTCGGCGCGACGGGTGCCGTGGGCGATCTGATGCGGCGCGTGCTGGTCGAACGGCACTTCCCGGTCAAGAGCATCAAGTTTCTCGCCTCGGCGAACAGCGCCGGGAAAACGGTCGAGTTCAACGGGAAGCCGTATCCGGTCGAGTTGCTTCGGCCCGAGGCGTTCGCCGGGGTGCAGATCGTGCTGAGCAGCACGCCGAGTTCCGTGAGCAAGGAATTCTCGCCGATCGCGGCCAAGGCCGGGGCCATCGTGGTGGACAATTCCTCCGCTTGGCGCATGGATCCAGATTGCCCGCTGGTGGTGCCCGAGGTGAACCCCGAGCAACTTCACCACATTAAGAAGGGCATCGTCGCGAACCCGAACTGCGTGGCGATTCCCCTTTGCGTGGCTCTCAAGCCTCTGCACGATCTGGGCAAGGTGAAGCGCATCATCGTCTCCACCTATCAGTCTTCATCCGGCAAAGGGGCGAAGGGCCTCGCCGATTTCGAGATTCAACTGAAGGCCTTCGCGTCCGGCGGGCCGGTTCCCGCGCCGACTTCGCACCGCGCCCAACTCGCGGGCAACGTCATCACGCTCGATTGGACGCTCGACCCCAACGGCTACACCGAAGAAGAGAACAAGGTCATCAACGAGACCCGCAAAATCTTCGGCGACCAGACCATCGGCGTCTCGCCGACGTGCGTTCGCGTTCCCGTGCGGGTCGCTCACAGCGAGTCGATCAACGTCGAGTTCTTCAAGCCCGTCTCGGTTGAAGAAGCGAAAGCCGCCCTGTCAAAAGCACCGGGCGTCGTGCTCATGGATGAAGCGAAGGGCGAGTTCCCACAGCCGATCCATGCGGAGGGCAGCGATCATACCTTTGTGGGCCGCGTGCGGCAGGACCCCTCGAATCCCAACGCGTTGAGCCTCTGGGTCGTGGCGGATAACCTCCGCAAGGGCGCGGCGAGCAACGCCGTGCAGTGCGCGGAAGAGTTGGTGAAGCGAGGGATTGTTCAGTGACAACTATCAAGCCCATCCCTGGCAAGAGGTGGGCTTCCTCCCATGCGCAATCTCAAACTGACGATCCGCTACGACGGCACGGAGTTCTTCGGCTGGCAGACGCAGCCGGGCATGCGAACCGTGCAGGAGACCATCCAGAAGGCCATCGCCGAGATCACGCGGGAAGATCGCATTCACGTGAATGGCAGTGGCCGAACCGATTCCGGCGTTCACGCCGTTGGTCAGGTGGCAAACGTTCACACGGCGACGAAACTGAGTTGCGAGGTGCTGCTCAAGGCGATCAACTCGCAGTTGCCGGACGATGTTTGCGTGCGTGAAGTGGTCGACGTGCCGGACAGCTTTTGCGCGATCCGGAGCGCGATCGGGAAGATGTATCGCTACGTGGTTCAGGATGGCCGCTTACTCGATCCATTCATGCGGCGGCACGCGTGGTTCGTGCGGCAGAATCTCAATGTGGAAGCGATGAGCCGGGCGAGCCGGTGCCTGCTCGGTCGCCACGATTTCCGCTGTTTTGAAACGGAGTGGCCGAACCGGCTCACGAGCGTCCGCACGATCGCGCACCTGGCGGTGAGCCGTTTCGGAGAGTTCGTCTGGATCGACGTCGAGGCGGACGGCTTCCTGTACAACATGGTTCGGGCGATCGCCGGCACGCTGGTTCAGGTCGGTCGCGGCTTCTGGCCCGAGTCGCAGGTTGAAGACGTGCTCAAGGGAATGGACCGTCGGCTTGCCGGCCCGACGGCCCCACCCGAAGGGTTGTTCCTGATGCGCGTGAGCTATGCAGATTAGCCGCGACGCGGAGTCCTCGGAGCGGAGCGCGAGCGATACCCATGTCTCACACTTATCCCAGCGAGTTGCCCATCATCCCGCTGGCGAAGCCCGTCTCGGCGACCGTGGCGGTGCCCGGCAGCAAGAGCATTACGAACCGCGCGCTGGTGTTGGCGGCACTGGCGAGCCGTGACGGTCCGTGCGTTTTGGAAGGCGCACTTCAAAGCGAAGACACCGAGGTGATGATCGACTGCCTGCGGAAGCTCGGGTTCCGGATCGATACCGATTGGGACCGGTGCCGGGTAGCGGTTCACACGAACGAATCCGGGCGGCTCATCCCCGCGCAGAAGGCCGATCTGTTCGTCGCCAACTCCGGAACGACGATGCGATTTCTCGCGGCAATGGTCGGCGCCGGGAGCGGTGAGTACAGGCTGGATGGTGTACCGAGGATGCGAGAACGCCCTATTCAGGATCTGCTTGAAGCGCTACGCGATCTCGGCGTTGATGCTCGAAGCGAAAATGAGAACGGCTGTCCCCCCATTAGGATTCGTTCCGCCGGCCTAAAGGGCGGCGAAGTTCGTGTTCGCGCGGATGTCAGCAGTCAGTTCTTGAGCGGACTGCTCATGGCTGCCGCATTTGTCTCGAAGGAGACTTGGATCCGGATTGACGGTCCGTCCGTGTCGGAACCGTACATCGAAATGACGCTGAACATGGTTCGTAAATGGCTTGGACCTGATCTCATCTGCTCGGATCAGTCGAGGATCGAAGGATTCGGGATTCGCGGTGAGCTTCGGACATCTAGCCCCACTTCCTACCGCATCGAACCCGACGCCTCGGCCGCGTCCTATTTCTGGGCCGTTGCGGCTATCGGCGGTGGCCGCGTCACGGTCAGCGGGTTGAATCACAAGTCGCTTCAAGGCGATGTGAGGTTCGTCGATGTGCTTCAAGAGATGGGTTGTCGCGTCGAGGAGTGCGAAGCGGGGATCACCGTTCACGGCAAGCCACTTCGCGGCGTCGATGTCGACATGAACGACATCAGTGACACCGTGATGACACTCGGGGCCGTCGCGTGCTTCGCCGAGGGGCCGACCACCATTCGCAACATCGCCCACATTCGCCACAAAGAAACCGACCGCATCGCAGCCCTGGCCACGGAACTTCGCAAGCTCGGCGCGGAAGTCGAGGAACGCCCGGACGGTCTGACCATCACACCGAGGCCGCTCATGGGCTGCGCCGTGGATACCTACAACGATCACCGCATGGCGATGAGCTTGGCGTTGATTGGGTTGAAGGTGCCGGGCGTGGTGATTCGCAACCCCGGCTGCGTCGCGAAGACGTATCCCGGATTCTGGCAGGATTTGGAGAAGCTAAGAATTTGATTCGTCTGCGAGGATCGCTTCCAGATCCCACGAGCATTCGGCTGGAAATGTGTCTCGCGGTAAACCGGTTTCAGCGGCGGCTTCTTTTTTCGCGCTTAGGTAAGCGGCTGAGAAAACCGTCTGGGCGTGTTCGTGAAGCGTGCCGCTTTCCAACAAATTGTTGAGTTCGCGTCGCTGCTCCAGGATCGTAGCGTGCCACGAACCTGAACGTCGCTCGGGTTGATGTTCCCACTTCAAGAGATGTGCGAGCAAGACGACGAGCCGGCTGAGTACTTCTCGTCGATCGCGTTTGGCCGTGGCTGAGAGGAACTCACTCAAGTTGGGAAGGTCCAACTCCTCGTAGCGCCCCGCCTCAGCATGGCTCGCCATCAGTTCGAGCCACGCCGTCTCGTCGGATTCGTACAAAACGGCTAGTGGTAGCGATTCCGTGGAGGTCATGGTTGGCCTGCGTGGACTACTTCGCTTCCACGACGGGTTCCGTCCAGTAGGGGCTCAGCCGCTTGATCTTGTAAAGGATCTTGTCGCGGTCGGGGCCGGTCGCCGTTTCCAGCTTGACCTTCAGCTTCCGCATCTTCGCCTTGCGATGATACCG
>JAYTUG010000033.1:0-11734 GCA_043744695.1 Gemmataceae bacterium
TCTGATCACCGCCTTGAACTTTTCCACCAGGATCTTGGCTCCGTTCCACGGGAAATCCTCGTGTGTCGCCTTCCCCTTACAAACCATGTACTGCACCCCCGCGAGTGTAAATCCCCAAAGAGGGGGCGACCAACACCTCTCCCCCGGCTTTGTGGGCAGAGGTCGGTTTGTCGATGCGCAGGCATCAACAAACCGGGTGAGGGGGCGTTCGCTTGTCACTGGAAACAACCCCCTCACCCGAAGTCGAAGTTGCTTCGCAAATTCGACTTCGACCTCTCCCCCGCAAAGCCGGGGGCGAGGTGAAGAGGCTTCCCGCCGCCACGAAATTGACTTTCCAGTTCTCTCCCGTATCACAAAACTGTTAATGCCGTTCGTTTGAACTCTCCGACAGGATTCGTCGCCACTCCGCATTGCTGCCGGTTCCCTGGAGGCTGTAGCCGTGGAACCCACCATCTTTCTCGATTTCAATTTGCCGAACTCGGCAACGTGGTTCTATTTTTCACTGCTCCTCACCGTCGCGCTCTTCTTCCAATTCACGCGGCCGTTCTCGATTCGCAATCTCGATTTGCTCACCCTCTTTTTGCTGTTCCCCGGCTTCCTGCTGTTGCAAGAAGCCCATACCCTGCTCCGCGATGCCTCTCAGTTGGACGTCGCAATTCGGAAAGCGTCCATCGAACGGGCAGACCGCGAGTTGATCTTCGGGTACTCCTGGCTCCTCGCCGGCTCACTGTATTGGTTCGTGCGGGCCATCATCGACTTGGCGCTGGTTCGCAGGCCCGTGGCGAACCCGAACCTGAACACGCACGGACTCGCCTGGCTCGGAATCGCACTGTTCTTCTGTTTGGCCGCCGTGGCCACGCGCAACAATGGCGATTCCGTGGTCCCACTCCCGGTCGGCACTCGCCCTCTTGCGATTCAGCACGTCGAGGAGAGCGCGACGGCCGTTGTCCGCGAGACGCAAAACGGAGTCGGTCGGGATACTTCTCCGGCCGATCTCAAATTCTGGGTCGAACGCTCGCTCGCTCTCTCGTGCCACTTGGCCGTGGCCGTCGGTCTCTTGATGATCGGCTGGCGGCACTTCCAGGATCTCCCCGCCGGCGTGGCACTCGGCACGCTTTACCTGCTGCTGCCCTACACGGCCTTCCACATCGGCCAGTTCCACATCGTGCTGCCGGCAGCGTTCGTGACCTGGGCGATTTTCTGCTACCGGAAGCCGTTGCTCAGCGGTTGGCTCCTGGGCCTCGCTGCAGGAAGCACCTTCGTGCCCCTGCTGCTCTTCCCGCTCTGGCTCGGCTTCTACGCTCATCGCGGCGCGGTCCGCTTCGCGCTCGCGTTCGTTTCGGCGGTGCTGCTGAGCCTGGGTGTACTCGGGCTGGCACTTTGGTGGGATGGCTGGCTCACGTCCGGGCTCACACTCGAAAACGTGTCCGAGTGGTTGCCCTGGAAGCGGCCGCAAGCCGAGAGCCTCTGGACCGGCGTCCACGGTGCCTACCGGCTGCCCATCTTCGTCCTCTACGTCGGCTTCGTGGGAGTCATCGCGATCTGGCCATCCCCCAAGAATCTCTCGCACCTCGTCGCGCTCTCGGCAGCGGTGCTGATCGGCGTGCAGTTCTGGCACGCCGATCGCGGCGGAGTCTACGTTCTCTGGTATTTGCCGCTCGTGCTGCTCATGGTCTTCCGCCCCAACCTCACCGGCCACGAGCCGCCGAGCATTGTCACGGGAAGTGCATTCGGTTGGGCCGGGGCCGCCTGGCGACGCGTCCGCCACGGTCGCACGATCTCCGCGAGCCAGGAACTGGCGGTGTAATTTCCCCATGAACGAGACACCAACCTTGAGCCGTGGCGACGCACGGCCAGTTCGTCGCCGCACTCGCACGTTCCGCCCGAATTACATTTCGTTCGCGGGCACGTATCAGTGCAACCTTGTGTTGACGTAATACACTACTACTGCTACACTCTCCGGCACACTCCGGGAGAGGACCATGCCCACGACGCGCCGTCACGCCGTTTCCTACAGCCGTTTCTCCGACCCAAAGCAAGCGTCTGGCGATTCCACCGACCGACAGGACCGGGAATACCGCGCGTTCTGTGAGCGGCACAATCTCACGCCGGGAAAAGAGGTGTTCGCCGATCACGGACGTTCGGGCTACCACGACGAACACCGAACCCGCGGCCGTTTGGGGCAACTGATCGCCGCCGCGAAGGACGGCAGGTTCGACCCCGGCACCGTGGTAGTAGTGGAGGCGTGGGACCGGCTCGGGCGACTCCGACCTGACCGACAAACAGAACTCATCGCCGAGTTGCTCCGCACCGGCGTGAGCATCGGCGTGTGCCGACTCAATGACATCTTCGCTGAGGACGACTTCGGTACGCACAAGTGGACCACGCTCGCCGTGTTCATCCAACTGGCCCATCAGGAATCGAAACAGAAATCTGAGCGCGTCGCCGCGTCGTGGGCTCAGCGTCGGGTGCGAGCACGAGAGAACGGCACTCTACTCCGAGCGAGCCTTCCTGCCTGGATCGAGGTAGCAGACGGCGTGCCCCGCCTGATCCCTGAACGGGCCGCCGCGGTTCGGCGGATATTCGCTCTCGCCGCCGATGGGTTGGGGCATACCCGGATCGTCAAGGCGCTGCAGGCGGAGAAGGTGCCGCCGTTCGGCAAGCGAATCGTCCGTCCGGGGCGGGTGCGGTCGCAATTCTCGGGAACGTGGAGCAAGCCGTATGTCGCCCTCTTGCTTCGTGAGCGCCGCGTCGTGGGAGAAATCCAACCCCTGAAAGACGGCCGCCCCGACGGTGCGCCGCTGATGGACTACTACCCGGCGGCCGTCAGTGAACAGGAGTTCGCCCTCGCACGGGCCGGGCAAGAGAAGCGGTTGAGTTATGACAAACTCAACCGGCGGAACGGACACCGGCAGGGGAAGTACGTCAACGTCTTCAAGGGGATGCTGACTCATGCTCGGGACGGAGAAGGGTTCCTACTTCACAACAAAGGCACCGGGGAAAAGCCCGAACTCATCCTCATCAACGCCCGCGGCAATGGTGGTCGATCCAAATCCTACACGTTCCCCTACCCGATCTTCGAGGAAGCCGTCTTGAAGCTCTTGAAGGAACTCGACCCGGCCACGGTGTTACCGCGGAAAGCGGCCGGACCGTCCCGGACCGAGGTATTGCGCGCCACTCTGTCGAACACCCGCCAAGACCTTGCTCGCATCCAGGATGACCTTAAGGCGAAGTACAGCCGGGCACTTGTCGAGGTGCTCCACAAGATCGAGGCCGATGAGGAACGTATCGCAAACGAGTTGCAGGACGAACTTGCCCGGAACGCGAAGCCACTGACACGGGCATGGGGCGAACTGCCTAACCTTGTCGACCTGATCCGCGGCGCTGACGACCCGAACCGCGCCCGACTGAAACTTCGGCCCGCCCTCCGTGCTCTCGTCGAATCGGCGGCGCTTCTGATCGCCAAGCGGGGAGCGTGGCGATTCGCGGCGCTGCAACTCTTTTTCACCGGCGGCGCGGTTCGACATTACCTGATCGCACACCGGCCAGCCGGATTCAGGCGACAGAGCATCACGCCGCCACCATCAACTTTCGCCGCTGCCGGTCTACCTTCAATCGACCTACGCAAACCCACGGACGTGGCGAAGATGGAGAAGCTGCTTTCTCGCCTTGAACTGTCTGCTGTAGAATGATCCCGTGCGGCTGATCCCCGCATCCGACCCCGGGGCCGTCCGTGTCTCCAGGCACGCGACGGCCGCCGCGGTCGCAACCTGGAGATAGCATCGTGAACGAACTCATCGAACTTGCGGAGCGCTGGGCGAACCCATTCCGTTTGCGCACCTTGGCGGGTGAGAACAAAGAACGCAGTCGTCTGCGCGTGAGCATCGAGGAAACGACGGCGACTTTGCTGAAACTCGAAGGGTACACCCCGCCCCGGCCGATGCGCGACGACGCTGCAATGCTGCCCCGCGACAACCTCAAAACGCAGAACCGGAAGTACGCTATCTTGCGGAACGTGCAGGCTAACCCGGTACTCGTGAACATGAGACAAGAGGCTGAGAGGATCGAGGCCCGTACCGCCGAGGCCGCTGACGAACTGACCCGACTCGAAGCGCTCACCCGCGAACACGCCCCGGACCTGCTCGGCTATCTACCCGTCATTCTGGACCCACAGAACCCAAAGATCGAAGAGCACGCCCGCATGCTGCTCGGCTACCTACTGGCCCGGCGGCAACAGCCAAACACACCAGTGACCCCGAAGTCGAAGGCCAGCAAGCTCGCACTTGCAATGGGAATGCTGTACGACCACCCTGATTGGGCCAGCAAAAGCATTGCGGAAGAAGTGGGCTGCACCGAAGAGTACCTGTCGAGAAGCCAGAAGTTCCAAGCAGCGCGCGAGGCAATCCGGGTGATGGGGAAAGCGGAAATGCGACGCGGAGAGCGGCACCGCGGAAATGACATGGACGAGTACGAGTAGGTCAATTCTGAGGTCAATTCGGAATTCACTTTCCCCCGGAAATCCGGGGGTTTTTGCATTTTTCGAGGTCAACCCGAGGTCAATTCGTCATGGCCCTCCATAGGAGGCGCTCGACATGGACCTACAGCATGAGACGATCACCGCCGCGGCCCGGCGCCAGCCGGTTTACTGGTTCACGGTTTTGGAATTGGCGATGGCGGCCGGTGACCTGGAGGAGGCGGCGCGGGCCGTTCGGGAACTACGTCGGCTCGGAATCGATGTGACCTACCGGTGCCGTTCGCCACGGAAGGTGGTGGCCGATGTCCACTGACCTACGCACCCGCCGCAAGCCCCGCCGGGCCGCCGTCGATGACGTGCTCGAGCGCGCACTCCGCCGCGCCATGGCGGACGAACCTGACGCCGCGGTCCGCGCATGGGTCCGCGCGTTGATTCACGGCGATCGACCCCCCGCGCGAAGTGATGCCGCGCGCACAAAAGCGAGTGAGGCCGCAAGCACCAAGCTCGCATCGATGGGCTGCTGATCGGAATACGAAAAAACCCGTGGTTGCACCCACGGGCTCGCGAACGGATCACACTCTCAGAGGCACACACAATGATAGTCGCCACATCGTCGCCGATCAAGCGGAGCGCCATTCACACGGCGACGCTGGAGCGGGCGGACGAACTCAAGCATCAGCACGCGATGGATCTCGCGATGCAACTCTACGAATCGCAACTGCATTTTTATCTCGATGAACTCATCGACCACGCGGTGCGGGGCCGGCTGGCCCCGCTGATGGCTCGAGTCGATGCCGCAGAAGATGCCGTGGTCGCGCTGGAAAGCGCGGTGCGATCATGACACTGAAAGCCAAGCGACTCGCTGCCGCGAACGGGAAGCCGCATCAGACCCACGAGAATCTCGATGCCGATCCGATCGAGTACCTCGAGCGCAATGGCGACCTACCGACACGCGGTGCGCCAGAACCTACCCCCGACGACCGCGCACCACGGCTCGCACGGCTCTCGGACGTGGAGCCGGTCGCGGTGGAATGGCTCTGGCAAGATCGCATCCCCGTCGGACGGCTCACCGTTCTCGCAGGCCGCCCCGGGTGCGGGAAGTCGATGATGAGCCTGGACTGGGCCGCACGGGTGACCTGCGGTCGCGACTGGCCAGACGGCAGCTACTGCCCATCGGGGTCCGTCCTGATCCTCGCCGCCGAGGATGACCTGGGCGATACAATCCGGCCTCGGCTGGATGCGGCGCGAGCGGATGCATCCCGCGTCGTGGCGCTGCAGGGTATGCTCAGCGTCCATCGGGACGGCAGCACCTCGAACAAGTGCATCACGCTCGCGGATATCGACGTAATCGAGGCAGCACTCGACACGATGCCAGACTGCCGGCTCGTGATCGTGGATCCCATCGGTAGCTATCTCGGGGGCCAGACAGATTCGCACCGCGATAACGAGGTGCGGGCTGTACTGGCTCCGCTCGCGGACCTCGCCAATCGTCGCGGGGTCGCTGTGCTGTGCGTCGCACACACGCGCAAGGGTGGTGCTGCAATTCATGCGGACGATGCCGTACTCGCCTCGGTCGCATTCGTTGGCATCGCACGATCCGTGCTTCACGTCCTGCCCGACCTGGATGACCCCGAGAGCAAGCGGAAACTGCTGCTACCCGGGAAGTGCAATCTCGCGCCGCCGTCGTCGGGGTGGGCATTCACGATTTCGGGCCACCCACCCCGCGTGGTCTATGGCGAACGCGTGGAGCAGTCTGCGGACGATGCTGTGCAGGCCGCTGCTCGTCCCGGTCCTGAGTCCGTGGCACTCCGGGAGGCCACCGACTGGCTGAGGAAAGCGATTGCGGAGGGGCCACGACTGGCCAAGGAGATCGCGGACGAAGCGACCAATGGGGCAGGCATCACCGCCGCCACTCTCAGACGGGCTCGCGAGGCCGCCGAGGTGGAGGCATACCGCCCCGTGAACCTTGGCCCGTGGTGGTGGCGACTCCCTGGGCAGGCGCATCCAGATGCGCAACCCTCTCCCCAAGCCGGAGAACTTGAGCATCTGGAGCATGTGGGCGAAAACACGGCAAATACGGGGGGTTCCGAGGGCTCGGAAGTACCACATGCTCAAGTTCTTTCCTCTGAGCATGTGGACGACCTGCCAAAGCCAAAGCGGAAGAAGCGGGCAAAACGGATCGAACCCAAAAAGGCGGAGCGGATGCTTGCCAAGAATCCCGCCCTCTCGGATGAGTTCATCGCCAAGGCGAGCGGCTGCACTGAGCCAGCCGTATGCGAGATGCGGCTCGGGCTTGTCAACTCGGGACGTATTCCCGCATGAGCAACGATCCCGCCAACCCTGATTCCTCCGACGCGCTCAGCGAGCGTTGGGTTCTCGTGCTGCGGGATGCGGGGAGCGAGATCCCCGTTGCGATGAGGATGAAGGCATTGCTCAAGCGAGCGGGTCGCGACTGGAAGTTCCGCTGCTGCTCGTTGAGCAGCACGACCCCAAGCGAACAACTCGCGGCGAGCCGTGCCGAGGTGCTGCGGCTTCGCGAGGCGCTGGCGAAGGCCGAACGAATCGCGGGCCAAGCCGAGGCGCTCGCGCGACGTGCCGAGAAGCCGGCCCGAAGGAAGCGGGTTGCCGCGAGGTGAGCTACCCACCCCCTTCTTGGGTCCTTGGAGACCCAGTTTGAAGCTGCCGTCCCCACTGGGAAATATCGTCCGGTGGAGTGACCTACCTTTATGCTACGCGGTTGTACAAAGTACGAACGCCCGAGGAATTCCATGAGTGCAGCATCTCGCCGCCGAAATCAACCCGCTCCGGCCGTGGCCGATGCCCCGCAATCGCGCCAGGAACTCGTTGCTGGCCCGATTCCACCCGCAGTGGGTGGAATTCCGTCCACTGTGAACGAACGGCCACAAGCCGTTGCTGGACGCCGAACGCGTCGCGGTTCCGTGCCCTGCCCGCGCTGCTACTCGCCATTTTCGGAAGTTTCCCGCGTGAAGCCCGCGAAGAACTCGCTTCACCGAGTTCGCCGCTGCCGCGACTGCAAGCACACGTTCGTTACCCGCGAAGCCGTCCTGCACGAAAAGGAAATAACGCCACCGGTATCACCTGAAATCGCCGCGCTTGCTACCGGTGTCGCTTCCTTGGCAAAACTGTTGGAATCTTCCCCAGTGCTTCGTTCCGCCCTGTCACAATCCCCTTCGAGGACCACGCGATGAATCGATCGATCCAAAATGACCTGCTCGCCAAAGCGAAGCTTCTTCGCGAGCTTGCCCGCAAAACCGACGAAGCGGCCGGCTCGCCCGTGGCCGCTGGCCCGCCCGAGCCCGCGAACCCGTTCAGCCCGTCGGCCGATCCGCGCGACTCCCTCGAATACTGCGAACTCGCGATTCGGGCCGAAGGTTGGTTCGACGATGCCGGCATCGTCGAACACTGGCCTTTATCGACCGCCGAGGCCGTGCAGCTTCTCGCCGCCGCCGGGTACGACGTCGACCTCCAGAGCATCGAGGACCTGATCCGTCGCGGCATCGTCGCCGCCCCCGCCGAGGATGATTCCGGCCCGGAGTGGAACGCCCAAGATCTCGCAAGGGCAACCGCGATCTTGGAATGCCGCGGGCAGTGGTGCCCGACGCCCTCGATCCACGATTGCAAAAAGCACGCGAGCCGCTTGTTCCTCGAGCGCTCCCGAATCGCTGGCACGCTGGGCGAAGCCGTTCGCTCGGGCCCAGTCCAGTTCGACCTGCGGCACCTGCTTCAGCTTCTCGTTCTGTGCCAGTCGATTGAAGGCAGGCTTCAGCTTGCGGCGCTCCTCGAAGGACTACTCGAAGTCGAACACGGGGTGTTTTTGTGAGCCGCTCGAAGCGATCATCGCGCCGACTTAAAGCGGTCAAGCGGCCGTCGCCGGGAACGTTGCGATTCACCGCACCTGTTCGATTGACCGCCGCGGCCGCTGGGAAGCCGCGCAAGCTGTTAATTGTCGGCTATACCGGCGGTTTGATGCGAATTTCCGGGTTCGGCGAAATCGTGATCGACCTGTCCGGGTTGGAACTTCCGGCCTCGATTCCGGTTCTCGCAGATCACGACTCGACGCTGGCAGGTGTCGTCGGACCGGGCCGGCCAACCTCCGACGGAAAGCAGTTGCTTGTTTCGGCCACGCTTGCCGACACGCCTGCGGCGGATCAGGTCCTTTCGCTTTTGGAATCGGGTGTGCAGCTTCAAGCCTCACTCGGTTGCGAACCCATCGAACGCGAAAGCGTTGCAAGCGGAAAAAACGTGCAGGTGAACGGGCAAACACTCACTGGCCCGTTCACGCTGATAAGCCGCGCGAAATTGAAAGAGATGACAATTACGCCGTTGGGTGCCGATTCAAATACCAGTGTTTCACTCGCCGCGAAATCGGCGAAAAAAGGAGTTCGTGCGATGAACGCTCACGCCATGTTGAAAGCCTCCGGGTCGAAGTTCTCGGATGAGGAAATCGACAAAATGTCGGAGTCGGACGCGAAGGCTGCGCTCAAGAAATTCATGAAGAGCGACGAAGACGAAGACGAAGACGAAGACACCGACGATAGCGATCTCGATGAGAAGCCGGCATCTGCCAAGGCGCTCCTCGAGATCACGCGCGGCATGCCCTCACTCCAGGCCCGCGCCGCACGGGACGGCTGGAGTGTGAATCGCTGCCGCACCGAGGCGTTGCACCACCTCCGCGCCAGTCGGCCCAGCGGTAGCTTCGGCAGCTTCGGCAGTGGCCCCGACGTGTCGAAGGACGCGACGATTGCGGCGCTCGTGATGCGTGCCGCCGGCGAAGCGACCGCGCTGAAAGCCTACGGCCAGCGGACGATTGAAGCGATTCGCGGCGCGGGCCTCGAACGCCTGTCGTTCGCGGATCTCTTCGCCGTTCACCTTCGCGCCAGCGGAATCGACCCCGGCCCGCGTCGCGATATCGAATCCATGATTCGCGCCGACGGCGCGAGTTCCGCGAACCTCAACAATCTGCTTTCGGACAGCCTGAACAAGCTGTTGGAACTCCAGTGGCCGCAAGCGCCGGGCACGTGGCGTTCGTGGTGCGCGATCCGACCCGCCAAGGATTTCAAGCCCGCGAGTTCGCTTCGGCCGGTGTTCAACGGTTCACTGACATTACTCGGGCAGTCAGGCGAAATCACGCACGGGAATCTCACTGACTTTCTCATCCAGTGGCAGTTGTACACGTTCGCGAAAATGTTCACCATCGCCCGGCAAATGATTATCAACGACGACCTGAGTGGCCTTCAAGAGTTGCCGATGTCGTTGGCACTCATGGCCGATCGCGCGGTTTCGGACCTGGCGTACTACAACCTTCTCAGCAACGCCGGGTCCTACTTCTCAACTGTCAATGGCAACAATCAGACCGGCGTCGGTTCTGCGTTGAGTTCGGCCTCACTGACAACTGCAATCAAGCAGCTACGTCTGCAAGTCGGGCCTAACAACGCGCCGCTGAACATTTCGCCGGCGACGCTGGTTTGCGGGCCGTCGAACGAACAGCGAGCCAAGGAGATTCTGTTCTCGAGCTTCCAGTTCCGCGACCAGCTTTCGGATCGCCAGCCCGCGGGAAATTCGCTCGAGGATGCCGTCAAGCTCGTTGTGGAGCCGCGCCTCGAATTGGGGGCCACGAATCCCATCTCAACCACGCAGATCGCGGCCGGCGTTCCTGGTCAGTGGTTCGTGTTCTCGTCGCCCGCGTTCTTGCCCGCGATCATGGGCTTTCTGAACGGTGCCGAGGTGCCGACGATCCAGATGGCCGATCCGACGGCCTGGAACTTCAACCAGCCGGGCATGTCCTGGCGCTGCATTTACGATTTCGGGTTCACGCTCGGCGATTTCCGAGCGGCTCAGCGATCCGTGGGAACTTAAGCTAGAGTTGTCCTGCCCTTTCCGTCCGTGGGGGCAGGAAAACGCCGCCGCCGCGGTTCATCTCCCCTTTGGATGGCCGCGGCGGTTTCGTTTTGTGTGGGCCGCCGAGATCAAGCTGCGGGCGCTCCGGCGGATCGGCGAACTGTCGAAGGATTTGGAGAAGGCGAAACCGGGCGTGAAGTCGAAGGGTGAATTACTCCCAACCGGTGGGAGTAATGCAAAAGCCGAAACCCTCAAAGCCGCCGGCCTCAGCACACAATCGGCAGCGCTCTCGGCATCACCGGGCAGGCCGCTTGCCAGCGCGTGAGGACGGCCGTCCGCAAGCTGTCCCAACGCGACGGTTTCGTTTGCGCCTCTTCCGCCAGCGCGTACAAAGGTTGTAGGCTGCTTACTCACGTCTGAGGAACCGACTATGGACGGAGTGAATTGGGGCGTAGAAGCATTGAAATGTTCGACCACCCCGCGGCCCGGTCGAGGCGCGGAGCGGCACCCGGACTTCACCGACGTGTCAATCGTGTTCGCGCCGGAAACGGAGGCGCGCCGAATTCGGGAAGCGATCGGCGCGGCCGGATTCCATGTGCTTGGAGAAGCGCTTTCGATGCTGGGGTCGCTGGGAGATTGCCCCATCGTCTGGTTGGTGCGTTCCACCCAGGTTGCTTCCCTCTCGGCAATCGTAAACGCGGGAGATCAGCGTCCGGGAACCGAGGGAGCGGCCAAATGAATCAGTTGAGCAGCTTTCGGATACAGTAACAACATGGAAAACAAACCCCTTACCCGCGGCGAAGGCCGCCCCGTGAAACGACGCACTCGCACGTTCCGGCCAAACTATCTATCGTTGGCTCCTGTCTACCAGTGCAACCTCGCCTGCCCGCACTGCTGCGTGCCCATCGAGTGGACCGATCGCCTCGACATTCCCACCGCCTTGAATTTCCTCGAACAGGCACACGAAGCCGGGATCGAAGTGCTCGGCTTCACCGGGGGCGAGCCGTTCCTCTATCCCGAGTTCGTGATCGCCATCACGAAGCGGGCCGCGAAGCTCGGCTTCCGCTTCGATAAGCTCATGTCCAACGGCGTCTGGTACACCGACGACGCTCACCTCGAGGGCGTCTTCAAGCAACTTCGCAAGGCGGGGTTCAGCGGCAAACTCGGCCTCAGCGTCGACAAGTTCCACGGCATGGACATTGCGAAGCTCGCGAATTATTGCCGCATCGGCCGGCGCATCTTCGACCGCGACAACGTGCTTTCGTTGAGCTACGCCAGCCGATCGCCCGAGCAGGGGCTGGAGCCGATCCGACGCCTCGCGGACGAACTCGACGGCATCATCGCCTGGTCGGAACTGCTGCATCGCCACCTGCTCGTGAGCGACGAACTGACCATGACCTT
>JAYTUG010000034.1:0-11668 GCA_043744695.1 Gemmataceae bacterium
CCGCGCCGTTCTCGATCTCCGCCCGCGTCGTCGACGGCACGATGTTCAAACCCAACGACACCCCCACACCCAACTTCCCACCGCTCGCACCCGCACCCACCGGCTCGGCATCGGCCGCGACGTCCATCGCATGTTCAACGGTCAGGGAAACAGCCCCGCCATTCGCGTTGACTGTGGAGGAGTGAATCACCGCCTCGGTGACACTTTCCTTCACGATGTTGATCGCCATCGCGCCCGCGATTCCCACGTCGGCACCGCTCGCGCCGGAGATGGCTTTTGCGAGGAAGTTCGTACGGTCCGCGGAATCGACCATCGCCGCGTTCAATGCGACGCCTTTCGCGCTGATGGTGTCGCCAGTTCCAATGGATGCTGAGTTGACCGAACTCGCTAGGTTTAGGGCGACCGCGACTCCGACCCCATATGTTGCCGGGCTCCCGCTGCCGGTCGCGGTTCCATCCGCGTAGGCTTCGGAATCGGTGCTGGCGAAAGAGGAGAGTGTCAGTGCGCCGCCCGAAGTGACGTTCAGGTTGTCGCCAATGGCGGCGCGGGCCGCGTTGGTTGTGATGTTGACGCCGATCGCTCCGGCGAGGCTCACGCTCGTACCGGAACTGTCCTTGGCCGCCGGTGCTTTGGCTCCGCCGATTCCCATGGAACCCGCCGCTTGAGCCTGGCTGTTTCCATAATCGAGTTGATCTTGCGCCTGGGTATCGACGCTGGAGCCAGCGGGTGCATCGGCAGGCTTGCCACCCGCTGCGGTTGCGGCGGCGGTGGATCTAAGATTGGAGTAAGAAGATGCCAGGAATGCGACGGCTTTGGTCGCGGTGACGGACCTTGCGGTGGTCGCGGTGGCCGAATCGTTGGCGACGTTGAGAGCGAGCGAGATGCCGGCCGCACTATTGCCGGCCGTGGTGGCATCGGCTTGGGTGGAGACGTTGTCCTCGTGGATCGCTTGAAGGGAAAGGGCACCGGCAATGGAGAGGGGGCTAGAGCCGGTGCCGAGGCGGGCCGTGGTCGAACTGTTGACGACCGCCACTGCGGCGGAGATGCCGACGGCCGTACCGCCGGTTGCGGTAGCTCCATTGATGGCCGTGGTCGTGACGGAATGCGTTCCGAGTGCGGAGAGGCTCAGATCTTGGGCGTTCGTGAGGGCGGCGGAATCTTCGATTTCGGCGCGAGTGGTCGGGTTCACCACGCTCAACGCGACGGACGCACCGATGCCGAGTTTACCCGCGGTCGAGCCCTGAGCGGTGGGTTGAGCGAGTGCCGTGTTCGAGGTGGTGTTTTTCGCCGCGATGGTCAGGGCACCGTTGGCTGCGACGTTCGATCCAGTGGGAATCGTTGCGGAGGAAGAATCGCTGACGATGTCGATGGCCAACGAACCGGCGACGCCGACGTTCGAGGCTCCGGCACCCGACGTGGCCTTGGCCAAGTAGGTGCTGGTTCCCGCGTTGGAATTCGAAGTGGAGATCGCAATGTTGGGCGCGGTGAGATTCGCATTTCCCGAGACGTAGGCGACGTTGTCGGCCTTCACGAGATTAATCGCGACCGCGACGCCGACGCCGGTCGTTCCCGAGGTGGAGCCGCCATCGGCCTGAGCCGATGCCGCGCTGGTGGCGGCCGAGTTCACGGACAAGTTGCCGGTGGAAACGATCGGGCCGGTGGTCGCGAGGTAAGCCTTGGCGTTGCGTTTGAGGTCGGTCACCGCGAGCGCACCCGCGACGGTGACCGAACCGCTGCTCGTCTTCGCGTTGTAATCGGTGAGGTTTTGCTGCGTCGAGCTATCGTTCTGGGTTGCACCCTTCGAGGTGGACTTGGCGGAAGTGTTCACGGCGTCGGTCGAAGTGGCACCGACGGCGATGCTCGCGGCTCGAATCGCGACGCTGCCATCGACGTGGGCGTCGGCCGTTTCGCGAACGATCGACACCGCGGCCGTTCCGCCCACGGCCGTGCTGCCGCCGGCGGTGCCATCCACGGCATTGGTCACGTTCACGATGTTCTTGGATGCGAGGGCGAAGCTTCCCGCGGCGGTGATCGACGTGGAGCCCGAGATGCTCGCGATGGCGGAGCCCGTGGCTCTAACGGCAGTAAGTGCGGCATCGAGGCTCGCGCTACCGTAGGCACCGACTATCGCACTTGCCGCGATCGTCGAGTTCGAGTCGATCGAAATATTGCCCGTGGCCGTAATCTGCGAAGCACCCGAGATGCTGACGAGCGAACTGGAAGTCGCATCGATGAACGCAACGTTGGCTTGCTTGCCGGAGTCGAATGCACCGGTCGAGTTTGCGGTCGCGGAGGAAGTGGCCGCGATCGCGACGTTCGTTCCTTGGAGAGTCGCGCCCGTTACGGTGATAGTCGCGCCGGCCACCGCTGCGATCTTCGTACCGAAAAGCGAACTCACGCCAGTTTGTAAATCGGATGCCGTGAGGTTTACATCCCCAGCCGTGGCCACGAGCGAGGAGCCCGGCCGCACGTCGATTAGCGTCGAAGCGATGTTCACGGACTTCGCGGAATACTGCCCCTTAACGGTGGCATACGAGACATCGGAAACCGAAAGCGTGTTGGTGAGACTTACCGCGCTATCGAGGACGACCGATTCGCCGACGACTGCAACGGCTCCGCGAGCGGAAATGGTCGAAACGGAACCGGTGGGGTAGGCAACGTGAACCGAGCCATCGAAGACGTCGATGTTCGAACCGATAACGGAAAGCGTTGCCGTATCGCCGGAAGCAGTGAGTGCAACGTCGAGAACCCCCGCATTCAGCGAGGAGGAGACGGACAGCAGGGTTCGATCTTCCATCTCTTCGAAGTAAGAGCCGAACGGAACCCGGCGAACTCGCTGGCGCGGTCGATTGCGTCGGCGAATCGCCTTCCCCGTCAGTACGGCTTCTAGGAGCAGCACCGGTAACTGCCACAAACTCCGCAACATATTTCATTCTCCCGCCGTCGGCGCAAACCCTCGCGCGCAACGGAACCATTTCCCAAACGAGGACCGATCAAGGGGAAGGCAGTCTACCTTGCATTTTTACGGATGTGAAGCCTTAGAACGGCACGCGCGCGAGAAATCGTGAAATAGGCAGCGGGAATGAATTCGGGATTCGCGTGGAAGCCGAATTAACCCCGCTTTGAAGCGAACGAGCCGAGCTCAAATAGGAAGCGTGCGTTCGGGCGGCAACACTCCTCGAAAAGCCCCGCCGCACTCCAATTGGGATGCGACGGGGCCGAATTCGAGATCCCGATCAACCGACGTAGGCACCGCCGTTGAAGCCGTCTTCAAACGGCAGAATCTCGGCGATGAAATCGAGGGTAACGCCATCGAGTACGCGAACGGTCGGACCGTAATCGGGGCCTGCGCCCGCGAGAATGATCGGCCTCCCGTTCGGCCCGCCGACGTGGCTCGCACTCACTGTGAATCCGTTCCGCAATGGCTGTCCCGTAACCTTGTCCGGACCGAAGACGAATTCGCTGACGATCAACCCGCTCGAGCTCGTGTTGAAGATGCGGAGGTTGGCATCGCCGCCGGGGCCCGTGCCCGTCACGATGTTGGCGTGGCCCGAGCCGTAGAGATCGCCACCCGAGACGGTCACACCGCCATTGAAGGACGGATCGTACGCGAAGAAGCTCTGCAGCATACCGCCGCTTGCGTTGAAGACCTTGACGTGTGGGCCACCGCCGGCCCCCGCACCCGTGATGATCTCCTTGCGGGCGTCTCCGAGTACGTTGGCCGCGGCCACGAACACGCCGCCCCGAGCGGAGATATCGTAGGCCGCGAAGCTCGAGAGCAGAGTCTGCGTGGAGGCGTTCCAGACCTTCACGACGGGACCGCCACCGACTCCGGTTCCCGTGATGATCTCGGCGCGCCCGTCGCCATCGACATCGCCGACGGCGACGAGGACGCCGCCGCGGAAGCTGCTTTCGTAGGCGAAGAAGCTCGCGATTTCCGCGTAGGTCTTGCCGTCGAACACTTTCACGACCGGCCCACCACCGGGGCCGGTTCCCGTGACGATGTCCGGGATTCCGTCGCCGTTGACATCGCCGACCGCGACGAGTACGCCACCGCGGAAGGACGGTTCGTACGCCGTGAAGTTGGCGACGTTCCGATTGTCCGACGCGCTGTAGACGTGAACGATGGGTCCACCGGTCGCACCGGCACCGATGGCGAACTGATCGACGTTGGGAACCACAACGTTGACCCCCGGATTGCCTGACGGCGCACTGGCCACGTACTCGGTAAAGCTTCCATCTTTATCGTAAATCCGGCCGCGGATCACGTAGGTTCCCGGCCCGGGCGGGATGAAGACCGCCGTCGGGGAGTTCCCGATCGCTCCGAAGACCCCGGTTCCCAGATCGAAACTGTAGCGGAACCCTGCCGTCGTATCCACCGGCGAGGGATCGAACGGATTCGTAAAGGTGACGTTCACCGGCTGACCCGGAATCAAAGTCCCCACGACGCTCAGCGTCGCGGTCGGAGCCACGTTGTTCACCGTGACGACCGTCTGGTAGTCGGTGAACCCGCCATCCTTGTCGAAGATGCGACCGTACACCGTCGTTCCCACGGCCGGCACGAGCCCGTCTGGGAAAGTGAACTGTGCCGACGAACTGGGCAGTGCCGCGATGTAGCTCCCCGCCAGCCCCGCAGGCAGGGTCGCGAAGCTATAGCGGAAGCCGGCCGACGTATCCGCAGGGGATGGATCGAGCGGATTGGTCAGGCTCACGGTCACGGGGCTGTTCTCGTTCACCGGGCCGGTGTTCGAGATCGTCGCCGTCGGCGGCACGTTCACGATCGTCACCGACGTGGAGTAAGCGACCGTCGAACCGTCGTGGTCGAAGACCGTTACGCCGAGCGTGAATGTGCCGCTATCTGGGAAAAGGTGCGAACCGACCACGTTGAATGGCGTGCCCACTACGCCCGGCTGGGTGATGGTGCCCGCATCGATGCGGCCATCGCCCCAGTTGATCTCGGCGCTGAAATCGGAGATCGGTGCCAGCGGGTTCGCATCCAGGAACGTGAAGACCGTGCCCGTGAAGGTTTGGCCTTCCGTTCCCGCAATCGTCGGCTGAACGGCGGCACGAGTGAGCGCGGCGTCCGCGATGTTCGCTACGCTGCTGGCGATGGTTGCGGCACCGCCGTTGTCGCGAATCGTCGTCACGATCTGATAAATGCCCGTTTCCGCATACGTGTGAGCGGTGCGGACGCTGTAGGTCACGCCGCTCGGCGAACCCACACTCGTGATGCTGGCCGCCGACGCCGTGAACAGCGCCGTGCCATCGCCCCAGTCCACCGTCACCACGCCGCCGCCCGTCGTGAAATCGCTCAGCATCGAGAATGGATTCGAGTCCGTAAACGTGGCGATAAGCGCGTTCCCGGTCGCATTACCTTCGATTCCGGTAATGGTCGTACCGACGGAGGTGAGCGGGGCATCCGTGACCGTCGCGGTACTCGTGACGTTCGCGGTGGCTCCATGGATCGATCGGATCGACACGACCACCGAATTGGGCATACCAGCAGGCGTGAAAGTCGTGTAGGTGTGGGTTCCCGTTACTGTGAAGACGCCGGCCGCGTTCTGACCGATGATGGAGGACGAAGTGGATCCGTCGCCCCAAGCGATGGTCGCGGAGAACTCGCCGATCGTGCCGAGTGCGTTGGCATCCGTGAAGGTCGCGACCTGAGCCGTGAACGGCTTGCCTTCAATCACGCTCAAGGCGATCGGAGCCCCCGCGGTCAGCAGCGAATCCGTGATCGTGATCGAAGTGAGCGTCGTGGTCGTGCTGCCGCCCAGATCGCGGACCACGATGGTCACCTGATAGAAACCAGGGTTGTACTGGTGGTTTCCGCTGACCGTGAACTTGGTGGGCGCTCCTGGTGCAGTGGCCAATTGAGCGATGGTGCCCGTCGAAGTCACGCCGTCGCCCCAGAAGATGGTGGCGATGTGCTGGTCGGTCCCGAATTCGAACGGGTTCGCATCGGTGAAGTCCGCTACGATCCCATTGAACGCCGGATATTCGAAGATGACCGGCGCGACGCCGAGCGTCCGGCCCATGGAAGTCAGAGCGGCATCTTGCACGGTTGCGATCTGGAAGGCCGTCAACGTCGAGCCATCGACGCTCGTGACGGTGATGCTGTAGGCGAAAGTGCCTTCCTCGCGATAGGCGTGGCCCATACCCGAGATGGGGTCGGCACCCGTCACCAGGAAGCTCGACCCGTTCGGGACGATCTTGCCGGCAGTCGTGAAGCCATCGCCCCATGTAATCGTCGCGGAGAACTTGGCCGCAGTGTCGGCCGCATTGGCCGAGGTGAAGAAACCGACGGTACCAGCGTAAGCCGCACCTTCGACCGCGAAGATCGGCACGGCCACTCCCGTGATCGGAGCATCGGCGATGTTCGCTTGGCTCGTCACCACGGTCGCCAGTGCCCCGTTGTGGTTGATCGAAACCGTCACCGAGTACGGGTTGCCGGGGGTCACGTTTGCGGACGGATAGGTGTACGTTCCCTGAACCTGGAAATCGTTGCCGCCCAGTTGCACGATTTGGCCGATCGTGGTCGAGCCAGCCAATCCGGTTCCCCAATTGATCGTCGCGGAATAACTGCTCAACGGTCCCGCAATACCCGTGTCGTGGAAGTAAGCGACGACCACGCCGGAGAGAACCTGAGCTTCCACTCCGTTGATCGTGACCGGCGTGCCGGTGATCGTCGAAGCCTGGATGTTCGCCGTCGTGTTCGTGCGCAGCGACGCTCCATCCACATCGTTGATGAGGACGGTAATCGCGTACGGCTGAACCGTGGTCGGGTTCGCATAGGTATGGTTGCCGACGACAGTGAACGCGGTGCCGACGCCGCCCGGCTGCGTGATGGTACCCGCGGATTGCGGCGAGCCATCGCCCCAGTCGATCGTCGCCGAGAAATCGCTCAGCGGAGCCGTCGGGTTGCCATCGAGGAACCGAGCCACCGGAACCGCCAAGAACGGAGTCTGCTGGAAACCGTTGACGACCGGTTGTGGCGCAACCGCTGTCAGAGGTGCATCGGCGATCGCAACGGAGTCGATCGCGAAAGCCTGGAAGAAGCCGGGACCACCGCTCGTCTGCTTCGTGACCGTCACGCGGGCCGTAAAGTTGCCCGTGTCCGGATAGATGATCAACGGATTCATCGGTGCGATCACGGTGAAGTTCGGGCCGTCCTGCAAGATCGTGCCAGCAGTGGTCTGGCCGTTCCCCCAGATGATCTGAGCCGTGTAAGCCGACAGCGGAGCGGCCGTGCCGAGGTCCACGAACGTGGCGACCACCGTGCCGTTCGTCGCGTTTTGAGCGTTCGGCAGCGCGACGCCTTCGATACCGTGAATGTCCACTGAAGAAACCAGAATGGGCGTCGAGGAAATCGTCGCCGTGCCGGTGTTGTTGATGGTGAGCACGACGACCGGGTCGCCCTCGGCGATCACAACGCTCGGATTGAACGTTCCAGCCGAAGTGTACGTGTGCGTGCCGATCACGTGGAAGATGCCCGCGGCATCCTGCGAAATGCTGCCCGCGGTCGCGGTCGAGCCGTCGCCCCAGTTGATCGTCGCTACGTAGAGGCTGGCGGTATCGAAGGGGTTGCCCGAGGTAAAGGTCGTCACGCCGACGTTGACGATCGGCGTGTTCTGAACGCCGTTGAAGTTCGAGACGGGGCCCGCCAAGTGGGCGGCCATCGTGGCGGTGACCGTCGCAGTCGCTGAAGTGCTGCTGCCGTCCTTATCGCGAATCGACACCGCGACCGTGTAAGTTCCGGTCTTCTTGAACGTGTGCGATCCGATCACGTTGAAGATCGTGTTCGGGCCGCCGAGTTGCGTGATCGTACCGATGCCGGTCGTGCCATCGCCCCAGTTGATCGAAGCGGTGTAGTCGGCGATTGAACCTGCCGGATTCGCATCGCGGAACGTGATGATCGGATTCGCGTTCAGGGAAGTGAGCAGGGCACCTTCGACCACGGTGAAGGGTCCGCCGTTGGTGGCCGTCAGCGGTGCGTCGGAAACGGTCGCGAGGTTGGCGGGGCTGATCGGCCCGGCCCCGTCGCTGTCCGCGATCGTCGCCGTGACCACGTAGGTTCCGACATTGAGGTACGTGTGCGGAGTCGCTCGCACGACGTAGTTTCCGCCGCCGGTAGGCACCACCGTCAGGCCTCCGCCGCCCGTCATGCTCGCAGCCGTGCCGTCGCCCCAGTTGAAGGAGACGGTGAAGGTCGTGGTGCCGCTCGCGCCCGGATCGCTGAAGGTGGCGACCACGAGGTTGTTCGCTGTGGCGTTCCCCTCAACCGCCACAATCGGATTGACGGCACCGTTGATCGGAGCGGCCGCGATGATGGCCGTGGCGTTGACGTTGAGCGAAGCGCCGCCGCCACCCGAAACGAGGACGGTCGCGTTGAACGTGCCGGCCGTGGAGTAAGTGTGAACGCCGCTGACGTGGAACGCGCCCCCGGCATCGCGGACGATCTGACCCGCGCTCGGAGCCGTGCCATCGCCCCACGCGATCGTCGCGAAGTAAAGGCTGGCCGTATCGAAGGAGTTGCCCGAAGTGAAGGTCGCGACCTCGACCGTTCCGGTCGGAGTATCTTGGTTGCCGTTGAAGGTGATCGCCGGACCGGCCGTTAGCACGGTCGGAGTTGCCGTGACCCCCGCCGTTGCAGTCGCTCTGCTTCCATCCACGTCCAGTACGGAAACGGTGATCGTGTAGCTGCCGTTCGCGGTGTAGGTGTGCGAGCCCGTCACGTTGAACGCGGTGTTCGGGACGCCGGGTTGCGTGATCGTTCCGGTGCCGCTCGTGCCATCCCCCCAGTTGATCGTCGCGGTGAAGTCCGCGGTCGCTCCGGTCGGGTTCGCGTCGATGAAGGTAATCAGCGGGTTGGCGTTCGCGGCCGTCAGCAGCGTACCTTCAACCACGGTGAATGGTCCGCCGCTTGTCGCGGTGAGAGCGGCGTCGCGGACGACGGCGAGGTTCGCCGGGCTGATCGGTCCGGAACCGACGCTATCGCCGATCGTCGCCGTGACGACATAAGTACCGGTATCCGCGTACGTGTGCGGCGTGGCTCGGACGATGTAGTTTCCGCCGCCGGTCGCCACCACCGCCAAGCTTCCGAGGCCCGTGGTACTCAGAGCAGTGCCGTCGCCCCAGTTCAAGGAAACGTTAAACGTCGTGGTCCCGGTCGCGGCCGCATCGTGGAAGGTCGCAACCACGAGGTTGTTCGCCGTGGCGATTCCTTCGGTCGCCACCACGGGGTTGACGGCACCCGAAATCGGCGTGGCCGCAATCGTTGCGGTCGTCGTGAAGTTCAAGCCACCGCCGCCATCCACATTGCCTGTATCCACCACGGATACCGAGATGTTGAAGGTCCCGGCCGTCGCATATACGTGGTTGCCGGAAATGCTGAAGACGGCCGAAGTCGTACTGCCTCCAACGAGCGTCGCGAATCCGGTCGAGGTCGGAGTGCCATCGCCCCAGTTGATCGTCGCCGTGAAGTCGTTCGCGCTGCCGTACGGGTTGTTATCCGTGAACAGTCCGACCGGGACGACCGAAAGCGCTTGGCCGGTCGTTCCGGTTACCGGAATGGCAACCGGATTCCCGAGCGCGGCATCCGAGACCGAGAACGCCGAGGTCTGACCCGAGACCTGCGAGCCGCCCTTGTCCTTCACGCGAACCGTGACCTGATACGTCACGCCGGTCGCGGTTTCTTCGTAGTAGATGTGCGAACCGGACACCGTGAATGGCATTCCCGCACCGCCAGGTTGCGAGAGCGTTCCTTCGGAACTCGGCGAACCATCGCCCCAGTCGATGGAAGCCGCGAAATCGCCGACCGCTCCCGTGGCGTTCGCATCGGTGAAGGCGAGCAGCGGGACGTTCGCAAGCCGCGTCCCTTCCACCGGAGCGAGGTTGTTCGCCGTGGAGACCAGCGTGAGGGCCGCATCGTTCACGATCAACGAGCCCGTGGCCGAGGTCGCCGCTCCGTTGAGTGGAGTCACGGTCAGCGTGTAGTTCGAGACGCCGACTTCAGCTGGGACGATCAGATTCGTCGCGGCGGCCGTGGTGAGCGTATAAGAATTCGTGGTACCAATCTGAACGACCGTGAGCGAGGTCGGCGTGAGCGAACCGGGGAACTGGACGGTCGCGGAATAGCTGGCGACCGGCCGCGCGCCGCCAGCGTCCGTGAACGAACCCACTGCGGTGCCCGCCGCGATGGTCGTCGCACCATCCAAAATCGTCACCGGAACGGCAGTCGGCACCACGGCGGCCTGAGTCACAGTCGCCGACGTGTTCATCGTCACGGTCTCGGTCACATGCCGCACCGTCACGGTAATAGCGGAGCTGGGCGAGGCGGAGGCATCGTACGTGTGCGAGCCGAGTACGTGGTAGACGCCGCCGAAGTCGCGGATCACGGTGCCGCTCGTACTCTGGCTCGGACTGCCCCACTGAATCGTCGCCGTGAAATCGCTCGCATCGGAAAGCGGGTTTGCATCCGTGAAGTCGGCCACGTCCACGTTCGTAAGCGGCGAACCCACCACGGCGTTGATCGTCGGGAGTGCCGATTGCGTCAGTGGGCGATCGTTCACCGTGATCAGGGTACTCGACGATTGCGTCGTGCCCTGATTCGAGCTGTCGTAAACATCGACTGCCAGCGAATAGGGATTGGCAACGGGGCTCGCGTCCGAATAGGTATGGTAGCTGGAGACGCGATACACCGCCCCACCGTTACCGATGGGGTTCTGGAAGCTGATCGTGAGCCCACCGAGGCCGGACGAGATGTCGCCGTCGCCCCAATGAATGGTGGAGCTGTACTGATTCGAGGCATCGGTCCCGAGATAGTTATCAACCGTGAATTGTGCGACGGTCTGAGGCGAGCCGGGCGTTCCGAAAGGCGTGCCTTCGGTCGGATTGATCCCGAGGACCGTGATGTTCGTGATGGTCGGCGTGGTTCGATTTTCGAGATCTTCAAACGAAAGGCGGGTCCGCGTCGTCGTAGGTGTACGGCGAATCGTTCCAACCGGGCGGCGAAACTTGAAAAATCGGGCGATGGGCAACATTGGTACATCTCCGGGTGCGAATCGAGTAGGTAGTTCGGGATTGTCACTTCTCGCGGCCTTGAGGCCGGCGAAGAAATGGTGCCCAGTTGAGGTAGAATTTCCGTTCTGAACGGAATGCTAAGGGAGCTGGGAGCAAGTCGCAAGGATTAATCCGGAAATCCGTTCAAAATTCCCCATTTTACTCAAATTACCCAAGCGACTGAGCTCATAACGCAAAATTGAGCAGCTCCGCGAAACCCTCTGCTTTAACACGACAATTCTCTCTCCCTCTCCAGTTTCCACGCGCCGCAAGAATTCACGCGATGGACGAAATGAGCTCCGGCTTGATCGACCCGCCACAACCGCACTCGGGTTGAGTGCCCTCGCCGGCGAAGCCGTCGCGGTGCCGACGCCTTTGCCGTGCTCGTGGCGCTCCGGTCGCGAATCTCCTGTCGAGCCTCTGGGGTGAGCTCGACGGCGGATGAGACTTGAAACCGGGTTGTTTTGAAGAATTGAGTATCGACCGTTCTTCTTCCCGCCAACACCCCGCGGGGTGCGTTACATGGTTTGCGCGCTCGCTTGCACTTCGCCAACGGGAAGTTACGCTTCCACGGCTCAACTCTCCGCCAAGTCGAACCCGTCAACAC
>JAYTUG010000035.1:0-11626 GCA_043744695.1 Gemmataceae bacterium
ACGCTGGCGGAACCCGACCGGGCGACCGACGCGAACGCCAACCAAGTCGATGAGCACGGGCGACTCGCCGCGTTCGAGGAGAATGTTGGACGCCTTCAAATCGCGATGCGAAACGTTCCGATCGTGCATGGCGCGAAGCGTGCGGGCGAGCCGATCCGCCGCTTGCGGCTTCGCGATTAACTCCCCTGCTCCCTGCACCAATTCCGTGAGCAGGTATCCTTCCGCCGGCATCCCGAACCGAAAACGGTGCAGCACGGCGAGCGGACGCGGTGTCGGCAACCACCGATCGCGCAAGGTATGGCCGTTGATCCACGACCGCAGCAGAGCCGAGCACCGCAGCCGGTTCTTCAGCGGTTCAGACCAGTGGCGCACGTTGACGCGCTTCAGAATCAGTTGCCGGGAGCCAACCGAGATCGCGGCAACCTTCGAGGTCCGCGAGTCTTTGAGAATTCGCGAGTCGGGTCGGTCGAAGAATGAGTCCGGATTCGTCAGCAACTCCGCGAGCAACAACTCGGGTAAATCGGCGACAGCGTGGCCGCGGATCGCGCCGGCCTTCACCTTGCGGAAGTACCGGTTTGTCCCCAGACACCGCGGCAATCGGCTCGCCCAGAAGCGGAGGTTCGAGGCCGCAGTGCCGCGTTCAAGTTCTCGCGCCTGCTCGGCGAGCACGTGCTTCCCGGCGGGTGGCAAGGTCGTGCGCGCGAGACGGTAGGCGTGCCAAAAGCGCAGGCGATCCGTGCGGCACGCGCGGAGTTGAAACCAGCGATTGAACAGCACCAGGTTCGCACGACTCTCGGCCCAGGTGAGCGGCCCCGACATGCGAATTGCGTGGAGATCGATCAGCGAGAAAACCGGCTGGCCGGTCGCGGATGTCTCGACGAGCAGGTTCCCCGGGTGCGGGTCGGGATGAGCGATGCCCGCATCGTGGAGTTTGGCGAAGAAGTGGCCGAGAGTTTCTGCCACGAGCCCGACGCGTAAGCAAGGGTCTTCCAGGAAGGTCAGAAACGGAACGGCACCTTCCAAACTTCGCGTGATGAGATAGCTTTCGCCCGGCCATCGCGAGTCGGTCGAACCCCAGGCGAGCGGCACGACGGCGGCGATACCGCGCGCTTGAAGTGCGACCAGATTCTCGAACTCAAGGCGAGCCTTCGGCGGGCGAAGCACCTCGCGAACCCAGGCCCGGCTCCCGCTGATGCGACAATGCTTGACGTAGATCGTGCCGCCGGGCAGCGCCACGCGATAGACGGTGCGGTGCGAACCGGTCTTCACGACCTGAGCCGAGCCATCCGCGAGCCACCGGTCGAGGTCGGGGCCGCCTGGCCCGAAGACGGTCGTGGCGTTCGGGGCGAGCCGCCACTTGCGGCCACCGAGCCGGTACGTGCGGCTCCCGTCGGCCTTCACCGATCCGAGCAGACCGAGCTTTCGCAGGAAATGGCTGAACATCGTTCTCGCTAAGCCGCAAGCGGCTGCAACACGTCTTTCCACATCGCGGCACCTGCCTCGATGCTGAACCCCGCTTCCACCTGCCGCCGGCATTCTTGGCCCATGACCCTTCGTGCCGATTCGTTCGCCGCGAGGTGGCGGATCGCGTTCACCCATTCTTCGGTGGTCGTGGCCTGGAAGCCGGTGATGCCGTTATGAACGAAGTCGGCCTGCACGCCGACGGGGTTTGCCACGACGGGCAGACCCGCGGCCTGATACTGGAGCACCTTGAGGCCGCACTTGCCGCGGCTCCACGGATCGTCGGGAACCCAGCCGATGCCCACATCGGCGGAGGCAATCTCAGCCGGTTCCGAAGCTTCATTCCAGAGGCATCGATCGACCGGCAAGCTGGGTATCTCGATGAAGCGGTCGCAGATGAGTTTGAGCCGCGTGCCGGGAACGGCGCGCCCGATGGCCGAGAGCGTGGGAAGGAATTGCTCCAGCCCTCGCAGCGTGCTCGACGAACCGACCCAGACGAGTTGCAAGCCAGCCGCGTTGCGAGGAACAGAAGTGGGATACTTCGCCACGTCCACGCAGGTCGGGATGATCGTCACGCGGTGGGATTCGACCCACTTCCGCGCCTCGACCGCGAGGTACTCATTGCCGGCAACCACGAGATCGCAGACCCGCACCGTCGCCTGGAACCTTCGCGCGCGGCGCGGATCGTCGAATCCCTTTGCGGAGTACGAATCCCGCAGCCACACCGCGTCGTCGAAATCGAAGATGAGCCGCTTCACCCGGCGGCGCAGCAAGGCCACTGAGACCCGAGGCAGGAGTTTCCGCTGAAGAATGACGGCATCGTACGATGCGAGATCGCGACCGAGCGACAAGCGACCGACGAGGGAACGTGGAAGTGGGAAGAGTTCGAGCGAGTGCCCGGCCGTTTCGAAGTGCGCGCGAAACACCGCCAGCCGATAGCGGCAACAAACGTGATCCTCAGCCTCGACCAGCGCCGCCACTCTCACCGCGACCCTCCTTGGTCGTGGGTTGCCATTCAGTTCTTCTTCCGCTTGCTCGCCGACATGGCCCGGTCGATCTCGCGTTTGGCGTCGGCCTTCTTCAAGGACTCGCGCTTGTCGTGGGTCTGCTTACCTTTCGCGATGGCGATCTCGACCTTCGCGATGCCGCCCTTGAAGTACATTCGCAGCGGCACGAGCGTGAAGCCGCGTTCCTCCGCCTTGGCCGCGAACTTGTCGATCTCCCGGCGGTGCAGCAGCAGTTTGCGGATCCGCTTCGGCTTGTGGTTGAGCCGGTTGCCGAAGAGGTATTCGGGAATCTCGGCACCGTGCAGGAACACCTCGCGGCCATCGATGCGGGCGAACGAATCTTCGAGGTTGGCGTGCCCCTCGCGGAGGCTCTTGACCTCGGTGCCGACGAGCGCGATGCCGCACTCGATCCGCTCGTGGATTTCGTAATCGTGCGTGGCCCGGCGATTGCGGCAGATGTTCACTTCCGCTTCCTCGCCGTCCGCTCCTTTTTTCTCGCCCTTCGCCATTTTTGAGTCTTCAAGTCATTTTGAGTCTTCAAGTCGTCATGTCGTTGAGTGGCGTATCTTAACGAAGTGTCGCCCTCGGGCGTAGGCCATTCCGGAGAGCCGCCGTGCCCCGTTTCACGATTCTGGAACACGACTGGCCAACGCGGCACTGGGACCTCCTGTTGGAAGCCGGGAGCGTGCTCCGCGCCTGGCGGTTGCTCGAAAAGCCCGAGATGGATCGAGTCGTTCCCGCCGAGGCGAACTTCGACCATCGGCTACTTTATCTCGACTTCGAGGGGCCGCTATCTGGCAATCGCGGGAGTGCGACGCGCTGGGACTTCGGGACGTTCGAGTGGATCGAGAACGGAACGACCCGCGCGGTGGTGGAACTGAAGGGTTCGAGGCTCTTAGGCCTCGCACTGTTGGAAAAACGGACCGAGGGTTGGCGACTCGCAATTCACTCGCCGGGTCGGAACACCGGGTTCAAACCGCCCATTGCCACCGGCGAATGATCGCTCGAGGAACGGCCGGCAACCGCGATCTTGCCATCCGCTACATCCAACGTCAAAATCTGCGAACCCGCTTGGCCCACTTGGTTCGCGAAGAATCTGAACAAGCCCACGGGGTTCGAGCCGTTGCGGTACCACGTCACCTCGATGTTCCAATCGCGGGCCGATTCCACGATTGAGTCGAGTACGGACTGCGAACCGACCGGCAGGCTACCCGTTCGCAAGTCGCAAACTTCGACCGCGACCACATTCGGTTCATCCTTCACGAGCCACACTTTCAACTCGACCCAAACCACGCTGCTCCAGAACCCTTCGCCGTACTTGAAGCCGATCTTCAGACGGTCGCCTTCGATCGCGACGCGGGGCGAATGCACGCCCTCGGGAAGCAGCGAGGCGAACCCGCCCTTACGCCCCATATAGTCCACGAAGAAGCAATTGAGTTCCTCGGCCGTGAAGGTCTCGCCCCATTCCGACCGCGAGCGGATTTCGTTCTTCAGGTCTTGGACGCGGGTAATCAGATGGGCCGCGCGTTCGCGGGTTTCGAATTGATCCGGGTCGGGGGCTTGGCGGTAGAAGGCCGGTTCGCGTTTGGCGAGGAGGAAGACGCCGCCGAAGCAAGCCGCGACGCCACCGATTAGGAGCAATAGCGCCAGGAGGCGCGAGCGGCGAAACATGAGGACACCCTCGGGCGATGTGCGGCGACTCAAGCATTCCCGACGGGACGGCTTCCCGCCTGAGGAACGCGACCGCGCGCTATAGCTTGCACCACATTTTGGGTCAACGGGAACTGATGTGCCGGGTGTAACGGGGTGCAGGTCTCGGTTTGCTGCCAACTCGGCGTGTCGTTATGGGATCCGCAGGTGCCGCGCAAACGCTGGCGAGCGTAACAGAGTGCGCCTCACGATTGCGCCTCGCGCACCAACTCCGCCGCCGTCATGGGCTGGCACTGCCGACGTCGAACTCGCGCCGCGCCTTGCAGGTTCGGCGATCTTGTGGCTAGCCAGGAGCTGTCGGATGGCAGGCAGTAGTTCATCGGGCACCGTGACGACCGCTTGCCCCGGCCGTCTCTCGACTGCCGCCTCGTCCTCGGCCGCCAATTCATCCTCGGACATGGCCTCGTGCTGGTCGATTAGCCGTTGCACCCGGGCGGCATCCCACCCGGCCGGAAATCGGGGTTCACTCATCGTCGCTTCCTCCGCCGGTACGCCTGGAGCGGCTTGCCCCGGAGGTCGTACGCAGTGACCACAAACACTACCTCCCCGCCTCGTCACGCGGGGTTCTCCCCAGCCGCCTTCCGTTTCCGGGTTCCGGTCGCCTTCGGATTACCAGCTTTCCGCTTGGGCGAGGCTGCGGCCCGCTCCATCTTGATCCGAGCGGCCTTCCCCGCACCCGCCTTCGGCTTCTGTTTTGTGGTAGTAGACCTATCGAAGTTGGGATTCTGCCCGTACTGGCTAGCCTGGATGGTTTCGAGAGCGTCGTGTTCCCCCCGCGAAATGCTGCAGTAACCGCACGACGGTAGTAGGTTATCTACTCGGTAACGTCCACCTGCTTTCGTGTTTATGATCTTGTCCTCTTCGATACCCTCGACACTGAACCGCTTAGCGAAGCTAATCTTGAGTCCGCAGAAGACACAGCCGCAGAGGTTAGCGCCCTTCCGTGCGAACTCCTCTATCAGTGCGATCTTGCGCTCACGTCGATTCTTGTTGCTACCGACAAACGTTTTTCGGGCTTCATTCACGTTGCCATTGGCCGCAGCTGCCTTCGGCGTCCGCGCGGCTCCGACATTCTGGGCCGCGGTAGGGGCCACTTTCTTACCCGCCTTCGGCGGCTTGGGCTCGGGGTTCGGCTCCTCAGTCTCATCGTCGCAATCGCATTCGCAGGAGCTGGCCTGCCCGCCACACGAAGGGCAACGCTCGATAACGCAAAACCCATGAAACTCACCCGCGATCGCCGCACAATCACGGCACGGGTGATCGCCTGCCCCGTAATCGTCGTCTTCCTCGCCATATCGAACGCGCTGAAATCGCTTACCACCGATCATGACGTGTGTCATCCGCTGAAAGGAAGCAAGCATCTCGGGCCAGCCAGGCATCACACTACGACCGCGGAAGTCGATCAGATTGTCACCCATCGAAAATCTCCACTATGCCGGACTAATGAACTCAGCGGCCGGGGCCGGTATAGACACCATGAACAATCAGAACCGACACGGTGGCCTCGGTCTACTGCAGCGACTCGGAGCCTGCCCTGCGGAATCACTGACCAAAAGGCCAGAAGAACCCAGGCTGGGGCATCCCCTCAACCGCGAGTCGCATCCGTAACCTTTTCGGGTTTGCGAGATGCCATTCGAAGTCGCCATCCTGACCGGTGCAGTCCACCAGATCAACCGAGCCGACCAATACACCGCTAGGCAAATCGTCCACGTCGTAGCCGGCCTCGGTGTAGCTCTCGGCATCGCCGGGTGTCTTGCAGGCGTAAATGTAGACCCGACCACGGATATGAGTCCGCTGGGTGCGGTACTCGATCTGCTTTTCGCCTGTCATGATCTGTTCCGCAAAAGGCTGGCGGACGCTGAGGGCTCGCATCTTCGCTTTAACCACCCGCTGTGCCTTTTGTTGCTGAACAGCGGTGGAGACTTTGATTTGAGTGCTGAGAGTTGCTGCCTTACGCTCCTTGCGAACCAGCTTTCTGGCCTTGCGGGCGTTACTCAACGCCTTCCAAAAGTGGTGACGATCAAGCGCCACACCAGTCTGCGCCAGGAACTGATCATAAATACGATCGAACTCATCTGTATACGGTAAATCATCAGTCGATGTACAGCTGGCATTAGCGTACAGGTTCGCGAGCACGTCTTTCTGAGAGGCATTAAGGTCACGGTGCGTCATCATTGAAACTCTCCACCTGGCACTTGTAGATCAAAGTTACCTGCGGCTACCTAAGGGTACGTCTGACTCCCGACGCAAACCACGCTCGTGAAGATCGGGTCTGCGCGCCATGTGGCTGATGGCTTGGTAGATTTCACCATGCGAAAACCTAGTCCCGAACTGAAGATTCACCTGAGCCACGATGAGTTCTAGGTTCGCGCTATACGGCAGATCATCACGGACCACGCCGTAATGTGTCTTTCGCTGATCTAGATACCGCTCGTAGGCGAAAATCTGCTGGTCTTCGTCCATCGCTTGCCTCCGCCGCCGAACTTATGATTGGTTTGCGCCGATTAGAATGTTCTCATCGCGCCAGGCGCAAATCAAACCGGGAACACCAACATTACCGGCCGTCACATCAGGTCCAGTGGCTTTCGCACGCCGTGCCCACCTAGGTTCTCAACCCGCATTGTCCCACGTCACGCGGGGCTGTCAACGGTCGTCGCGGCGATTTCACAAAGTCTCGGAGCCGGATTCCGGTTGACTTCCCCGAGCCGGAATGTACTGGACCTCAGAACGTATCTGTTCGCCCGTACCCTATCGCGAAACCCCATGATTGCAAGTCATCGAACGCTTGGAGCTTGGCCACCTCTGGCCACACGAAACTGCGGGAAAGACAGGGCGAACGACGGGAGCACGACCACCGGAATCGGATTGAGGTGATGCGAATCCCCACGATTCATGGAGGAAACGCAGCAATTGGACTGAAAAGAAAAAGAAATTCGGCCGGAAGTTCGCCAAAAAGGCCGAAATATGCAGCGGAAACGAAGTACCGGCGCGACCACCTTGAGTGCGAACGGGCTACTTGCCCTTCAAACGGCCTCGTCGCTGGCACCACATCCAGCCCAGGGCGATACCGCACCAATCGATGAGCACGTCGCGGATGCTGCCCGTGCGGTTGGGGACGAAACGCTGACCGATCTCGGTCGCGACTCCGTGCCAGACGAGCAGCCCGACCAGGAAATAACGCCAGCGACGCGGTACGGGAAGGGTGATGGCGAGGATCGTCAGGATCGCGTACACAAAGAGGTGCAGAGATTTTGCGGCCGCGAACTGGAGCCCGAACCTCGCCAGTCCTTCGCTGATTTCGACCGGCACGGGAGAGGGCTCGAGCAGCTTCCACGTCCACAGCACGAGAACGATCGAAAACACCGAGATGCGCAAGAACCTCCGCCTTCGGGAAGGCGAATGAGACTCATCGGGCGTGGTAGCGGGAAGCACGATGACCGGACCTCACGCGTTCACTTCGAGTCGGGCTTCTTCCCAGGCGAGGGCAAGCACGAAGCGAATCATGGAAGGCCTCCAGGTTTTGGAATGCGAACCGGAAGTGATTGTATGCGGGAGAAGTGGGCACAGGGCCTTACCGACCGAGATTGGCATAGCGGCTGGCGGAAGCCGAAGTGGTATGGCGAGCGAGCCATTCCTCGGCAGCCGATTCGGTCCAGCCGGCCGCGAGTTCGAAGGAGACTGCCACGGTGAAGGCCGCGGTGCCAGCCCCCGCGACCTTCTCGCAGACGCCCTCTTCCAAGTTAATCCATTCGCCAGAATTGGCTTCTTCCATCGGCCAGGACGCGGTGAGTCGTTCTTCGGATCGATGCCAGGTGCGTTCGCCGCAGGTGCGAAGTAAGACTTCGCCGAGTTGCGACACGAGGAACGTTTTGGCTTCAACGATCGAGGTGGAGGCTGGGAATGCGATCTCGGCCAAGACGGGCTCGCCCTCGCCGATGGAGACGCCGAGTTCCACGTCGGGATGATCGAGAACGGGTTCGCGCGAGAGTCCTTGCCGAGCCTCGGCGCTCAGGTGAACGAGCCGAAGGACGAGTCGACCGGCCTCGATCCGCCAGGGCTCGTGGTCGAGCAAACGGGCGAGCCGCGAAAAGAGTGAGGGTGCCGTGGAACGCGGCCGCGTCGGGTGTCCGTGACCATTTAACTGTGGGCGCGGAGCGGTCGGAGTTGTAGTCTCCCCGGCGAGAATCGTGCGGGTCGCGAGTGTCGACAAGTGTTCGAAGGCGGGCTCGGTGAGTTCTTCCGCATGATCGAGAACGAGCAAGTCGAAGGGGTGTAGGGCGGTCTTCAACGCCTTGAAGACGGAATCCGATTCGAGGCTACCGGGCGTTCCGACCACGACCTGGGTTTCCGCGAGTAGCCGTCGGGCGAGGTCGGGGGCGGCTGATGTCAGTTCCTGCAACCGCGTGCGCGCGACCGCGAGTTCGCGTTCCAGTTCCGACCGCGCCAACTTCGAGGGAGCACCGTTCTCGACAGTATCGTCCGATGTCGTGAGTCGCGGTTGGAATTCGCGCACCGATGCATCGAGCCGGACGGCCTCGACATCGAGTTCCGCCAGACGAGTCTCGATCGCGGCTCGGCGAGCCACAAGATCATTCGCTCGCTCGGCGTCGGCTGCGGCCGTAAGTTGTGCCGCGACCGCCTCGCGCTCGGCCCGGACCTTCGCTTCGCGGTCCAGTAGCTCCTGAAGTTCGGGATCGACCCCAATCGGCAATTCGACCGTGGGCTCCGGAGCGGGCTTTCCCGCACCGAAGAATCGTGCGAAGAAGCCTAGCTTTTTCTGCGTCGGGGTCCGGTCGCGGGCAGAAGTTTCGAGAGTCGAGCGCTTCGCCGACAACTGAGAGGTGAGGTTTGCGAGTTCGGCGTCTACAGGCGCAAGTGATGCCGCCCGCTTCGCATCCCACTCGGTTTGAAGCTCGGACTCGAGCGAAGCCAGTCGCTCCCCGAGGGTTGCTCGCTCCCGCTCGATGGCCTCCAAGCGGGCCCGCACGCCTGTGGACCGTTCCAATCGCGCGCGTTTCGCTTCCAGGGTCGTGACCGCGAGCGAGGCCTCGCGCTTCATCTGATCGGCTCGCCCCGTGCCAGCCTGCGAGGAAATCAATCGCGAGACCACGGGTATGGAGCGATGGGGGTTCTCGTTGTCCGCAAGGGCCCGCACGACGCGGATCGTGCGCGGTTCCGCGAGCGCTGCTACGAGTCGATCCGCGGCAATCGGGTCGGGAGAAAGCAGCAGCACGCGTTCGCCGCGCTCCGCCGCAATTCGAAGGAGCGCGGTCAATGCGGCTTCGCGAACCGCACGGTCCGACGCTTCGAGAACGAAGAGTTCGGGAGCGGCGAGGGCACGAGCGATGGCTGCGGTTTCGGATACGGAGTTGGGCAAAGTCGATGGCGGAGCGGAAGCGAAGGCGGGAAGTTCGACTTCGCCTGCGAGTAGTCGCGTCAGCCAGGACCGGGCCGAAGCCGGGACTGGAATAGTGCTCAATTGCTCCGTGGTCGAGCGTCCGTGAGTCCGAGTAGCAAGGGTGATGGGCATCGACGGGCCGTGGATTCGCTGGCTTTTGGTTTCACGAGTATAGACGCTCAAAAGTCCGGATGCCATCGGGCTCATCCAGAATTCACACAGCTTTTCTCAATTTTCATGTCGGGTCACGGGCTGACCTTCACGACTTCGAAGGCGGGTTTCGCCATCAGAACGCGGAGTACGGGCAACAGGGGAGCGAAGGTTCGTTCCTCGTGCCACGAATGATCGGCGATCTTCACGTGCCCCGGCCCGATTCCGCCCTGACCCAGCGTGGCATCCAGCGGGAGCCACTGACCTTCAGCATATACCTCGAACCACATGTGGTAAGCCAGAAACGGCTTGCCGCCAGGTCCGGGAGCATAGACCAGGCCGAGAACCGTGCGGGACGGCACGCCGACGGAGCGGCACATCGCGGCACTGAGCATGGCGTATTCGGTGCAGTCGCCGCTCAGCGTTTTCGCGACGTTATCGGCGGTAGCCATGGCCTGGGAGAATTCGACGGCTTGCATGTTCTGCCGCACCCATCGTTCCACGGCCTTCGCCTTATCCCAATCGGTGGCTCCAGCTGGTAGCCCGGCCACGGCCTTCAAACCGTGACCTTTTACCAGCGGATTGTCCCAGTTGATGAAGAAACTGCTACCGAGGAACTCCTTGCTGGGGGCTGGCTCGGCCTTGGCGCCGGCCTTCGGTCCGCGCGACGCCGACACGTGAAGTTCGAAGGTCTTCGCCTTCTCGTTGAGGTTCTTGATCTCTTGGCGAGGCTCCGAAGGGAACGCCGTCCCCGGCTCGTCGTCCTTCGGAAGGGTCACTTTGTACACGATGGAATTCTTGGCGTGGACGCCCGGAATCTCCACGTTCAGCCGGATCGATTGAGCGTTGAACAACTTCACCGGGTTTGTGACCGGGGCCACCGCGGCATCTTTGGTCGTGCGTAGGAACACGACGCGACCGCCGAGACCCGGGAAGTCGAACTCGACCCGCAGCGGCTCGCCCGATTCCACATCCATCCAGGTTGTGGCCGCGGGAAGCTTGAACTTGCCTACGGGCTCCATTCGCGAGATGTAACGGCGGAGCTTCCGCGGCGGGGTGTTGGGCCAAAGCGATGTCGATTCTTCAGCATCGAACGTCACCGTCACTTTGATCACGCGGTTGACCTGCGCCACATAGGTGAGGTACTCGAAGGTCTCGCCCGGTTTCATTTTCGCTTCGCGGAAGAGTTCGGGCTCGCGGGCCACGCCGGTCACGCCGCCCGGCCACGGGATGTCGTTGCTCGCTTCTTTCGCCGCCCCTTCGCCCGTGACTTTCAGCGATTTGCCATCCACGACGCCGCTCAGGGCGAGAGCCTGATCCTTGCCGAGCCCTTGACGCATGGACGTGACGAGTACCTCGCCTTCGGGCGTCTCGACGGTCGACTCTTCGCCGAACTGCGTCACGATCTGGCCGAAGCGATCCACGGTGAAGTGCTGGTGCTTGACGCCGAGCAGGAATTTCTTACCGTCTTTCTGGCTTTCGCTGGCCGTCCAGTGGAGGTAGCCGATCCGTTCGCCTTCGACTGCTGCCGCGAACCAATAGTCGAAGGCGATCTTGCCGTCTTTCTTTTCGACGGGCGCGGGGTTCGGCTGCGTGGCGACCATCGGGTTGTTTGGAATCGTGCGAACTGGCGGCGGCTCTTCAGTTGCCGCTTGGCTTCTTGGGCGAATGACGAGAAATCCGGGGAAGTCTTTTCCCAACGTGTCGGCGGCTCGTCGCGGTTGAATCACGATCTTGGGTTCCGACGGAGTCTGAGCCGCCAGCCAACCGGCCGTGGCGAACGCGACGATCGCAAGAATGGTGGTTCGCACGACTAATCCTCGACGCTTAACAGGGATCGGATCAACGAGAAGGCGAAGCGACCTTCCGACCCTCTCCCCGCCGGGGAGAGGGTGGTTTG